>DASVEQ010000179.1:0-6107 GCA_036380455.1 Candidatus Limnocylindria bacterium | reverse complement strand
CATCGATAGGGTCGGCGTCCGATGCATCGACGAACCAGCGCGGCGTGCGTGCTCGCCGCGATCCTTGTCGCGGCGGTGGCGATCCCAATCGGCGCCCCTCGGCCGGCGATCGCCGCCGGCGAGTGTGGGACGTACGGGTCCGAGACCGTCCCGCCGCCCACGATCCGCGTGTTTCGGACCGCCACCGGCGCCGTCGATACGGTCGACTTCCGCACCTACGTGAAGGGAGTGCTGTCGCGCGAGTGGATCAGCAGCTGGACCACCGAGTCGCTCCGCTCGGGCGCGCTGGCGGTGAAGAACTACGCCTGGTACCAGGTCATCCACTGGCGCGGCTACACGAACGCCGCCGGGCAGTGCTTCGACGTCTTCGACTCCACCCGCGACCAGCACTACGACCCGAGCCTTCCGAGCTACGCCTCGATGGCCGCCGCCGTCGACGCCACATGGGGCACGCTCGCGCTGAAGAACGGCCGGATCTTCGCCACCTACTACAACGCCGGAGCGGTGAACGAATCCTGCGGGGCGAACGCGAATGGCTGGCAGATGTTCCAGTGGGGGACCCAGGCCTGTGGCCTGGCCGGCAAGAGCGCCGCGCAGATCCTCGCGACCTACTACAGCGGCGTTTCCGTGACCGCCGCCCCGCCACCGACCACCCCGGCTCCGACCACGGCGCCCACCGCGACGCCGGTCCCCACTCCCCAGCCGACGCCGACGCCAGCTCCGGGACCGAGCGGTTCGCCCACGCCGGCGCCGACAGCCGCGCCGTTCCCGACGCCGGTCCCCACGCCGGCGCCGACGCCCACGCCCGCGCCGGTTCTCCAACAGCCGGGTGGCGGCCAGGTCGGCCTCTCGGCGCCGCCGCCTCCCCCGCCACCCGACCCGGAGCCGATCATCGTCAGCGTGGCCGACGCGTCGAGCGGCCTCATCGAGGTCACCGCCGCATCGGCGCCGTCCGCGCGGCGGGTACCGGCCCCCGACCTGGCCCGGCTCCTGGCGCACGACGCACCCGCCGCCGTCTGGCAGGCACCGATCGACGCGGCGACGCAGCCGGTTGCGACGCAGCGCTGGGTGACGTTCCGCGCGGTCCTGGACCGACTCGTGGCGTCGCTATTCGCTCGGCTGGGCCTCCGCGCCGCCGAGGAGCCGGTCGACGATGAGCTCGGCCGCCGCCACGTCCTGGATCGCCAGCCCGACCGACTTGAAGGCGGTGATGGCCGCCGTGTCGCGGGAGCCCGCCCAGCCCCGCTCGACGCTGCCGATCTCGACGAGATCCGCCTCGGATAGGAGGCCCCGCCCGATCGCGGCCACCACGTCGCCCGCCTCGGCAAGGGCCGCAACCCGGGCGTCCACCGCCACGAGCGCCGCGGCGGCGAACAGCTCGGGCGGCAGCTCGACCATCCCGAGGCGGAAGGCGCCGATGGCGTTGACGTGCGTCCCCGGCCGCAGCCAGTCGGCGTCGAACACCGGCTGCGACGAGGTGGTCGCGCAGCACACGACGTCGGCGGAGCGCAGTGCCGTCTCGACATCGGCAGCGGGCTTGACGTCGACTCCCGTCGCCTCACGCATGCGCGCGGCGAACGCCTCGCGCGTTTCGGGGGAACGGGTGCAGACCGCGACCCGCTCGATGGGCCGGACCGCCAGCACAGCACGGACCTGCCACTCGGCCTGGGCGCCCGCCCCGATCACGACGAGGTTCCGCGCGTCCTCGCGAGCCAGTAACCGAGTGGCGACGCCGGAAGCGGCGCCCGTGCGCATCGCCGTCACGGTCGGCCCGTCGAGGAGGGCGAGCGGCTCGCCGGTGGCGGCATCGAACCACGCGACGATGGCCTGCACGGTCGGGCGGCCACGCGTGGCGTTGCCGGGCATCACCGTCACGACCTTGACGCTCGCGCCGGCGCCGCCTGCCCGGACACCGGGCATGAGCAGCAGGTCACCTGCGTCGAGCGGCACGTGCGAGCGGAGCGGTGAGCGGTCGCGGCCGGCGGCCACGTCGCGGAAGGCTTCCTCGACCGCGTCGACCAGCTCGCCGACCGAGATCGCGCCGCGGATCGCATCGGCGTCGAGGAAGGGCGGGCCGCTCATCGGTCCCCGAGTGTAGCCGTGCGACCGCGCGCCAGGATCGGCCACGCGAAGGCGATCCAGCCGACGCCGGCCAGGAGGATCAGGCCGGCCATCACCCAGACCGCCGGCCTCGCCGCGACTACGTCCGCGAGCAGCCCGGCGAGCAGCGTCGAGACGGCGATCGTCAGCGTCACGAGCCCATAGTCCAGGCTGAATACGCGGCCCCGGATCGCGTCGGGCGTCGAGCGCTGGATGCCGAGCGTCGAAAGCGCCCATTGCGCGCCACCTCCGCAATGCGCGCCGAACACGAGGATCGCAGCGACCCAGAGCTGCGGCGCCAGCGGGAACAGCGCGTAGCAGCCTGCGGCCGCCACGAAGGAGGCCGCGATGCCACGGATCAACCCCGCGTCGTCGGTGCCCATCACTGTCCGGGCGAGGAAAGGACCAACCAGCGCACCGAGCCCGCGGGCCGCGAACAGGATGCCGATGCCGGCGTCGCCGGCCGCGAAGACCCCCGAACCGAACACCGCCAGGAGCGCGACGACCCCGGTGCCGACCCCGAAGGAGGTCTTCGAGAGCACGAACGCCCCGACCATGCGCGAGGTGCGCACGAAGCCGATGGCCGTCGCCAGACCGCCACGGACGCCTCCACCGACCTGCGCCGATGGGTCACGATCCTCCTGGAGGGGCTGCCGGATGCCGACGATGAGCCACGCCGAGAGCGCGAAGCTCAGCGCGTTCACCACGAACGCAGCGTCCCGCCCCAGGGTGGCGGCCACGATGCCGCCCAGCGCGGCCCCGACGGCCAGCATCGTGCCCCAGGCCGAGCCGATCAGGACGTTGGCGGTCGGCAGATCCTCGCGGCGCACGAGGTTCGGCAGCGATGCCGACGAGGTCGGCTCGAAGACCGCGGCGCCGACGGCGAGGAGGAGCACCGCGGCGAACGCGATCCACAGCGACTCGGGGTCTCGAGCGAGCAGGAAGGCGAGCGCCACCGGGATGCGCGCAAGGTCGGCGGCCACCATGAGTCGCCGTCGGTCGAGGCGATCGGCGAGCAGCCCCGCGACCGGCGAGGCCGCGGCGAAGCCTCCGGTCTGGAGCACGAGGACCAGCGACGCGACCGCCGACGACCCGGTCAGCTCCAGGGCCAGGCCGAGAAGCGCGACGGTGGCGAACCAGTCGCCCGCGAAGCTCGCCAGCTGGGCACCATACAGGCGCGCGAACGCCGGATTTCGACGCAGCAGGCTAAGGTAGGGGGAGGTGCGCATCGGCGCGCGCATCATGCCACGCGGCACGGCGCTTGCGAGGAGCGCCGGACAAGGAGGATCCATGATCGACAACGTTCGCGGCGA
This sequence comes from Candidatus Limnocylindria bacterium, assembly GCA_036380455.1. Lineage (GTDB taxonomy): Bacteria > Chloroflexota > Limnocylindria > QHBO01 > QHBO01 > JACDBZ01. Next base: position 2,694 of record DASVEQ010000179.1, on the reverse strand, counting down.
CCTGTCCCACAAGGCCGATACCGCGCGGTCCGAGCTCGACGCGCTGCTGTGGCTTGTCCGAACCGCGGTGATCGGCTCTCTGCTCGGGGCGCTCTACGTGGAGCTGCGCAAGCCCCCGGAGCAGCGCACCTGGCACGGGAAGCTGCTCGGCGTGGTGCCCTACGACTTCCGCGTCCCCTCGCTCGAACGGCTCCGCCAGGCGTACTGGAATCCGCGCTCGCCGAGGCTGTTCACGGATCGCCCGTTCGGTGTCGGCTGGTCGGTGAACATCCCGACCGCCATGCGGCGTCTCGGAGTGCGGACGAGCTTCACGAAGGGCCGCTGACGGCCGATCCCCGCAATCGGGCAGCTGCACCGGTGGTGCAGATGAAAGGAAGCTGACCCGAATCACGCGACGCCCCTCGTCTGACAGGGTCGGCTAGCATCCGGAGCGATGAACTGGTTCCCGATCCTCCTCGTCGCGCACATCATCCTGGCCGTCAGCCTGCTGCTCCCGAGCGTTCTCCTGCCCTTTGTCCTGCGGCGCAGCAGCGGGCCACTCGACGCCGGCACGCGACTCCTGATGGCGACGCAGGGCACCGGCACGCTCCTCATCGGCGCCGGCCTGGCGATCACCGGCGCGGCGATGCTGTGGATCCTGGGCCCGGAGCTGCTCACCCAGCCCTGGCTGCTGGTGGCGCTGGGGCTGTACGCCGCGAACCTGCTGGTGGCGGGATTCGTGAGCCGGCCGAACCTGCGGCGGCTCATCGGCCTCAGCTTCGCGGGGACCGATGACGAGGCGTGGCGAAGGCGCGCGCGCCAGCAGCGGCTGGTGGCCTACGGAATGGCGGGCGTGATCGGGGTCATCGGCTTCCTGATGAGCACGAAGCCCGAGCTGTGGTAGCCGCGCCCTAGAAGTTCGGCAGGGGAAGTGGTCGACCCATGACGAAGAAGATCGCGGCCACGATGAGGAACATCGCGATCGCGAAGAACAGCAACCAGCGCAGGACTTCCATGCTCGGCTCCGATCTGGAACGTGGTCGGCAGCGGACCCCTGTCGGTCCGCCATTTTATCGGCCGCTGTCCAGTCCTCCGCGTCGATCCGGCCTCCACTCTAGAATTCGGAGCGTGACCCTCCTCCTCCACGATGCCCGCCGGGGTGGCCTGCATCCGTTCGCGCCCGTCGGCGACGGGGACCGTGTGGGCCTGTACGTGTGCGGCGTCACGCCGTACGACACCGGGCACATCGGCCACGCGTTCACGTACGTCAGCTTCGACGTCCTCCATCGGTATCTCGAGTACCTCGGCCACGACGTCGTCTACGTCCAGAACCTCACCGACGTCGACGACGACATGCTGCGCAAGGCGCGCGAGACCGGCGAGGACTATCTCGCGCTCGGCAACCGCCACGTGACGACCTTCCTCACCGAGATGGCGGCGCTGAACTGGTTGCCGCCGGACCACTACCCGCGGGCCACCGAGCACATCCCCCAGATGGTGGCCATGATCGGCCGGCTGGTCCAGCGGGGGCTCGCGTACGCGGCCGAGGGCAACGTGTACTTCTCGATCGACGCCTGGCCGCGGTACGGGGAGCTCTCGCACCTGTCCCGCGACGAGATGGAACCAATCGCAAACGAGCGCGGCAACATGCCGGACATGCCCGGCAAGCGGGATCCGCTCGACTTCGTGCTCTGGCAGCGCTCCCTGGAGGACGAGCCGTCGTGGCCGTCGCCCTGGGGCGCGGGCCGTCCCGGCTGGCACATCGAGTGCTCGGCGATGGCGACCGCCTACCTCGGCAACCGTTTCGAGGTGCACGGCGGCGGCGCCGATCTCGCCTTCCCGCACCATGAGTCGGAGCTGGCCCAGACGGAGGGCGCAACGGGGGTCACGCCGTGGGTCGGGCACTGGGCGCATGCGGGCATGCTGCGCTACGGCGGCGAGAAGATGAGCAAGTCTCTCGGCAACCTCGTCCTCGTGCGCGACCTGCTGCGCACCTACCCCGGCGACGCGATCCGCCACTACCTCCTGTCGCACCACTACCGCTCGGAGGTCGACTTTCGGGAGGCCGACCTGGCCCGATCCGCCGATGCCGTCGCGCGGCTCCGCAGCGCCTGCCTGCGCGCGGAGGAGCTCGCGCCCGCGGCGCCGGCGGCCGCAGCCGCCGGAGAGCTCGAGCCTCCGGTCCGCGAGCACCGCGACCGGTTCCTGGCGGCGATGGACGACGACCTCGCCACGCCCCGCGCCCTCACCGAGCTCGAGGCGCTGGGCGGCCTGACTCGCTCCGATGACGCCCGCCTGGCGTTTCAGGCCGGCTGGATGGTCCGCGAGCTCGGCGCGCGCATCCTCGGCCTTCGGTTGGCGACGGATCCCGGGTGGGTGCGGGCCGAGGCGGCGTGACCGGGGAGCCGGACGACGACCTCGTTCCCATCAGCGTCCGGCTCGGGGAGGTCGTGCCTCCCGAGGACCCGGAGGACTGGACGCGGCCGCTGACCTGGGTCGCCGCCCTCGGGATGCTGGCCGCCCCCCTCGGGACCCTTGGGTGGTTCCTGGTGGCGCCGCCGCTCCAGTCGGAGGGGGCGCTGCCGCTGACCTTCCTCGTGGCGGCGCTCCTGGCGGCCGGGGCCGCGGCCACCGGCTCGACCCAGCAGGGCATCGCGCGGGCGGCCACCGCGACCCTCGGCTCGGCGCTCTTCGCCAGCCTGGTGGTCGTCATCC
>DASVEQ010000178.1:0-20009 GCA_036380455.1 Candidatus Limnocylindria bacterium | reverse complement strand
GTCAGCGTCCAGAAGCTCGGTGACGTCGACCGGGTCGGTCTTGCCGCGCATCGCCCTTGGACGGGCCGCGGCGTACCGGAGCTCGGGAGCCGCCGCGGCGGAGCGCGCGCTGACGAGGATCTGGCCTGGCTCCGCCGCCTGCTGCACGCGCGCGGCGACGTTCACCGCATCGCCGGTGACCATCACCTCGCCCGGCCGGTGCGCGCCGGTCGAAACCACCTCGCCGCTGTTGATGCCAACCCGCACCTGCAGCTCCGGCGACTCCTCACGCGTCGCATTCCGCTCGGCCAGCCGTCGGCGAATGGCGAGGGCGGCATGCATGGCGCGGGATGGGTCGTCCTCGTGAGCCACCGGCACCCCGAAGACGGCCATGACGGCGTCGCCGATGAACTTCTCGACGGTGCCGCCGCGCGCCTCGATCTCCTGGCGCGCGATGTCGAAGTACGCGGCCATCAGGTCGCGAACGACCTCCGCGTCCAGGGTGTCGGCCAGGTGCGTCGACCCGGTCACGTCGGCGAACAGGACGGTCACCAGCTTCCGTTCCTCGGCCTCGACCGGTGTCGTCACGGCCGCCCCGCAGTGCGGGCAGAAGGCGAAGGTGTCGGCGACGTCGCGGCCGCAGCTCGGGCAGGCGTTCACGTCCCGCAGTCTACGCGGCGGTCACCGCGTAGACTCGCTCCCGAACCTCCTCGAGGTCGATCTCGGGGGTGGACGTTCCGCCGGTGATCCCGATGCGCGCCTTGCCCCGAACCCAGTCGGCGTGCTCCGCGGCCAGCTCGTCGGCATCGGCGACGTGGACCGTCTCCGGCTGGATCTCGCGGCACTTCACCGCCAGCTCCTTCGTGTTGCTGCTGTTCTTGCCGCCGACCACGATCATGGCGTCCACCTCGCGCGCCAGCGCGACCGAGTCGTCCTGGCGCGTCAGGGTGACCGGGCACACCGTGTTCACCACCCTCAGGTCGTGCGCGCGGCGCAGGCAGAAGGCGGCGAACTCCTCGAGCTTCTGTGGCAGGATCGTGCTCTGCGAGAGGACGCCGATCTTCTTCGTGCGCGGCACGCGCTCCCAGGTGGATCGGTCCATGTCGTCCACGACGACGTGCTTCTCGCCGGCGTAGCTGCGCACGCCCTTCACCTCGGGATGTTCCTCGTGGCCGATGATGCAGACCGTGTAGCCGGCCTCCGCCAGCTCGCGGGCGGCCTTCTGGCTCTGGAGGACCCACGTGCAGGTCGCATCGATGACCTCGAGGTCGCCCTTCCCCTTCACCTGCTCGAATTCGGAGCGCGGGACGCCGTGGGCGCGGATGACGAGGGTGCCGCCCTCGACCTGGTCAGCCAGGTCGGCGGTGCGGATGCCGCGATCGGAGAGGTCCGCCTTGATCCCCGGGTTGTGCACGAGCTGGCCGAGGGTGGTGACCTCTTTGCCTTCCTCGCGCGCGTGCTTCGCCTTGTCGATCGCCAGGCGCACGCCGTAGCAGAAGCCGGCGCGCTCGGCGATGCGGACGTCGGGTCGCGTTGCAGTGGTCATCGCGTCCAATTCTAGGGCAGTCTCAGCGTATATCCGTATATACGCTGAGCCGTCCGGACCGGCTCCGCTTCCTGTCACGGGATATAGCACTAGTGAGATATTTGCTGACAGCGCCGTTGGCGACCGGAGGACGACCGCGCGGCTCACCTTGGGGTTCCCGTCACCGGGCCCGCCGCTGATCCTCCGGCAGGAGCTGCTCGATGGCCGACATGATCCGCTCGGTTCCCTCGGCCAGCGCGGCACGGTCCAGGCGCCCCGACGGTTGATGCGGCAGCGTGAACAGTTCGCCGATGCGGATGCGCACCCGTGCCGCCCGCGGCCAGCGTGACCCGCTCGGGAAGATCCGGTGCGTGCCGCTGATCGCGGACGGGACGATCGGCGCGCCGGACCGCATGGCGATGAGCGCCGCACCCGGCTTCCCCTCCCGGAGGTGGCCGGTCCGCGAGCGGGTGCCCTCGGGGAAGATGGCGATCGGCCGTCCATCGGCGAGGGCGTCGAGGCTGAACTGCTGAGCGGCGCGGTCGCGCTCCCCGCGGCGGACGAAGTAGACCCCGGATTGGGTCGCCAGCCAGCCGATGATCGGCCAGCTGCGCATCTCGATCTTCGCCATGAAATGCACGACGCGGCCGATCTGGTGGCCGCTGGCCCAGCCCATCATCAGCGGGTCGAGGTTCGAGCAGTGGTTCCCGACGAGGATGAACGGACCGGTCCTGGGCAGATGCTCGATCCCCTCGATTCGCGCACCCCACAGCAGCCGTGAGACGAAGCCGATGATCGCCGAGCCGGGGTGATAGAACCAGCTACGCACCGATCGCCTCCAGTCGCTCGACGATGGCATCGACCGACGCCTCGACCCCGTGCGCACCGGTGTCGATGACGAGCGCCCCGTCCGCCTTCCGCAGCGGGGCGATGTCACGGCCGGAGTCGGCGGCATCGCGGCGGTGGATCTCGGCGAGGTACTCGTCGAAGCGCTCCGGCGCTCCCATCTCGGCCGCCCGACGCGCGGCTCGCACCTCCGGCGGGGCGACGAGGTAGACCTTGAGCGCCGCGTCAGGGAGCACCACCGTGCCGATGTCCCGCCCGACCATCACGGTGTCACCCCGGCCGGCGGCGGCGCGCTGGACGGAGAGCATCGCGTCCCGGACCTCGGCATGGCGGCTCACGGCGCTCACCGCGCGATCGACGTGCGGCGCGCGCACGTCGTCGGTGACGTCGCGGCCATCGAGCCGCACGGTCTCGAGCCGATCGGGGTGCTCGGGGCCCGGCCGCTCGACGGCGATCGAGCAGCTGCCGGCCAGGTGGCCGAGTGCCGGGCCATCCTCCGTGTCGACGCCACCTTCGATCGCCGCCAGCGTGAGGGCGCGGTACATCAGCCCGGTGTCGACGAACGTGGCCCCGACGCGCCGGGCGAGCGCGTGACCGACGGTCGACTTTCCGGCCCCGGATGGCCCGTCGATCGCGATCCGCAGCGTCATCGGCGCTTCGCCCTGGACAGCGCGGCGACCTCGATGGGTCCCAGCCGCCGCCACTCCCCCTCCCGAAGCCCGGTCAGTGTGAGCGGCCCGAGGCGGGTCCGGACGAGTCGCTCGACCCGGGCGTCGACGGCATCGAACAGGCGCCGCACCTCCCGCTTCCGGCCCTCCCCGATGCGAACCCGCAGCCACACGCCGGTCTCGCCGCGCTCCCGTGCCACCTCGGGCGGCGGCGGCGCGTGGCGGGCGGCCAGCAACCGCGCGGGCCCGTCCTCGAGCGTCACCCCGACCCGCAGCCGATCCAGATGCTGCCGGGTGGGCGACGGCGATACGAGCGCCGCGTACTCGCGCTCGGTGCCGAACCTGGGATGCAGCACGCGGTTGGCCCACTCGCCGTCGTTCGTGAGCAGCATCAGCCCCTCGGATTCGACGTCGAGACGCCCCGCGGGCCAGAGCCGCTCGCCGCGGGTGTCCACCAGGGCGAGGACAGACCGGCGCCCGCGCTCGTCACGCGCCGACGCCAGGTAGCCCCGCGGCTTGTGGACGGCGAGATGGATCGCGGGCGCGGGGCGCTGGAGCGCCTGCCCGTCGACTTCCACGCGGTCGCGAGCCGGATCGGCGGAGTCGCCCAGCCCGGCGCGCTTCCCGTTGACCGTGACCCGCCCGTCGGCGATGAGCTCCTCGGCGCGCCGACGAGACGCCAGGCCCGCGCGGGCGATGAGCTTCTGGAGGCGCTCACTCGCCATCGGCGGCGGCGGGCTCGACCGACTCGGTGAGGGCGGTGAGCTGGGCCGCATCGCTGGAGAGCGGCGGCAGGTCGTCGATCGAGGTCAGCCCGAATCGCTCGAGGAAGGTGAAGGTCGTCCCGAACAGCACCGGCCGGCCCGGCGTGTCGCGCCGGCCCACCTCGACCACCAGGCGCCGATGCATGAGCGAGCGGATGACGTAGTCGGAGTCGACGCCACGGACGCGCTCGACGTCCCCCCGCGTGCAGGGCTGACGGTACGCGACGACCGCCAGCGCCTCGAGCGCGGCGGGCGAGAGGCGCGCCTCCTCGCGCGCGGCATAGGTGGCCAGCCGGGCACCGACCGCCGGCGCGGTCACGAGCTGCCAGGCACCGTCGTGGTGCTGGACGCGGAGTCCGCGCTCGTCCTCCTCGAGCCGCTCGGCGAGCGCCGACAGCTCGGCCTCGGCCTGGAGGCGCGGGAGAGCGCCGAGCTCCGCGAGCTCCGCGGTCGTCAGCGGACGCTCGGCGATGAACAGGAGTGCCTCGTAGAACGCGCCGAGGTCCAGCGGCCCCTCCTGCTCGGTCACGGCCTCGCCTCTCCGGCGGATGCTTCGATGACGATCGGCCCGAAGATGTCGTGCTGCTCGGCCGTCACCTGGCGGCGACGGACGAGCTCGAGAGCCGCGAGGAACGTCACCGCCGCCTCGGTCCGCGACCGGCAGCGGGCGAGGATCGTCTGGAGCAGCACCCGGCCACCGGCCGACAGCGCCTGTCGCAGGACGGCGATCTGCTGGCCGATGGTGATCTCGCGTGGCACGACCGCCGGCGGCGGCGCGACCGGCTCCGGGATGGCGGCCAGCGCCTCGAGCGCCGCCACCATGACGGCGGCCGGCATCGGCTCGGAAGCGATCTCGGGCAGGTCGGCCTCGCGGGGCTCGCGGCGCATCGCCGGCGCCATGCCATCCATCTCGCCGAGCACCTTCGCCGCGTCGCGCAGGGCGCGGTACTCGAGGATCCGGCGCCGAAGCTCCTCCTCGTCGGGCTCGTCGGCGCCCTCCGGCAGCGGCGGCATCGGCTCGCTGGGCAGCAGACGCTTCGACTTCAGGAAGATCAGCTGTGCGGCAATCGACACGAACTCCGACAGGTTGGCGGCGTCGACGGGATGGCGCGACAGGTGCTCGACGTACGCATCGGCCACCTCGGCCAGCGGCACGCTCAGGACGTCGAGCTGCCGAGACTCGATCAGGTGGAGCAGCAGCTGGAGCGGCCCCTCGAAGGCCGGCAGCGCCAGCGTGAAGCCCTGGTCCCCAACCGGGACCGAGACGGCGCCGTCGGGCTCGACCGGGATCGGCTGCATGCCGTCAGGATGCGTCATCGGCCTCGGTCAATGCGCGCTGCAGGCGCGCGTCAACGTCGCTCGCGTCACCGCGGATGAACGCGGCCGCCCGCGGCGAGCCGCCCGCGGCGGTCGCCAGCTCCGCGGAGAGATCGGCGTGGTGAAGGTAGAGGTGGAACGGATGGCGCCACGACCGCGGATCAGGGTTGGCCAGGCGCCGGAGTGCGTCAGGCGCGAAGGCCTCGAGCAGCACGCCGGCGATCCGATGCCGGAGCCGCATCCGGTGACCCTTGGCCGCATCGTGCAGGAGCGCGGCCGCCAGGAGATCGGGATCGTCGTGGCCTGCGGCCGTGAGCCGTCCTGCCACGTCAAGGGCGTGCCGGCGGTCCGCCACCGGCATCGCGTCGAAGAGGTCCGCCGCGGCCGCGGGCAGCACCCGACGAACGAGCGCCGCCTCGTCCGGGGCGACCCGGGCTCGGACGTGCGCGACGAACTGCCCGACCCGGTGCACGGCTAGCTCCCGATGAGCAGGCCGGTCAGGGCCCGCACGGCGACGAACATCAGCCGCAGCGGGCTGCCGGGCAGGAACACGAGCAGCAGCAGGACGATGATCCCGTACGGCGCATAGCGCTGGACCGTGAACGCCGTGCGCGGGGGCAAGAACGCGAGCAGCACGTTGTAGCCATCGAGCGGCGGGATCGGGAGCAGGTTGAAGACCGCCAGCAGCATGTTGTAGAGCACGATGAAGTACGTGATCTCGGGGGCGAGACCGCGGACGCCGGCGAGCTCGAGGACCCGGAACACCACCGCCGCCACCGTCGCGACGATCACGTTCGCGATCGGGCCGCCCGCCGCCACCATCGCCATCCCGATCCGTCCGGGCCGCAGCGCGTAGACGTTCACCGGGACCGGCTTGCCCCAGCCGAAACCGGCGAGCACGAAGACGATGGCGCCCATCGGATCGATGTGGGCCACCGGGTTGAGGCTGACCCGGCCGAGCGCCCGTGGCCGATGGTCGCCAAGCTGGTCGGCGATGAACGCGTGGCTGAATTCGTGGAACGTGATGCCCACCACGAGGGCCACGGCGATGCCAACGATCTGGGCGGGGGTGAAGTCGAAGAACAGCATGAGCCGGCGCGTTCAGACGACGCGCGGCAGGAGGTCGCCGAGCAGCGTGACGAGCTGGGCGGCGCCGATGCGTCCCATCGCGATCACCTCGTCGTGCGTCGCGCCGGTCTCGACGTCGTCGGTCGCCTTGTTCGTGATGAGGCTGAAGGCCAGCACCCCGACGCCGGCGTGCCGCGCCACGATCGTCTCGTGCGCGGTGCTCATCCCGACCGCGTCGGCGCCGAGGCCGCGGAGCATCCGCATCTCGGCCCGCGTCTCGTACGACGGGCCGGACAGCATCACGTACACCCCCTGGCGCAACGCGACGCCGGTTCGGTCCGCCGCATCGAGCGCAGCCGCCCGCAGCGCAGGATCGTAGGCATCGGTCAAGGGTGGAAAACGCGGACCGAAGCGGTCGAGGTTGGGGCCGAGCAGCGGATTGTCGCCGGACAGGTTGAGGTGGTCCGTGATGAGCATCACGTCGCCCGGTTCGAAGGCCGGATCCAGGCCCCCGGCGGCGTTCGTCAGCACCAGGGTCCTGGGGCCCAGGGCCAGAACCGCTCGGAGGAGGAGGGTCGACTCGCGCTGCGAGAGGCCTTCATAGGGGTGCGCGCGGCCCGAAAGGATGAGGGCGGGCGCTCCGCGGATCGTGCCGGCCACCAGCTCCCCGGCATGGCCCTCGACCGCGCCGGCAGGGACGTTCGGGATGTCTCCATACTGGATGGAGACGCGCGGCTCGTCGTCGAGCAGCTCGACCACGTCGCCCAATCCGGATCCCAGCACCGCCGCCAGCCTGGGGCTCGACAGCGTCGGATGCGCGGCCAGGCGCTCCCGGATCGCATCGCTGGCCTCCGCAATGCGCCGATCGAGCTCGGCTCCGTACACCCCGTCGGACAGGGCGGGCAGCGTGGAGTCGCCCAACGTTACATGCGCTCCAGGATCTGCGCCTTCTTGACCTCGTACTCCTCGGGCGTGATCAACCCCTTGTCACGCAGCCCGGCCAGGCGCTCGAGCGTCGCGCTCAGCTCCTCGCCGGCCGAGCGGGGCTCGGGGGCTGGAGCGGGTGGGGGCGGCGCGGTGGGGGCGTCGGCATGGACGGCGACGCGATCCGAGCCGGCACGCGGGGGCATCGGCTCCGCACGCTGCATGGGCGGCGCATCGGCGGCGCGCTGGTAGCGCGGCCGCGCGAGGTCCGGGTTCTCCAGCATCTGCTTCTGGTCGAACATCGCCTTCTTGAATTCCACGGGGTCGGCGATCATCGGGAAGTCGGCGACGTTGCTCCCGGCGTTCTGCTCCTCAGCGGCGGTGAGGATGTCGAGCGTCCCGAAGCCGAAGATGCGCCCGAACATGCTCTGGTCGAGGCGCGCGTCGTTGATCTTCTCCAGGCTCGAGTCCGACACGCTCTTGTTGAGCACGCCCTCCGCGCGGATGACGCGCCGGGTGGTGATGAGCCACTCCTGGTTGCGCCAGTCCCAGAGCGTGAAGCCGACGTAGCCGGCGGCGATGAGCAAGCCGGCCACCGCCAGCAGGGTGACGATCTGGTCGATCGTCTCGTTCACGAACGGCTCCCTGCCGGAGACGAGGAAGATGACGATGGCGAGGGTGACGACGGCGAGCAGGATCCACAGCCACGTCCGCGCGATGATCGCGAACCAGTGCTGCCGGCTCTCGTGGACGACCTCCTCGCCGCGGCTCAGGAGGTTGCGCGCGTAGCTCATCGGGCGTTCGGACCCTCCGCTGGTGGTGTTCGCATCAGGCTCTCGGGTGCGCCCGCGCGTAGACCTCGCGCACGCGCTCGCCGGTCAGATGGGTGTAGAGCTGGGTGGTACTGATGCTAGCATGGCCGAGCAGAGCCTGGACCACCCGCAGGTCGGCGCCGCCCTCCAGCAGATGCGTCGCGAAGCTGTGCCGGAACGTGTGGGGTGTCACGCGCTCTCGCACCCCGGCGGCGCTGCTCCATCGCTTCACGAGGCGCCACACCGACTCCCGGGTCAGCCGCCTGCCGCGCTGGCTGACGAACACGGCCGGCGTTGGCTTCCCGGCCGTCCACTCGCTGCGCGGACCGGACCGATACCGATGGAGCCGCTCCCGTGCCTCGTCGCCCATCGGCACCCGTCGCTCCTTGTTCCCCTTGCCGATAACCCGCACCTGCTGGTGGGGCAGGTCGACGCGGTCCGTGTCGAGACCCACGAGCTCGCTGACGCGGAGGCCGCAGCCATACAGGAGCTCGAGGATCGCCCGGTCGCGGATCCCGGCCGGCTCGTCTGCCGGGGGTGCATCCAGGATGCGAATCACGTCGTCGGGAGCGAGGACGTCTGGCAGGTAGCTGCCGGGCTTCGGCGCGTCGACGAGTGCGGGGACGTCGCGCCTGGCGTGGCCCTCGCGCAGGGCAAACGCGTAGAAGCTGCGGACCGCCGCGCTCTTGCGGGCCTGGGTACTGCCCTTGGCGCCGGCGTCCTGCAATGCCTCCACGAACGCGTTCAGCGGTCCTGCATCGGTGCGCCACGCATCCCCTCGCGCGTGCTGGGCGAACTGCGCGAGGTCGCGGCGGTAGGCGGCGATCGTGAGCGGGGAGAGCCCGCGCTCGACGCGCAGCTCGACGAGGAAGCCGCCGATCGCCCGTTCGAGGAGCGTCACCGCGGGCCCCACGGCCCGAGTCGGATGCTGCGCGCCCTGAGTGCGGATATCCGAGTCCAGGCCTCCCGAGTCGGATAACTGGCAGGATCCGGAGCAATAGCCGCAGGGTGCGCGGCGATGCGGGGAGATTCACGCTCGGAATCAGCCGCCCGCGGCGACTCCGGCCACGTCATGCGCCACATGGTGCGAGTTATCCGACTCCAGGGCCGGCGGCGGCTCGGAGGAGGGCTTCGGCAGCCGACCGCGCCTCGTCGCCGGCCCCCTCGCCCGCCAGCATGGCCGCGAGCTCCGCGGCTCGCCCATCGGCGTCGAGCACGCGGACCTCGGTCGCCGTCCGTTCGCCGTCGGCGCGCTTGCCGACCACGAGGTGCGCATCGGCCCAGGCGGCAACCTGCGGCAGGTGGGTGACGCACAGTACCTGGTGGAATCGGCTGAGCGCCTGGAGCCGCTCGCCCAACGCCGATGCGTTCCGTCCCCCGACCCCGGCGTCGATCTCGTCGAACACGAGCAGCGCCGTCTCGTCGGCGGCCGCCAGGACCACCTCGAGGGCCAGTGCCAGCCGGCTCGCCTCCCCGCCCGACGCGATGCGGCCGAGGGGGCGGGGCGGCTCTCCCGGGTTCGGCGCGAACGTGAACGTGGCCCGATCGCCGCCTGCCGGACCGATGTCCACCCGCTCGAGCTGGACGCCGAAGGCATCGGCCGGCAGCCCGAGCGGCGGCAGCTCCGCATTCACGGCCGCCGCCAGCCCATTGGCCGCCGCGTTCCTCGCGATGCGCAACCGATCCGCGGCTTCCTCGAGGGCCGCTCGTCTCGCGACCTCCTCCGCCCGCAGCCGCTCGCGGTCCGCCTCCTGGTTCTCGAGCCGATCGAGCTCGGCCGATGCCTGCTCGCCGAACGCCAGGACGGCCTCGAGCGAGTCGCCGTACTTCCGACGCAGGTCGTAGAGCAGCGCCAGCCGCTCCTCGGCCGCCGCCCGGCTCGCCGGGTCGAGATCGACATCCTCCGCGGCGGCGGCCACATCGCGCGCCAGCTCGGCGGCTTCCGCCGACAGGCCGGCGGCACGATCGGCCAGCGGCGCGAATCTCTCGTCGTGCCCGGCGGCCGTGGTCAGCCCGCGCTCCGCGACGCCCAGGGCCTCGCCGGCACCGGCGTCCTCGCGGAGTGCGCGGACCGCGTCGTCCGCGGCTCGCGCGATCGTCTCGGCGTGCTCGGCCGCACGCAGCTGCGCCTCGAGCTCGGCATCCTCGCCGGGGCGGGGTGCCGCGCCCACGATCTCGTCGGCCTGGTGGCGGAGGAGCTCGACGCGTCGGGCGAGCTCGTGCGCATCGGTCAGCAGCTCCGCGGCGGCCGCGACGGTGGCGCGCCACGCGCGGTGGGCGGCGGCGACCGTCGTCAGCAGCTCGGCGTGCCCGCCGAACCCGTCGAGCAGGGCCAGCTGGCGCGCGGGCTCGAGGAGGCGCTGCTGCTCGTGCTGCCCGTGGATCTCGCCGAGCCGGGCCCCCACCGAGGCAAGGCCGCCGACGGTGACCGGTCGGTCGTTGAGGCGCGCCATGGAGCGACCGTCGGCGCCGACCTCGCGGCGGATGATGATCGTCCCCTCACCCGCCGCCACCAGGTCGGCCATCGGGTCGTCGACGTCGAGCGACGGGGCGTCGAAGACGGCCTCGACCCGGGTGGCATCGGCTCCGGCGCGCACCTGGTCGGTGCTCGCGCGCGCGCCAAGCGCCAGGGCCACGGCGTCGACCACCAGCGACTTGCCGGCGCCGGTCTCCCCGGTCACAACCGTGAATCCGGGGGCCAGGCCGAGGCGGACGCGCTCAACCACGGCGAGGTTTTCGACCGTCAGCTCGCGCAGCGCCATGCGACCAGTATCGGCCCTAGTACGGGAGGAGCGACGCCTTCGTGCGCAGCAGGTCGTAGAAGGGCGTGCTGCCGGTCGGTTCGATCATTCGCAGCGGCTCCGGAAGCGCCCGGACCTCGACCCGGTCGCCGATCGCCATCGGCAGGTCCTCCTGTCCGTCGATGCTGATGATCGCGCCGTCGTGGGCCTCGCGGAGCGTGATGTGCACCTCGTGGTCCTCCCCCGCCACCACACTGTGCAGCGGCGACAGGTAGGCGGCGACCGGCGTGATCACCATGTTCCGCAGCCGCGGATCGAGGATCGAGCCGCCGGCGCTGAAGCTGTAAGCGGTGGACCCCGTCGGTGTTGCGACCACCACCCCGTCAGCGACGTAGGTGGCGAGGTGCGAGCCGGAGACCTCGACCTCGAGCCGGATCATGCGCACCCGGCTGCCGCGTGCCACGACCACCTCGTTCAGGCAGGCGTGCTCCGCGGTTCTGCCGTCGCGACGGACGACGCGCGCCATGATCCGGAACCGGTCCTCCGCGCGGTAGTCACCGTCCAGCACCTGGTCGAGGGCACGCTCGAGCCCGTCCGTCTCGACCTTGGCGAGGAAGCCGACCCGCCCGAGGTTGATGCCGAGTGCCGGGACCCCGGAGCCACCGATGGCTCGTGCCGTCCGCAGGAACGTGCCGTCACCGCCGAGGACGCAGACGAGGTCGGTATCGTGGAGCTCGGCGCCGATGCGGTCGCGCGCGTCGCCCGGCGCGTCCCAGGCCTCCACGCCGTGGGCCTCGCACCAGGAGCGGCCACGGGCCAGCAGGTCGGGCGCGCGGTCGCTGTACGGGTTCCACGCGAAGCCGATGCGCTTCATGCGCCCCGGTCGGGCTTCTCGCCACGCTCCAGCCGCTGCCCCAGTCGCTCGATGCTGTGGCGGAGCTCGGCCAGCTCGGCGGCCATGTCGCTCGGATCGCGCACGGCGGCGTAGGACCGATCCAGCCCGGCCGCGATGAACGCTCGCATGAGGCTCGAGGGCGACACGCCGCGCGCCTGCGCCGCTTCCTCGACCCGCGCGAGGAGCTGGTCGGGCATCCGGAGGCTCACGATCTGGCGCATCGTGTCCGGAGACGGCTCCGCGGACGCGGGCTCCACGACCTCGATGCCCTCGAAGCCGATCCCGAGCTGCTCGGCCTGCTCGATCCGCGACGCCGCCGCCCCTCTGCGCTTCACGGCGTGATCGTAATACGCCCGTGGTACGGCCGTACCGCTCAGGTGACCTCGACGACCTGCCGCGCGAAGGCGGGCGGGTCGGCGGGCTCGAACGTCCGCAGGTCGATGAGGAACTCGACGTTACCGTCGCCGCCGGCGATCGGCGAGCGGATCACGGTGTGCGCGTGAAGGCCGGCGATCGCGGCATCGGTCGCCACGCCCTCGAGCACTCGGCGCCAGGTCGCGGCGTCACGGACGACTCCACCCCGCGGGACGTCGTCCTTCCCCGCCTCGAACTGCGGCTTCACGAGGGCCACGACGCGACCGTCCTCAGCAAGGAGGTTCCGGACCGCCGGGAAAACCAGGCGCAGGCTGATGAAGCTGAGGTCGAGAGTGCCGAGGCCGATCGGCTCCGGCAGCTCACGCAGGTCGCGGAGGTTCGTGCGCTCCATGCTCACCACGCGCGGGTCCTCGCGCAGCCGCTGGATCAGCTGGGCCCGCCCGACGTCCACCGCGTACACGATCCTGGCGCCGCGGCTCAGCAGGACATCGGTGAAGCCTCCCGTGGAGGCTCCGGCATCCAGCGCCGCAAGCCCCGTCGGGTCGATCCCGAACGCGTCGAGCGCCGCCTCGAGCTTGTGGCCAGCGCGGCTCGCCCACCTCGGCTTCTCCACCAGCGTGACCGATGCGTCGCTCGCCACCAGCTGGCCCGGCTTCAGTCGCCGGGTACCGTCGAGCTCGACATCGCCGGCGTGGATGAGGGCCTGCGCCTCGGCGCGCGACCGCGCCAGCCCAAGTTTAGTGAGCAGCTGGTCGAGCCGGATCTGCGCCATGCGGCCGATCCTAGCGCGCTTCGAGCCGCTGACCCGCCCCACGAGTCAACGGACGCCGGAGCCCGCTCTCAGGTGCGTTCGACCCGTAGGCACGGGTCATCCGATGCCGGACGTCGTCGCCCGGCTGCGCTCCGGTGTCCGTAGACCCGCCCCACGGTCACCCGCGGTGGAGCGTGCCGCCAGGGGTCAAGCTGCGGTGACCTTCGAGCGACCGACAGAGCTCGCGCTTGAACCGAGAGCCTCGCGCACCCGCTCGAGGATCCCCGGTGCGTCGATCCGTTGCTGGCGTCGCAGGTCGTGCACGGCGCCGTGATGGACGAAGCCGTCGGCCAGCGCGATCTTCAGGACCGGCACCCGAACGTCCGCGCGGTTCAGCGCGTCGAGCACGCCGTCACTGAAGCCTCCCATCGCGGCAGACTCCTCGGCCGTCACGACCAGCCGCTTCCCGGCGGCATGCTCGGCGATGAGCTCCTCATCCATCGGCTTCGCCCATCGGCCGTTGATGACGGTCGCCCCCACGCCATCGGCCTCGAGGGAGTCGGCGACCGCCAGGAGGCGCTGGACGATCGGTCCGAGGCCGACCAGCAGGAGGTCGTCGCCGGTTCGCAGGACCTCGCCGCGCCCGACCGTCAGCACCGACCCATCCCGGTCGGCCAGGTCCTCGCCGGCGTCGCGTGGGTAGAGCAGGGCCATCGGCCCGTCGTGGGACAGGGCGGTGACGACCAGGTCGCGCAGCTCCTGCTCGTCCTTCGGCGATCCGATCGCCAGGTTCGGCAGCGAGCGCATGGCGGGGAGCATGAACATTCCCTGGTGGCTCGTCCCGTCCTCGCCGACGAGGCCGGATCGGTCCAGGCCCAGGAGAACCGGCAGATCGTTCTGGCAGACGTCGTGGACGAGGCCGTCGAACGCGCGCTGGCTGAAGGTCGAGTACAGCGCAACGACCGGTCGCAGCCCGGCCAGCGCCATCCCGGCCGCCATGGTGAGCGAGTGCTGCTCGGCGATGCCCACGTCGTGGAAGCGGGCCGGGAAGTGCTCGGCGAAACGCGACAGGCCGGTCCCGGTCGGCATGCCGGCGGTGATGGCGGTGATGCGCGCATCGGATTCGCCCAGTCGCACGAGCTCCTCGACGAACGTCTGGGTGTACGTCTTCGGCTTCTTCTTCGGCGCCGCTTCGGCGGGCAGCGGCTCCTCTGTGGGGTCGATGAGGCACAGGTCGATCGGCGGCAGTGACGCGCCGTGGAAGCTCATCGCGTCCTCCTCCGCCGGCGCGTACCCGCGACCCTTGACCGTCTTCACGTGGACGACGACCGGCGCCTCGAGCCGGAAGGCGGCCTCGAATGCGCGCTCAAGCTCCTGAAGGTCGTGGCCGTCGAGCACGCCGATGTAGGTGATGCCGATGTCCTCGAAGAATCCGACCTTGGCCCAGGAACGCTTGAAGCCCTCCTTCGCCCAGGCCAGGAGGTCGAACGCGGGCCTGCCGATGATCGGCACCCGCGGCAGGGCCCGCTGGGTCGCGGATTTCGTCTCCTGGTATGCCCGCGAGAGCCGCATCTTGTTCAACCGCGTGGAGAGGCCGCCGACGGATGGGCTGATGCTCATCTCGTTGTCGTTCAGGACGATGAGCAGCGGGTGCTTCACGTGGCCGAGGTGGTTGAGCGCCTCCATCGTCAGGCCCGAGCCCATCGCCGCGTCGCCGACGCACACCGCGATCCGCTGCCGGCGCGCCGGGTCGGCCTTCGGATGCAGGTCACGCGCGACCGCCAGCCCGACGCCGATGCTGACGCCGGTGCCGGCGTGGCCGCCATCGAACACGTCGTGCTCGGATTCGCTGCGGCGCGGGAATCCGCCGATGCCACCGACCTGGCGGAGCGTGTCGAAGCGGTTCCATCGACCGGTGAGCAGCTTGTGGGCATACGCCTGGTGCCCGGTATCCCACACGATCCGGTCGCGCGGCGAGTCCATCACGCGATGGAGTGCAAGCGTCAGCTCGACCGCCCCGAGCGAGCTCGCCAGGTGGCCTCCCGTCTTGTGGACGGTGCGGATCATCTTCTCGCGAAGCTCGCCGGCCAGGGCCTCGAGCTGCTCCCCCGACAGGCCGTGGATCTGTGCCGGCTCGTGAATCGTCTCCAGCAGAGTCAAGGAAAAGGTGCCCTCGCTAGGTCGCAGGAAAGTATAGGAGCGATGCGTCGGCGTCGCCGCGGGTGCATCGGTCCCGTTCAGACGATCGGTCTGGCGAAGACGTGACTGCGTCCCTCCTCGCCGAGCGGCGTCGTCAGATCTCCGGCCGCGGCCGCGCCCGCGGGCGCGTCAGTCAGCCTCCGCCTCTGCCACGCCCCGACGACCGAGCTCGGTGATCTGCAGCTCCGCCGCCTTGAGGCGGGTATCGCACGCCGCATGGAGGCGCAGCGCCTGCTTGTACAGCTCGATGCTCTCCTCCAGCCCCGCGTTCCCTGCCTCGAGACCCTGGACGGTGCGCTGCAGCGCGGCGACCAGCTCGTCGAAGGGGTATTTCGCCAGCTCCTCGTCGGTCAGGACCGCGAGCTTCGCCTCGTCGATCATCGCAGCAGCTCCTCGGTGCCGTCGGCGCGGGCGCGCTCGACGCGGGTCTCCACGGTACCGCGCGCCACCGTCACCCGCAGCGGGTCGCCGGCGCTCACCTCGGCCGGATCGCGGAGGATGCGGCCGTCCTCGGTTCGCGCCACGGCGTAGCCGCGCTCGAGGGTGGCGCTCGGCGAGAGGGCGCGCATCGCGTCCGCCAGCGACACCAGCTGCATGCGTCGACGCTCGATCCGGTCGTCCAGCGTCCGCCCTCCCCGGTCGAGCAGGTCCGCCGCGCGCTGGCGCGCCGCGCCCAGGTCGGGCGACAGCCTCGAGAGCGCGCGTGACTCCGCCTCGAGGAACTGCCGCCGTTCCGCCGCCCGCCCGAGCAGGGCGGCCGAGGCGCGGTCCCGGAAGCGGCCCAGGATGGCGGGCAGCTGCGTGCCGTCCGGCGTCGCCAGCTCGGCGGCAGCGCTCGGGGTCGGCGCACGCAGATCGGCGGCGAAGTCGCAGAGCGTCACGTCCGATTCGTGCCCGACGCCCACGATGATGGGAACCGGCGCGTCCGCCACGGCTCGCACGACGCGCTCGTCGTTGAAGCCCCACAGGTCCTCGAGCGATCCGCCGCCGCGGGCCAGGATGATCGTGTCGAGGTCCGCCTGCGCGTACAGCCGCTTCAGCGCCCGCACGAGCTGGGGCGCGGCCGCCGCCCCCTGCACGACGCTCGGGCTGAGCACGACGTGCACGAGCGGATAGCGGCGCCGCAGGACGTTCCCGATGTCCCGCCACACCGCCCCGACCGGCGAGGTCACGACGCCGATGCGGCGCGGCCAGCGCGGCACGGCGCGCTTGCGATCGTCGTCGAACAGGCCGGCCGTGGCCAGCTCGGTGCGAAGCTGCTCGTACCGCGCGTGCAGGTCGCCGGCGCCGGCGGGCGTCAGCGACTCGACGTACAGCTGGTACGTGCCCTGCGGCTCGTAGACGCGCACGCGCCCATGGACGATGACGTTCATGCCGTGCGCCGGGCGCACCGGCGCGCGGGCGAGCTCCTCGCGGAACAGGGCGGCCCGGATCTGGGTGCTCGCATCCTTCAGCGTGAAGAAGCAGTGGCCAGACCCGGGGAACGACGGCTGGCTGATCTCGCCCTCGACCCAGACGTCGGCGAGGACCGCATCGGCGTCGAGGAGGCTCCGGACGCGGCGGTTGAGGTCGGTGACGCGCAGGATGCGCGGGCTGGGCCGCGGGGCGGCGGCGACCGGCAAATGGCTGGGCTCGGGTTCCGGCTCCTGCTCCGGCTGATCCCAGATCGAGTACTGCCGATCCGCCACTGGCTCGCCTACTGGACCCGCGTGACGTACTCGCCCGTGCGGGTGTCGATCCGCAGGATGTCGCCCTCGCTGACGAACAGCGGGACCTGCACCACCAACCCCGTCTCCAGCGTCGCGGGCTTCTTCGCGCCGGTCGCCGTGTCACCGGCGAAGCCGGGATCGGTTTGCGTGACGGTCAGGTCGACGGTGACCGGCAGGTCCACGCCGAGCACCTCGCTCTCGTGGCTGCTGTAGATGACGTCGGTGTTCTCCTTGAGGTACTGCGCGTCCTCCCCGAGCACGGCGGCGCGCATCGAGAACTGGTCGTAGGTCTCGGCGTCCATGAAGTGATACGCATCGCCATCGGAGTACAGGTACTGCGCCTTGCGGGACTCGACACGCGCCCGTGGCCAGCGCGTCCCGGCCTGGAAGGTGCGCTCCACGATGTCGCCCTTGCGCACGTTCTGGAGCTTCATCCGGACCTGCGCCGAGCCGCGCGCCATCTTGATATGGCTCCAGTCGAGGACCTTCATGAGCTGCCCGTCGAGCTCGATGATGACGCCCTTCTTGACGTCGCCGGTGCTGATCAATCGCTGCTCCTGTTGCTGGACCGATGCCGATGCCGATGCGGTGCGCGGCACAGGATACCGTGCCTCTCGCCCGACCTCGCGGCCTGGCACCGGACGTCGCGCGCGCCATTGGGATCTCCGGCTTCTGCGGGGCCGGCACACATCGACGACCGCGTCGCGCAGGTTGTGCGGCGGTGGCACACATCGGCCAGGCTTGCGGCTGGATTGCCGTCCAGCGGGGTTGGCGGGGCGGCTCCCATGGCGCGCCCGTGCCCCGCCGGCACACGGCTGCCGAGCCGGGAAGCGCTTCTTGGCCGATGCGTGCCGCGGCGGCACATCGGCACGCGACGCGTCAGCCGACCACGAGCGCCTCGCGAGGCGAGTGAGTCAGCATCCGTGGCCCGGTCGCATCCAACGCGACGATGTCCTCGATCCGGATGCCGGTCACGCCCGGCAGGTAGATCCCCGGCTCCACGCTGAAGACCATGCCTGCCTCGAGCGTGAACGCCTCGGATGCGCGGAGCCGGGGCGGCTCGTGGGTCTCAAGGCCGATGCCGTGGCCCAGCCCATGCCCGTATGGCTCGACGCCCTCGCGGGCGATCCGATCGCGCGCGACCGCGTCCACCTCCTGCCCGTTCACGCCGTGCCGCAGCCCGGCGATGGCGAGTGCCTGCGCCTCGCGGACCGCGTCGTGGTAGCCCCGGATCCGGTCCGGCACGTCGCCCACCAACAGGGTCCGCGTCATGTCCGACCGATAGCCATCCACGATGCAGCCGAAGTCGATGAGCAGGACGTTGCCCGGCTCGACGGTGGCGGAGCTGGGACGCCCGTGCGGCATCGCGGCCCGCGGTCCGGCCAGCACGATCGTGTCGAACGCGAGCCCTTCGGCGCCGTGGGCACGGAAGAACGCCTCGATCTCCCAGGCCACCTGCTGCTCCGTCATCCCGACCTGGACCCAGGTATTCAAGGATGCATAACACTCGTCGGTCAGCGCGCAGGCGCGGGCAATGGTGTCGACCTCCTCGGGCGTCTTGCGGATGCGCAGCCGGACGAGCTCATCGTCGATCGCATGGAGCTCGACGCCCGGCGCGGCCTCGGCCAGCGCTGCCCAATCGGCGTGGCTGACCACCGACGCCTCCATCCCGAGCGCCTCGACCCCGTGTGCCAGGAGCAGCGGAGGGAGCTCCTCGTGGAGGGCGCGGCTGGTGGGGACGAGGGACCAGCCGGGCGCCTCGTGCTCGGCCTGCTCGGTGTAGCGCGAGTCGGCCAGGATGAGCGCGGCCTCGCGCGTGACGAGCAGGGTGCCGGCGTAGCCGGAGGTCGGTCCCTCCGCGTCGCTCAGCCGGAATCCGCTGTAGTACCGCTTGTTGGCCGCGCGGCTCAGGAGCACCCCATCGAGCGAGCGCTCGTCGAGGAGCGCGCGCAGCGCCGCCAGGCGCGCGTTGGTCACCGATGGGCTGACCACGCCGGTCATTGGCCGGCGCACTCCTGGTTCGCCTGCGCGATGAAGGCGTTGTGCTCGTCGAGGGTGCGCGAGAAGTAGTGCGAGCCGTCGCGGGTGCCCTCCGGGCATCCGGCCACGAAGAACAGGTAGCCCTCTTCGAGCGGCGCGGTTGCGACCGCCTGGATCGAGTCGATGCGGGGCGCGGCGATCGGCATCGGCGGCAGGCCCGGCCGGGTGTAGGTCTGGAACCCGAGGAGGACCTCCTCGAGGGCGACCTCGCCGCCGGGAACCAGCAGCTGCGGCCACCACTCGACGCCGCCCCACTCGTCGACCGCGGTGAAGCCGCCCTCCGTCTCCGCGAGGAGGGGATGCCCGACGGGCCTGGCCTCGCCGGTCATCAGGCCGTACTGGAGGGTCGGGTCGGCGTTCAGCAGGCCGACGGTCTGCGGGTTGTCGGGCTCGAGATATCGGTTCGTGTAGACGGCGGCGATTAGAGGGCGCTCCTCGTCGATCACCGCCTCGCGCTCGACGATGCTGGCGATGATCACCGCCTCGTCGATCGAGAGCCCCTTGGCGGCGATGCCGTCCCGGATCTCCTGGGTGAGATTCGTGCCGAATGCCGTCAGGAGCGACGTCACGACCGCGGTCGGCGTCGCGCGTTCTCCCGCGATCTGGAATTCGTAGGTGTCGGGCGGAATGTATCCCTCGAGCGACTGACCCGCCGGCAGGTCGGCGAGGAAATCGAACTGGTTGAGGAGCTCCGGCGGCGGCGCCTGCAGGAGCGCTGCGAACTCCTCCATGTTCATCGTCATCTCGCTGGCGGCGAAGGCGGCGACGACCTCCTCCAGCCGGAGGCCCTCGAGGATGGTGACCGCCGTGGTCGGCCCGAACTCCTCGCCACGGAGCGCGGCCACGATCTCCGACGGACGGAGCGTCGGCGACAGGTCGAACGTGCCGAAGGCAATCGTGCCCTCGCGCTCGGCATTGATGATCGCGTACTGGAAGGCGATCTGGCTTGTGATGAGCCCTTCGTCGAAGAGCAGCTGCCCGATCGACGTCTCGGTCGCCCCCTGCTGGATCTCGATCGTGACGCGTCGCTGCTGGTCGGAGGCCGGCTCGTCGGCGAGGGCCTCCGGGCGGTACCAGCTCACGAAGTCCTGCACGATGCCGTGCTCGATGGCACCGGGGTTCTCCTCCACCCAGGACATCACCCGCGGCGCGAAGAAGACGTTGAAGCCGATGACGATGGCGACGATCAGGAGGGCGATCGTCCCCGCGATCCACGTGATGAGGAGCAATGGCTGGACGCGACGGCGTCGGCGAACGGGACCTTCGCGCTGCTCACGCAGCTGGCGGATGCGGGCGTTGCGGCGCTCCTCGTACTCGGACGAGCTGGGGCGTCGGCTCATTCGGTCTCCTCGGCGGGGGGTCCCGGCCGGTGCCGGGAGTCCAGGTATTGTTGCAG
>DASVEQ010000177.1:0-30668 GCA_036380455.1 Candidatus Limnocylindria bacterium | reverse complement strand
CACCCCGAGGTCTACATCGTCATCCTGCCGGCGATGGGCGTGGTGAGCGAGATCCTGCCGGTCTTCAGCCGCAAGCCGCTCTTCGGCTACAAGGCGTTCGTGTTCGCCACCATCGGCATCGGCCTGCTGAGCTTCAGCGTCTGGGCGCACCACATGTTCACCACCGGCACGGTGGCGCTGCCGTTCTTCGCGTTCATGACCGCGCTGATCGGCGTGCCGACCGGGGTGAAGATGTTCAACTGGCTGGCCACGCTGTGGCGCGGCAAGCTGACGTTGACGACGCCGATGCTGTTCGCGCTCGGCTTCGTCTCGATGTTCCTCATCGGTGGCATCAGCGGCGTGATGCTCAGCTCGCCGCCGATCGACTTCCACGTCCAGGACACGTACTTCGTGGTGGCCCACCTCCATTACGTGTTCTTCGGCGGCTCCGTGTTCGGCGTCTTCGCCGCCACCTACTACTGGTTCCCGAAGATGACGGGGCGCAAGCTGAACGAGCCGCTCGGCAAGGTCCACTTCTGGATCCACTTCATCGGCTTCAACCTCGCCTTCTTCCCGATGCACCAGCTCGGCCTGGACGGCATGCCGCGCCGCATCAGCGACTACAGCCCCGATGCCGGCTGGACGCTGCTGAACTTCGCGTCGACGGTCGGCGCGTTCATGATCGCCGTGAGCGTGATCCCGTTCCTCATCAACGTGATCGCCACCTTCATCAACGGTGAGCCGGCCGGCGACGACCCGTGGGAGGGAAACACGCTCGAGTGGGCGACAACGTCGCCGCCGCCGCCCTACAACTTCGACCGCCTGCCGCCGATCCACTCGGAGCGTCCGCTCTTCTTCCTGACCCACGGCCACGGCCACGCGGCCGAGCGACCCGAGGATCTCGACGAGGACGCCGAGCAGGACGTCGAGCGCCGGGGCGGTGCCGTATGACGGCCGAGGCGATGCCGGCACGACCCGCCGGCGAGGAGCACGCCCCGATCGTCACCCACGTCACCGGGACGCCGACCGCGCTGGTCGGCATGCTCCTGTTCATCGCGTCCGAGGTGATGTTCTTCGCCGGGCTGTTCGCCACCTACTTCAACGCCCGCGCCTCCGTCGAGCCGGGGGCCTGGCACCCGCCGGAGGGGGGTCACCTGGATTTGCCACTGGCGGCCGTCCTGACCGCCATCCTCGTTGCGTCGAGCTTCACGATGCAGTTCGGCGTGTGGGCCATCCGCCGCGGCGACATCGGCAAGCTCCGGATGTGGACGGCGATCACGCTCGGCCTCGGCATCCTGTTCCTGGCCGGCCAGCTGTACGACTACAGCCAGCTCGGATTCGGGATCGCCGATGGTGTCTTCGGCACGGTCTTCTACACGCTGACCGGCTTCCACGGCGCGCACGTCTTCGGCGGCGCGGTCGGGTTGACCATCGTCCTGGCGCGGGCCATGCGCGGCCAGTTCAGCGCGAAGAACCACGTGGCGGTCGAGGCGGTGAGCATGTACTGGCACTTCGTCGACGCCGTCTGGATCGGCGTGTTCAGCACGATCTACCTGCTGCGCTAGGAAGGAGCCGAACGCATGACCGATACCGCCATCGGCTTCATCCTGGTCGGCGTCGCGATGCTCGTCGTGCTCGGCGTCGTCTTCGTCATCTCGTCGCGTGGCGGTCCTGCGGGGGAGCGTCCGACCCCGCCACGCGGCGTCCACCTGCCCGGGCCAAGCTATCTGCCGGTGCTCATGTCCGTCGGCATCCTGCTCCTGGGGTCCGGGCTCGCCTTCCGGTCCGAGGATCAGATCGCCAACCCCTGGATCGCGATCCCCGGGCTGGCGGTGCTCGTCATCGGCATCATCGCCTGGGTGAGCGCCGCGAACCACGAGTGGCGTGAGACCGAGCACGGCCCGCACGACGACGGGGCCGCGCACTGAGGCGCCGATGACCGCCGGATCGGCTCACCGTTCCCTCGCCGGACCAGACCTGCGGCGCCTTCCGCGCCCGTACCTGCTCGCCGCGGCGCTCCTGCCGATCGTCCTGGTCGCTGTCCTCGGCATCCTGCTGCTCGGCCGCCTGCCGTCGACATCACCGACCACGATCGGCAGCCTGGCCCCCGACTTCTCCCTTGCCGACCTCGACGGCAACCCGGTGCGCCTCGCCGACCTCGAGGGCCGGCCGGTGGTCCTGAACTTCTGGGCGAGCTGGTGCGGACCGTGCGTCGAGGAGTTCCCGCTGCTGCGGGACGCGGCGAGGCGCCACGCGGACGAAGGACTGGCCATCGTCGGCGTCGTGTTCCGCGACCGCTCGGAGGCGGCGCGCGACTTCATGGCCCGCAATGGCGGGACTTGGC
This sequence comes from Candidatus Limnocylindria bacterium, assembly GCA_036380455.1. Taxonomy (GTDB): domain Bacteria; phylum Chloroflexota; class Limnocylindria; order QHBO01; family QHBO01; genus JACDBZ01. The sequence goes on along the minus strand of DASVEQ010000177.1, from coordinate 28,345 downwards.
CGGCCGCCATGGATCCGGGCGAACGGGTGGCATCGGCATATGGCATCCTCGGCCCACCCGAGACCTACTTCATCGCGCGGGACGGTACGATCGCGGCGCGACAGTTCGGACCGGTCACTGAGGCGTCGCTCGCGGCGCAGCTGGCGACGATTCTGCACGACCACGAGGAGTGAGCATGGAGCCCAACCTTCCGGCAACCCGCGAGGACGTCGTCCCCGAGATCCGCGAACGGCCGTTGCCGGCGCAGCGTCCGCTGAGCGTCGCCTTCCTGCCCCTCGCGCTCATCACCTTCATCGTCCTGGCCTTCGTCATTGCGGCCTGGAGCTTCCTCTCGACAGCCGCCTGACGCTCAGCTCACGGGCCGCCGGCGAGTCGCGTGCCGGCGGGAGTATCGGCGAGGAAGTGCCCAGGTTGCCTGCGGGCGGGAGAACCGGCGACCCACGACCGCGAACGAGCGCCGATGGTGGCGGATTGTTGCTCACAGGCGGGAGGATCGGCCAGGACGTCGCTGATACTCCCGCGGGCGAACAAACCCGCCGCGGATCAGCTGGGCCGCTCGGCCGCCACGGCGCCCGGCGACGGGTAGCGGCGCGCAACGTAGTCCTCGAGGATGGCGAGAAAGCGGGGGACGATGTCGTCGCCGCGGAGCGTCTCAGTCTTCTCGCCGTCGACGAAGACCGGCGCAACAGGCTCCTCGAACGTGCCGGGCAACGAGATGCCGATGTCGGCGTGCTTCGACTCGCCTGGCCCGTTGACGACGCAGCCCATGACCGCCACCCGGAGCTCCTCGACGCCGGGATGGGTCTCGCGCCAGGACGGCATGCGCTCCACGAGGTACGCCTGGATGTCGCGGGCCATCTCCTGGAAGAACGTCGAGGTCGTGCGGCCGCAGCCCGGGCATGCGGAGACCTGGGGCAGGAACGAGCGGAGGCCCATGGACTGGAGCACCTGCTGCGCAACCTGCACCTCCTGGGTCCGATCGCCGCCGGGCTCCGGCGTGAGCGAGACGCGGATCGTGTCGCCGATGCCGCGCTGGAGCAGGATCGCCAGGCCCGCGGTCGAGGTGATGATCCCCTTGGCACCCATGCCCGCCTCGGTGAGACCCAGGTGGAGCGGGTAGTCGCAGCGCTCGGCCAGCCGCCGATAGACCTCGATCAGGTCCTGCACGCCGCTCACCTTCGCCGAGATGATGATCCGGTCGTGCCCCAAGCCCGCCTCCTCCGCCAGGCGCGCGGAGCGCAGCGCCGACTCGATCATGGCCTCGATCATCACCTCGCGGCTGTCCATCGGCTCCGCCAGGCGCGCGTTCGCATCCATCATCTCGGTCAGCAGCTGCTGGTCGAGCGAGCCCCAGTTGACGCCGATGCGGACCGGCTTCGCGTTGTCGACCGCGACCTCGATGATCTGGGCGAACTGCTCGTCGCGCCGCTTCGTGCCGACGTTGCCGGGGTTGATGCGGTACTTCGCGAGCGCCGCGGCCATCTCGGGGTACTTCGTGAGCAGCAGGTGCCCGTTGTAGTGGAAGTCGCCGATGATCGGCACGGCGACACCCAGGCGGTCGAGTTTCTCGCGGATGACGGGAACCGCGCGGGCCGCCTGGTCGTTGTTGACGGTGATGCGGACGAGCTCCGAGCCGGCGTGGGCGAGCTGGGCGACCTGGATGGCGGTCCCGTCCGCGTCGGCGGTGTCGGTGTTCGTCATCGACTGCACGACGATCGGGTGGTCCGATCCGACCGGCACGCCGCCGACGAGGACGGTCGAGGTCGGCCGCCGAGCGGGGGTGGTCATCGCGGCTCATGGTAGAACGGCGTGCCCCGATCGGCACGTGGCGTGCACGCTGCGCGGCGCATGACGGAGCGCGCAGCCCGCGACCTCGACGACGTCCGCCGCGTGTGGATCGTCGAGGACGAGCCCGCGGCCGCGGCGCTGGCGCAGGACCTCTGCCGGGGTGCCGGCATCGAGGCCACCGTCTTTCCGACGCCACTGCCGTTCCTGGCGGCCCTCCGAGGCGCCGCGCCGCCGTCGGCGGTCGTGCTCGACTGGCGCCTAGAGCGCGAGCTGAGCGCGGCGCTCTTCCTCGCCACGCGTCACCGCTATCCCGCGATGCCGGTCGTGTACTGGACCGGCAGCCCGAGCGATCTGCTGCCGGCCATGATCCGAGCCGACGGGAGCACCCGGGTCGTCGACAAGGCGGCCGGCGCCAGGGCCTTCGAGGCGGCGCTCGACTGGGCCACTCGCGAGGTTCCCGCGGCCGGTTGATCTCGGCCGATCGACCGGGTTTCGCTATGCTGCCCATGCCATGACCGCCACCGTCCCGCCGAACGCCGGCGCGCCCTCCCAGGACTCCACCGACACGCGACACCACAAGGTGGTGATCATCGGTTCCGGGCCGGCGGGGCTGACCGCCGCGATCTATGCCGGCCGCGCGAACCTGGAGCCGCTCGTCATCGCCGGCAACGTTCCGATGGGCCAGCTGATGATCACCTCGGACGTGGAGAACTACCCCGGCTTCCCGGAGGGCATCCAGGGGCCGGAGCTCATGCAGAAGTTCCACGAGCAGGCCACGCGGTTCGGGTCGACCATCATCGAGAAGGACGCCACCCGCGTCGACTTCAGCCAGCGGCCGTTCGGGATCTGGGTCAACGACGACGAATATCGCGCTGACGCCGTCATCGTGGCCACCGGCGCATCGGCGTTGTGGCTCGGCCTGCCCAGCGAGGAGGAATTCCGCGGCCGCGGCGTGAGCGCGTGCGCGACCTGCGACGGGTTCTTCTTCCGCGGCCGCGAGGTGGCGGTGGTGGGCGGCGGCGACACCGCCCTCGAGGAGGCGACCTTCCTCACGCGCTTCGCGGACAAGGTCACGATGATCGTGCGGCGAGGCGAGTTCCGTGGAAGCAGGATCATGCAGGATCGCGCGCTGAACCACGAGAAGATCGACGTCCTCTGGAACAAGGAGGTCGCCGAGGTGAAGGGTGAGATGACGGTCAGCTCGCTCACGCTGCGCGACACCTCGACCGGCGAGGTCTCCGAGCTCGGCGTGCAGGGGATGTTCGTGGCCATCGGCTACAAGCCGAACACGGACCTGTTCGCCGGCCAGCTGACGATCGGCGAGGGCGGATACCTGGAGATCGTGGACGGGGAGACGGGCGCCGGGATCGACGGCGTCTTCGTTGCCGGCGACGTGCACGACCATCACTATCGGCAGGCGGTCACCGCGGCCGGCGACGGTTGTCGCGCGGCCATCGACGCCGAGCGCTGGCTCGCGTCCGTCGGCGAGATCGAGGCCTCGACGGCAACGAACTGGTAGCGCGCGGGCACGGCCGGCGCCCGGATGGTTGACTAGACTCACCTTCCCACCCACAGGCTGGAGACCGATGCGATGGCCGTCCGCGCCCCGCGCCCCGAGGACCTCTACGACCTCCGCGTCCCGACCGAGCTAGCACTCTCGCCGGACGGGCGGTTCGTCGCGTTCAGCGTCAAGTCCGTGGCACCCGGCAAGGACGGCTACCGGACTTCGCTGTGGGTCGCAGCGACGGATGGGGGCGCCCCGGCACGGCAGCTGACGGTCGGCGCGAAGAACGACACCGCCCCGCGCTGGTCGCCCGATGGCCGGACGCTCGCGTTCCTCTCGGACCGCGGGGCGGTCCTCCAGGCCGGCGGGAGCGGGGCGAAGCCGGGCAAGGCGGAGGCGCCGAAGGAGGGGGGCACCCAGGTCTGGCTGCTCCCGTTCGCAGATGGCGGCGAGGCCCGCCCGCTGACCGATCTGCCGAAGGACGCCAGCGGGCTCGCCTGGTCGCCCGACGGCCGCCGGCTGGTGGTGGTGAGCGGCGCCTCCTCGACCGATCCGGAGAAGAAGCCTGACCGCAGGCCGGACGATCCCCCGGCGCCGGATACGCGGCTGATCGACACGCTCCTCTACCAGTTCAACGGGGCGGGGTTCATCCACGATCGGTTCACCCGGCTGTGGCTGGTGGACGCCGCGACCGGGGCCGCCGAGCTGCTGACGACCGGCGATCACCACGACGCCGATCCCCACTGGTCACCCGACGGCCGCCAGGTCGCCTTCGTCTCGGATCGCCATCCGAACCCGGATCTCGGTTGGCGCAGCGACGTCTACGTGGTGACCATCCGCACGCGCGTCGTGCGGCAGCTTTCGACCGGCCGCGGCCGCCAGGGCTGGGCGTCGCCGGCCTGGTCGCCAGATGGGGCGTGGGTCGCGGCCATCGGCAACCGGGACTGGCGCCGCGGCGAGGTGGCGCAGGCCTCGGTGTGGCGATTCCGCGTCCGTGACGGCGCGGACGAGGACCTGCTGGCCGGCTCGGACCTCGAGGCGGCCGGTGCCATGAACAGCGACCTTGTGGGCGGCGGCGCCAACCGGCCCCAGTGGATGGCCGACGGTCGCTGGATCGTGTTCGCTGCCCCGGCCGAGGGATCGTTCGAGCTGTGGCGGGTCGAGGTGGACGGCGGGCGGATCGAGCGGCTCACGCGGGACCGGCACTACCTCGGGCGGCAGGACCTCGTCGCGCTCCCTCGCGGCGGCGCCCGGGTGGCGGCCGTGCGCACCAGCGGTACCGATGTGCCGGACGTGGTGGTCGGTGACATCCCCGCCGGCCGGCTGGGGGCCAGCGATCGCGTCGACCTGCGCCGCGTGAGCGATCTCATGGGCGAGGCATGGGGCGAGATCCGGCTGGTCACCCCGGTCGAGCGCTGGCACGAGGCCGACGGCCGCCGGATCCAGGGCTGGTTCCTGCCGGCCCCGGCCAGCACGAAGCGCGCCCCGGCCCCGGTCGTCCTCGAGATCCACGGTGGTCCCGCGACGCTGTACGGCTGGTCGCTGATGTGGGAATGGCAGATCCTGGCCGCGAGCGGGATCAGCGTCTACGCCTGCAACCCGCGCGGGTCACAGGGCTACGGAGCGGCCTTCCTCACGGCCAACGTCCGCGATTGGGGCGATGGCCCGACGCAGGACGTGATGGCCGGTCTCGACGCGCTCATCGCCGACGGGCTCGTCGACGGCGATCGGATGGGCGTCACCGGCGGCTCGTACGGCGGCTACCTCACCTCCTGGATCGTCGGCCACACCGATCGGTTCAAGGCGGCGGTCACCTGCCGGAGCGTCAACGACCTCGTCAGCCAGATGCTGTCCGGCGACATCGGCGGCCCGGTCTTCGGGCTTTACGTGTACGGCACGCACCCATGGGACGACTGGGACCTCTACCACCGCCATTCGCCGCTCACGTACGCCACGAAGGTCACGACACCGCTCCTCATCCAGCACGCGGAGAAGGACCTGCGCTGCACGATCACGCAGGCGGAGGAGCTCTTCGCCGTGCTCCGCTCGCTGCGCAAGACCGTGCGCCTGATGCGAGTGCCGGACGAGTCGCACGAGCTCACGCGGTCGGGGACGCCGTTCCGGCGCGTCGACAACCTGCGCCTCATCGACGAGTGGTTCCGGCACTTCCTCATCGAGGGCAAGACGCGGCTCCCGAAGGTCGATCCGAACCGCGGCTGATCGCCGCCCTGTCCGGTGCGTTGCTCCGCCGACGTGTGCCCTCGGGGCACGAAGCCGCGATCGGGCCGTCGCCAGCGCCCGGCACTGTGCCGCCACGGCACGCATCGGTGAAGATGGCGGCGGCTTCGCGGCGGCGCAGCATCCTGTGTGGCAGGGATGTGCCGCCGCGGCGAAGCGCAGCCATCCACGAATCTCGCGATGGCTCCTCGCTGGCCGATGTGTGCCCCCGCGGCACACACCACCATGGCGAGGCCTGCAGTCGTCCCGCTGCGGCGGCTCGCGACGCCCCTGGTGATCTCGCCGCGAGCCCGAGCGGGGCGCGCTAGGGGCCCGCGTCCGATGGCCCGGTGAGGGCGGCGCGAGCCACGTCCGGCACGTCGGTGACGAAGCCCCACAGCCCGCAGGCGGCCAGGTGCTGCATGCGGAGCGGGTCGTTCACGACATAGCAGCCGACCTCGCGCCCAAAGGCGTGCGCCTGTGCCATGAGCGGCAGCGGATCCATTCCGAGGTCCCCCTCCCAGGGGAAGACCCCGGTGTGCCCGTGCTCGGTGGCCCAGGTGAGCGCCGGCTCGATCGGCTGGGTCGGCACGAGCAGGTAGCCGGTGCGGATCCCCGGATCCAGCTCGCGCACGCGCTCGATGGTGGCCTCGTCAAAGCTGATGACCGCCAGGCGGTCCCCCTCCCGGACGGGCTGACCGCGGAGCGCCTCGACGACGGCGTCGGCGGCGGCGCGCACCTTGATCTCGACCACGAGGCCGACGCCATCCGGCAGCCATGCCAGGACCTCGGGCAGGGTCGGGACGCGCAGGCCAGCGCCGGCGTACGGGAAGCCGGCGTCGTCCGGGCGCGCGAAGGTCGCGCCCGCATCGGCCCCGCGGATCTCGTCCATCGTGAGGTCGGCCACCCGCCCGGTGCGATCCGTCGTGCGATCGAGCGTGTCGTCGTGGATGACCGCCAGCTGCCCGTCGGACGTGAGGTGGACGTCCAGCTCGATCGCATCGGCCCCCGCCTCCACGCCGAGCCGGAACGCCTGCATCGTGTTCTCCGGCGCCTGCGCCGACGCGCCGCGGTGGGCGACCACGATCGTCATCGGGGCGTCTCCCCCGGCGCAACGATGGCCGGCTCCAGCGGGGCGGCGAGCTGATCATCCTCGCGGCTGCCGAGCGGCGGCTCGGGGACGGATCGCAGCAGCCAGAGGCCGACGAGCATGAGCGCCAGGAGGCTGAGGATCGCCACGGAGTACGCGCCGCGGCCGAGCGGTTCGAGCAGCAGGAACACGATGAAACCATAGAGCAAGGGGCCAACCACCGCGGACAGCTTCCCGACCAGCCCGAACAGGCCGAACATCTCGCCCACGCGCTCCCGGGGGGCCATGCGGATGAGCAGCAGCCGATCCGTGACCGCCACGCCGCCCAGTCCGGATCCGAGCACCGCGCCCGCGATCAGGAACGGCACCTCCGACAGCGTGAGGGCCACGAGGAGCAGCCCCGCCGTCCACGAGACGAGGACCGCGACCAGGGTGCGCTTCGGGCCCCATCGGTCCGCCAGCCACCCCCAGCCGAAGCTGGCGATCACCGCGACCACCGTCAGGCCGATGAGGACCAGGCGCGCCTCCCCCTCGGTGAAGCCGATGGCATTGATCGTGAACAGGCTCATCACCGCGATGACCGTGTTGATCGCGTCGGTGTAGAAGAGGCGTGCGAGCACGAAGCGCAGCAGGCCGGGAACCTCGCGCGCGTGGCGCACCGAGGCGCGGAGCTGCGACCACGAGCGCATCGTGTCGGCGATCGTGAACGCCACCCCGGTGCGCGGACGCTCGGTGACGAGCAGGAAGATGGGAATGGCGAAGACGGCGAAGAGCCCGGCCACGAGCACGAAGCTCAGGGCCGTGATCCGCCCGTCGGCGTCCACGGTGAGGCCCAGGAGGAGGCCCGACACGATCGTGCCGAGGTAGCCGAGGCCCACACCGATCCCGGACAGGCGCCCGCGCTTCTCCGGGCGCGCCACGTCCGGCAGCAGCGCGTCGTAGTAGATGAGCGCCGCCTGGTAGGCGAAGTTCGCGATGGCGAAGAGGAGCAGCCCGAGCCCGATGTCGACGAATCCGATGGCCGCCGTGGGGACGACGCACAGGACCGTGAAGACCAGCAGGTACCGCTTTCGACCGCCGGTCCGGTCGCTCTGCGCACCGAGGACCGGCGAGACGAGCGCGTTGGCGGCGACCGCCAGCGACGCGGCGACCGTGAAGAGCAGGGTTCCGGGTCCCTCGCCGAGAAATCGGACGGCCCACGGGCCCATCGCGAAGCTGACGATCGCGAAGCTGAAGATCGTATTCGCGAAGTCGTAGAGCGCCCAGGCCAGCGCCTCGACGGCACTGCCCGACCGGGTCATGCCACCCAGGCCGCGCCACCAACCGGCAGGTGCCAGGACGGTCATGGCCGCCTCCCGGGAACCGCGCTCACGCGCGGATCATAACGGCCGCGGGCCGGTGCCTATGCCACCGGCGGGAGCGATGCCGAGCCGGACAGGGTGCGGCCGAGCAGCGAGATCAGCGACCGCTGCGCCAGGCCGGGGTCGAAGCGGTCGCCCATCTCGGCCTGGTGGGCGATCACGCCGTCGAGCAGCATGGCGGTCGCAAGGCTGAGCTCCTCCAGGTCGGCATGCGGATCCAGCTCGCCACGGACGACGGCCTCGCGAAGGAACATCTGCACGAATGCGCGGATCTGGTCGCACCGGCGACGAAGCATGTCCCGGAGGGCCGGGTTGACATCCGCCTCCGCCCACCCGGCGATGACGATCGGACCCCAGCGCTCGGCCTCCAGGCTCTCGATGAACAGCCCGATGGCGCTCTCCAGGCGCTCGCGGGGATCCGCGATCTGGCCGAGCTGGACGGCGAGGTCATCGAGCTGCGCCTGGGTCACCGACTCGCACATCGCCAGGTACAGCTCCTCCTTGCTGGAGAAGTAGCGATAGAGGAGCCCGACGCTGACGCTCGCCTCGGTTGCGATCTCCGGCATCGTCGTCCCGCGGTAGCCGCCGGTGAGCATCGCGCGATGGGCGCCGTCCAGAATCCGCTGGCGCATCTCCGTGGCGTGGGCGGCGGTGCTGCGGGGCATGAACGACTCCGTGATGAATAAGCATTCAGTTTGCACTTGACGCGGTTCGAGCGCAAGGGCTACAGTGCAGTCCGCATGCTGAACGCTCATTCATTCCGATGCGCCGTCCGCTGATTTTCGGCGCGGTCGCCGCCGCCCTCGCCGCCCTGCTCCTGGTCCTCCGCGGCCGGGGGAATCCCGCCGAGCCGCCGATCCCGCCGCCGCCGCCCGATCCGATCCTCCCCGCGGCGCCGCGGCCGTGGACCGACGATCGCATCGCCCATAACGGGATCTTCGCGGCGCTCGGGCGGGCCACGTACCGCTGGCGGCGGTGGCTGCCGGCGGTGGGCGTGGCGATCGTCATCGGCCTCAACGTGTGGGCCGCGCAGGCCGGTGGACGGCTGAGCCAGGGCGGCTGGCAGATCGCCGGCTCGGAGGCCGCGAGGGGCGAGGCGCTCCTCGCCGAGCGCTTCGGCGAGCAGGCGTCGAGCATGATCGTGATCTTGACCGACCCCGACGGCGACGCCGCATCGGACGGCTTCCAGGCGACCGTGGCCGACGCCGTCGCGCCGCTGGCGGACGAGCCGATCGTCGACGAGATCCTCACCTACGCGGACGTGGGTGACGAGACGTTCGTCAGCGATGACGGCGACAAGACCTTCGCCATCGTCCGGCTCACCGAGGAGATGGAGGACGCGGTCGACGATGTCGAGGCGCTCGCGGAGCGGATCGAGGCCCCGGCTGGGGTGGAGATGACGGTGACCGGCATCCCGGTCGTGCAGCACGAGTTCAACCAGGCGGTCGAGGAGGACCTCGTCCGCGCCGAGATCATCAGCCTGCCGATTGCGATGCTCATCCTGCTCGCGGTGTTCGGCACCGTGGTGGGCGCGGCGCTTCCGCTCATCATCGCGGGGATGGCGCTGCCGACCTCGATCGCGATCATCGGCCTGCTGGCCAACGTGACCGAGATGAGCATCTTCGTCACGAACGTGACGACGATGATCGGCCTGGCGCTGTCCATCGACTACTCGCTGTTCACCGTCAGCCGCTTCCGCGAGGAGCTGCGCCATCGGCCGGTCGCCGAGGCGATCGAGCACACGATGGCGACGGTCGGCAAGGCGGTGGCGATCAGCGGCGTGGCGGTCGCCATCGGCCTCGCCAGCCTCACCGTCTTCGAGTCGCCCGCCCTGCGCAGCATGGGCCTCGGCGGCATCGTGACCGTGCTCTCGACCCTCGTCTTCGGCCTGACCGTGCTTCCCGCCCTGCTCGGGATGCTCGGCCCGCGCGTGAACCGGCTGCGCGTCCCGCTGCCGCGGTCGCTGCGCCTCATCGAGGATGACGTCGAGGCGGCCGACGCGCGGCAGGGCCACGGGGTCTGGTCCCGCGTCGCGCGCCGGGTCATGCGCCGACCGCTGCTCATCGCCACCCCCGTGCTGCTGATCCTCGTGCTGGCCGGGCTGCCGTTCTTCGGGATCCAGCTGTCGACCGGCGGCAACCTCGACGACCTTCCTCCGTCGGACGGCGTCACCGGCTTCCGCGTCCTCTCCGACGAGTTTCCCTCGGGCGAGACCGACCCGGTGGAGGTGGCCGTGCGGGCCGACGGCCCCATCCTGGTGGACGGCGCGGTTGAGGCATCCGCCCTGGAGGACCTGGGGGCGTACGTCGCCGACCTCGAGGCGCTGCGGGGTGCCGGCGACGTGACCAGCCTGCTCGACCCCCCGCCCGGCATGGACGAGGCGACCTACCGGCAGCTGATCACGCTGCCCGAGTCCGACCGCCCGGCCGAGGTCGCCTTCCTCGCTGAGTGGCTGGAGCGAACGGTCGTCGGCGACGTGACGCGGGTGGACGTCTTCACGCGCCTGCTGCCCGACTCCCAGGACGGGCGCGAGCTCGTCGATCGCATCCGTGCCGTGCCCGAGCCGGACTTCGCCGAGGAGACGCTCACGGCCGGGCTGTCGTCGCGGTCGCGCGACTTCATGGCCAGCTTCGCGTCGTCCGTGCCGTGGGCCGTGGCGATCGTGGTCACCGTGACCGGCGCCGTGCTGTTCCTGACCTTCGGATCGATCTTCCTGCCGCTCAAGGCGGTGCTGATGAGCCTGCTCAGCATCACCGCCAGCTTCGGTGCCCTCGTCTGGATCTTCCAGCAGGGCAACCTCTCGGGCCTGCTCGACTTCGATCCGTCGGGCACGATCATCGCCAGCACCCCGATCCTGATGTTCGCCATCCTGTTCGGCCTGTCGATGGACTACGAGGTGCTCCTCCTGTCCCGGATCCGCGAGCGGTACCTGGCGACGGGCGACAACACGCGTGCCGTGGAGGAGGGGATCGGGATCACCGGCGGCATCATCACCGGGGCGGCGCTGATCATGGTCGCGGTGTTCGGGGCGTTCGCGCTCTCCTCGGTGGTGCTCATCAAGGCGCTCGGCTTCAGCATGGCGCTCGCCGTGCTCATCGACGCCACGGTCGTGCGTGGGGTGCTCGTGCCGGCCTTCATGCGGGTCATGGGCGCGGTGAACTGGTGGGCGCCCCGCTGGGTGCAGCGGGCCGTCGCGCGCCTGGGCCTCTACGAGGGCGCACCGGACCCCGTTCGCGCCTGAGCCCCGCCCGCGGCCGGCGGCGTGCGCTGCACGCGCTTTGCGCGGGCGAGCGTTCAACAGGCCTGAACACTCGCGACGAAGCCCCACGGACCACGTGGCTTCGGGCTACCCTCCGCAGATGAGCCGAGCCGAGCGTCTGGAGGAGCTGACGAGCCGATGGCGCCGTCGGCACGATTCCAGCCGTCCTTCCGAGCGGCCCACGGCGGACCCCGACCGCGAGGCGATGGCGGCGCGCGCCTTCCCGTTCCGTCAGCAGACGCCCGCCGCATACGTGGACGCCCACGGCGCCGACATGCCCGGCTTCACGTACGACGACGCGCGCTACGCCGACCCGGAGCTCGACGCCTGGCTGACGGAGGTCGGACGGCTGCTCCGGGAGCGTCGATGACCCCACCGGACTGGGCCGGTGCCCTCGTCGCCGAGGTCTGCACCGCCGCGGATGTGGCGCCGCCGCGGCTGACGTGGCGCCGGCGTCGCAGCGCGCACTCGACGGGCGTCGCCCGCCGTCACGCAGGCACGATCAGCGTTCGCGCCGGGGAGGATCCGCTCGACCAGCGGCTGACGCTCCTCCACGAGCTCGCGCACTGGCTGGCGCCGGCCCCGCCGCGGCGGCGCGGTTCGCGCGTTCGTCACCACGACCGGGCGTTCTACCGGATCGCCTTCGGGCTCTACCGCCGTCACGGCCTGGACGACGGCGATGCCCTCCGCCTCGAGACGGCGCGCTACCCGAGCGCCCTTGGCCATGCAGTCGCGCTCCACGTCCCCGGGGCGGTCGCCGCCCGCTCCGCGCACCTCTCCGATCTCCGCTCGCGTCCGCGGCGCCGATGGCGCATCCTCGTCCCGGAGCATCCCATCCGGCTCGGCCGCGACGGGCGCTGGCACGTGTGCACGACCTGCCGACAGCGGATCGTGGGGCGGCACCTAGTGCGGATCCGCCGGGCTCGCCGCGCGGTCCGGCACCTGCTGATGGTGGCCGAGCCGGCCTAGAGCTTAGGCGGGCGTCGGGACCCGGACCCGAGCGATCGCCGCCGCCTCAGCCAGGCGCCGCACGGCGTCGGGCGACCGCGGCCAGAGATGGACGATGAGATGGCTCACCCCGAGATCGGCGTAGCCGGCCAGCGCCGCGCCCACGTCGTCGACCGAGCCACGGATGGCGCGATCGGGGATGTCGCCGTCGGCGTCGGCGAAGGCGACGAAGATGCCGACCGTGATCGCCAGGGATGCCGGATCCCGTCCTGCGTCGTCGAGTGCGGCCCGCAGCTTGGTGAGCCGCGTGCGCAGCTCATCGGCCCGATCCGGGTGGCCGTACCAGGCAGCGTTCCACTGGTCCGCGTACTCGGCCACCAGCCGCAGCATGCGAGGCTGCTTGCCCGCGATGAGGATCGGCGGACCGCCCTCGCGAATCGGCGCCGGGCGGAGCTCCGCCTCGATGGCCCGGTGATAGCGGCCGTCGAACGTGATGTGACCCTCGCGCAGGAGGGGGGAGACGATTCGCATGCCCTCCTCGAACCGGCTCACGCGATGGTCGAACGGATAGCCGAACGCGTCGAACTCCGGCTCGTGCCATCCACAGCCCAGGCCGAGGATCAAGCGGCCGCCGCTGACCTCGTCGAGCTCGGCGGCCATCTTCGCGGTCAGCGCGGGGTTCCGGAAGGGAAGCGCCAGCACCAGCGGTCCGATCTCGACGCGCGAGGTGACCGCGGCCACCGCGGTGAGCACCGTCCAGCACTCGTGGATACCCTCGGTCGCTCCATCGTCACGGAAGATGAGGTGGTCGGCACCCCAGACCGAGTCGAGCCCGCGCTCGTCGGCGGCGACGGCCATGGCCCGCAGGTTCGTCCAGCCGCCGGCTTCGCTCTCGCCGAGCGGCAGCATCAATCCGATCTTCATGGCGTCAATGCTAGCGGCGAGCGTGCCAATGCTCCGGCTACCGTAGCGGCGTGACCGCGCCCCTCCCGCTCGACGGCATCCGGGTCGTCGATCTCAGCCGGGTCCTCGCCGGCCCGTTCGCCACCATGCTGCTCGCCGACCTGGGGGCCGATGTCCTCAAGGTCGAGCCGCCCGAGGGGGACGAGTCGCGCGCCTGGGGCCCCCCGTGGTGGGGCGATCCCGCCGAGCGGCGCAGCGCCTACTTCGCGTCGGTGAACCGCAACAAGCGCAGCGTCGTGCTCGACCTTCGGACCGAAGCCGGACGCGACGACCTGGATAGACTGCTCGCACGCGCGGACCTGCTCGTCCACAACTACCGTCCCGCGACGGCCGCGAGGCTCGGCCTCGAGCTCGACGCGCTGCGGGCACGCCATCCCGGCGTGGTCGTGGCCACGATCGGCGGCTTCCCCGGCGTCGACGCGGATCGTCCCGCCTACGACCTGCTGGCCCAGGCGGTGAGCGGCCTGATGTCCGTCACCGGCGATCCGGACGGTCCACCGATGAAGGTCGGGGTGGCGCTGCTCGACCTGCTGGCGGGACTCGAGGGCGCGGTCGGCGCCCTCGCCCTCCTCATCGGTCGTGGCGCCACGTCGCCCGGATCGGTGCAGGTCAGCCTCGTCGAGGCCGGGGTTGCCGGGCTGACGAACGTCCTCGCCAACCAGCTGGCCACCGGCGCGGAACCGGGGCGGCACGGCAACGCCCATCCGAACATCGTGCCGTACCAGTCCTTCACGGCCGCCGACGGCGACCTCGTGCTGGCCGTCGGGAACGACGCCCAGTTCGCGCGGCTGTGCGGCGTCCTCGACCTTCCGATCGCCAGTGGGTACGCCACGAATCCGGAGCGGGTCGCGCGGCGCGACGAGCTCGTGCACGTGCTGGCGACCGCCATCCGTGGCCGCCGGCGCGAGGAGCTGCTCGCCGCGCTCGAGGCGGCGGACGTGCCCGCCGGGCCGGTGAACAGCGTCGGGGAGGCGGTCGCGGCCCTCGAGCGGGTGAACCCCGAGGGCTGGATCTCGACGGTCGACGGCCTCCGGCTCCCGCCGAGCCCGATCCGGGTGGACGGCGCCGCGCCACCGGTGCGCCGCGCCCCGCCCCTGCTCGGCGAGCACACCGCCGAGGTGCTGGCCGAGCTCGCCCCGTGACAGCGCCTCAGTCGCCGACGTCGATCGTCGCCACCATTCCCGCCTCCCAGTGGCCCGGGAGATGGCAGCCGATGAGGAGGTCCTCATCGCCGCTGAACGCGTAGTCCAGCTCGCCGTCGGAACGGGCCGGCAGGTAGATCCCGTACCCGAAGTGGCTGACCTCGGCCGCTCCCGATGGTTCCGCCACACCGGACGCGCGCCGGGCCGCCTGCTCGGCGGCGGTGCCGATGAACAGCTCGTGCCCGATCTCGTCCGGGTTGCTGATCATGAATCGGACCGATTCGCCGGTCGCCACCTGGAAGTGGTCCGGCACGAAGTGATAGCCGTCGATGTCGATCTCGATCGTCCGCGGCTCGTCCGGAGCGGCCGGCCCTCCCGAGGCTCCGCATCCGACGAGGCCGATGACGGCGATGGTCGCAGCCACGGCCATCCTCGTGACCTGCCTTTGCATGACCTCGTACCTCGCAGCGCGTCGTGTGCATCGGGATACGCCAGCGCGCGCGGAAGCGGCTAGGGCCGAAGCGACCGTCCCCGCAGGCCGATGGGAACCCGTCCCGCGTTCAGGCCGGGCGGTAGGGGACGTAGGCGGGCCACCACATCGCCGCCGCGATCTCGGCGTGCAGGCCCCCGTCCTCGGGAGCGGGTGCATCGCCGGAGCGGATCGCGTCGCTCGCCACGGCCACGGCGACATCGTGCGACACGGAACGCAGGTCCGAGATCGGCGGGTAGAGCGCGCCTGCGGCGAGGCGAGCGTCGGTCACTCTGGCGGCCAGGGTCCGGGCAGCGGCAAGCACCATCGCATCGGTGATCCGGGTGGCGCCCGAGGCGATCGCGCCGAGACCGATGCCGGGGAACACGAACACGTTGTTCGCCTGCCCGATCTCGTGGAGCCTCCCGTCGTGGAGGACCGGCGCGAACGGGCTTCCGGTGGCCACGATCGCCCGTCCGTCGCTCCAGCGCAGAATGGCCTCCGGGGTGGCCTCCGCGAGCGCCGTGGGGTTGGAGAGCGGGAGGACGATCGGCCGGTCGCATCCCGACGCCATCGCCCGCATGGCGCTCTCCGAGAACGTGCCGGCGATGCCGGTGGTGCCGACCAGCGCGCTCGGCCGCAGACGTTCGACGACGGATGCGAGCGTGGCACCGTCCTCGAGCGGCAGCGCGAGCGCCGAGGCGGCACCGGATGGCGTGGCCAGCGACCCCTTCGTGGCATCCAGGTCGCTGCGGCCGTCGTGCACGAGGCCGCGGGAATCGACGAGCACGAGCGCCCCGGTCCCGGTCGGGTCGGCGAGACCGTCGTCGATCATCGCGCTCCGCAGCAGCCGGCCGATCCCGATCCCGGCGGCCCCGGCGCCGACGAGCAGGATGCGCTGTTCGGCGAGGCGCTGCCCGAGGTGGCGGAGGGCGGCCAGCAGCCCGGCGACGACGACCGCGGCGGTGCCCTGGACGTCGTCGTTGAAGCTCGGCACCCGGTCGCGGTAGCGGTCGAGGATACGGAGCGCGTTGTAGTGCTTGAAGTCCTCCCACTGGATCACGCAGCCCGGCCAGGTCTCGGCCACCCCATCGACGAAGGCGTCGACCAGCGCGTCGTACTCCGCACCGCGGAGTCGGGGGGCGCGGTGCCCGATGTACAGCGGATCGGCCAGCAGCTCGGGGTTATCGGTGCCGACGTCGAGGCTGACCGGCAGGGTGAGTCCCGGGTAGATGCCGCAGGCGGCGGTGTAGAGCGCCAGCTTGCCGATCGGGATCGCCATGCCGCCCGCCCCCAGGTCGCCGAGCCCGAGGATGCGCTCGTTGTCGGTGACCACGATGAGCCGCACGTCGTCGAACGGCCCGTGGCGGAGGATCTCCCCGATCCGGTCGCGGTCGTTCGGCGTGATCCACGCCCCGCGCGTGCGCCGCAGGATGTGGCTGAACTCCTGGCAGGCCAGGCCGACGGTCGGGGTGTACACGATCGGCAGCAGCTCCTCGAGGTTCTCCGCCAGCAGCCGATAGAAGAGCGTCGCGTTACGGTCCTGGAGCGCGGCCAGGCCGATGTAGCGCTCGAGCGGGTCGTCCTTGCGGTGCAGCCGCTCGAGCTCGAGGCTCACCTGCTCCTCGATCGTCATCACCCGGTCGGGCAGAAGTCCGCGAAGCGCGAACGCGTCCCGTTCCTCGGGCGTGAAGGCGAAGTCCTTGGTGAGCAGCCGGTTCGAGAGGAGCGTGGTGCCGGAGAGCTCGATGGTCGCCGGCCGTCCGGCGGCGATGGCGTCGTACGGTGGGGCGAGCGGGCGCATCGGCTTGAGGATACGCTGCGCGCATGCGCCTCATCCTCCTCGTCGGTGTGCTGGTTGCCGGCGCCCTCGCCGGCCTTGCGGTCCAGCGCGGCTCAGGCACGACCGTGGTCGTCGACGAGGCGGCCGGTGGGCCGATCGTGGAGTGCAGCGGGTGGACCGGGGTGACGGACGGGTGCGGCCGATGGGGCGTCCGGATCGTTGCCGCCGGCGCGCCGACCATGACGTTCGAGTTCGAGGACGTCGTGCGGGTGCGGCTCGATCGACCCATGCTCGGGCTCAGCTCGACCTGCGTGGCCGAGTACTTCCTCGCGCGCTACCCCGACGACGTGGCCTGGACCGAGGAGGTCGACTGCCCGGCGGGCTAGGGGACGTGGAGCGGGAGACGGGGATCGAACCCGCGACATGCAGCTTGGAAGGCTGCCGCTCTGCCAACTGAGCTACTCCCGCGGTGCCGACTGAAGATATCGCACTTTGCGGGTTCGGCCAACGGTGCCCGCACGCATGCTCGCCACACCCGCGATGCCGGAGCGCATGCAGGCGACGCCTCACTCGATCTCGATCTTCTCGTGCGGGCGACCCTCGGCCGCGGCCGCCTCCTCCTCGTCGAGCCTGGCGATCCACCGGTCGAGATACACCCGCGCGGCGAGGAGCTGCTCGCGGCCGGCGACCTTGAGGTGCTTGCGCGCTTCCTCGGGGAAGAGGCTGTGGACCGCCGCCCAGAAGGCGGTCTCGATCCCCGAACGGCCCTCGTCCATGGTCTGGCGCCAGTTCGAGCGCTTCTCGAGGTCGGCGATGCGGGCCTCGAGCTCCGCGGTCCGGTCCGGAGGTGGCTGATCGGTCATGGTGCGTCTCCTACGAGCGTTCCGGGGTTCCGAAGCGAATCTTGAGCGTTCCCTCCTCGAATCGCGCGCCCTCGGTGGGCGCGTCGACGAGGATCCGGGGCAGGACGAGGGTCCGCCGCCAGGTCCCGAGGTCGATGACGAGCTCGTCGCCGTGGCGCGACAGGTTGATCTGCTGCTTCTCGGTGAACGGCAGGTCGACCGAGACGAGGAAGGATCCGTTGTCGCGGACCACCGAGTACGGGCGGCCGCGGTAGAAGAACTGGGTCGGATCGACGTCCTGGTAGAGCGCCGCCGCCATCTCCCGCAGCCGCTCGACGCCGATCATCTCGCGGTCGAAGAACGGCGCACGGCGAACCGGGATCGGATGGAACATCTTCTCGACCAGTGGGCCGTACCGCTGCTGCGCCTCGTACCAGTCGCGGAAGTAGCGCCACTCCTGGTCGTCGGGCAGGACGCGGTTGGCGACCACGAGGTCCGTCGGGTAGTTGTAGAGGTGGAAGTAGGTGAAGGATCGCTGCGCCTCCTTGATCACCACCTGCTCCAGCGTCAGCACCACGCGAACCGATGTCTTCGCGTGGTCGGTCAGCAGGTCGTGCATGTGCTCGAGTCGCGCGAACAGCTCCTCCCCGGCGTTGAAGACGTCGTCGCCGGGCATCGGCATGCCGACGACGCGCTGGATCAGTGGGCCGGTGAGCTTCGAGATCTTGCGCCCGATCGGCTCGATCTTCTCCATCCACCACTTCGCCGCCTCCGGCAGCGAGAGGAGCCGCAGGGTCTCGCCGGTCGGCGCCGCGTCGACCACGACCACGTCGTAGCTGCCCGAGTCGTGGTGGTCGGCGATCCACAGCAGGGAGCCGACCTCGTCCATGCCGGGCAGGACGGTCATCTCCTCCGCCATCACCTCGTCGAGGCCGCGCCAGCGGAGGACGGATGCCGCGTACTCCTGGATGCGGCCCCAGTAACGCGCGACGTTGAAGAAGACGTCGGACTCCTGGGCCCACAGGTTCGGAGCGATCTCGAGCGGCGTCGGGCCGAGCTCGCGATCGAACGCGTCGCCCAGGCTGTGCGCGATGTCGGTCGACATCACGATCGTGCGATACCCGCGATCGGCGCAGGCCAGCGCGGTGGCGGCGGCGATGCTCGTCTTGCCGACGCCGCCCTTCCCGGTGTAGACGAGGATGCGGGCGCTCACGTGTGGACTGGCTCTGCTGCGGGGAAGCCGATTCTACCGGCCGCCGACGGTGCCGACGCGCACCAGCTGCCGCCTCCTCGCCAATCGAACCCGACCGGATCGAGTACGCTGGCGGACCCTGAGCCCGAGCGCCGATTCCGCGCGCGCCAGCTCAACCGAAGGTTGGAGAACACATGCATCGATCTACGGGGTCGAAGTCGCTGATCGCGACCCTCGCGGCGACGGTCGCGTTGCTTGCGGTGATGGTGATGCCGGCATCGGCCATCACCAAGGGCGGCGTCGTCGACGAGCAGTCTCATTTCCCGCATGTCGGGCTGATGGTCGCGTCCGTGCTCGACGGCGAGGACCTCGTTCCGTCCTGGCGCTGCACCGGAACGCTCGTGTCGCCCACGCTGTTCGTCACGGCCGGGCACTGCACGTTCGGCGCGGATCACGTCGAGATCTGGTTCGACACCGACCTGACGAACGCCGCGGCGCACAACTATCCCTTCGTCGGCGACGTCGGCGGCACGCCGTACGTCCACCCGGAGTACGACGACCCGGCATTCTTCCTCCACGACCTCGGCGTCGTGGTGCTCGACGAGCCGTGGGACACCGGCGGCGTCTATGCCGATCTCCCGACCGAGAACCAGCTGAACGCGCTGAAGCCGGGCAAGCGCACGACGTTCACCACGGTCGGCTACGGGCTCCAGAACTCCTTCCCGCCGGCGGCTTCGTGGAAGAACGAGGGGCTGCGCCTGCGGATGGTCGCCACGCCCCACCTGCTCCAGATCAACAACGCGAGCGTCGGTGACTTCGCGATGCTGCTCTCGAACAACTCGGCGTCCGGTGGCACGTGCTTCGGTGATTCGGGTGGCCCGAGCTTCCTCGGCGACACGCTGGTCGCGGTGACGTCGTTCGGTCTCACCTACACCTGCGCCGGCGTCGGCGGGGTGTATCGGATCGACACGGCTGACGACCTCGATTGGATCCACGCGAACTTCAGCGGCGAGCTGTAGCGCGCGCTCCGCGGACCCCGTCCGCCTCAGGGCGGGGTCCGTTCATGTCCCGGCCAGGCGTTCGACCACGGTGTCCAGCTCACCGACGGCTCCCACCATGATCGAGGTGATCCCGAGCTCCGCCCGCAGGCGCCGGAACTTGGCCACGAAGTCGTCGGTGGTGCCGATGAAGATGTGCGGCGAGTCCAGGAGCTCCTCGGCAGGGACGGCCGTCCCGGTGCGCTCCTCGAGCCGGCGAGACACCTCACGACTCTCGGCCAGCGGCGCATCGGTGAGGCTCACCCCGGTCATCGACGGATAGACGTTGAGCGCCAGGCCTTCGAACCGGTCGCCGGCCGCCTCGTGCACCCAGGCGATCTTCTCGCGGGTGGCATCGAAGCTGATGGACGCAAGGTCCGGCACGCCGCCGCGCAGGATGCGAGGCGCAAGCCCGACGATGTCCGCCTCACGCGCCGCGAGCGTCAGTGTCCGGCGGCCGCCACCGCCGACCATGAACGGCGGGTGCGGCTGCTGGACCGGCTTGGGCTCGGCGTCGTAGTCGGTGATCGTGTAGTGCTCCCCGGCGAAGCTGAACGGCCCGGGCGCGAAGCATCCCTTGAGGACCGCGATCGCCTCGGTGAGCCGCGCCTGCCGGACGGGGGTCGAGTCGAAGGGCAGGCCGATCGCCTCGTACTCCGCACGGTTCCACCCGGCGCCGATGGCCACGTCGAGCCGGCCGCCGGACAGGACGTCGATGCTGGCGAGGTCCTGGGCGAGGACGGCGGGGTGGCGCAGGTCGTTGTTCAGGACGAAGGCGCTGATCCGCAGCCGATCGCTGACCGCCGCGACGGCAGCCATGGCCGGCATCGGCGCCAGCTGGGGAATGAGGTGGTCGGGGACCACCAGCGTGTCGATGCCGATCGACTCGGCGTGGCGAGCCGTCTCGCCCAGCTCGGCCACGCTGGCGATCTCGCGCGCATCGGCCAGGAATCGGAACGGCCGGTCGGCCATCGAGCGCGGGCTGCCCTACGAGGACCGATCGGGCGCCGTCGCCCCGGGTGGCTCGACGCCAGCGGGCTGGCTGACGCGCCCGTTCCCGTCGGTCGCGCCCAACAACATCGTGCGTGGCGCCAGCGGGGACGCCGCGCCGCCGAACTGCGCATCGGCATGGATGAGATGCATCACCGCATTGATGAGCGCGAGGTGCGTGAATGCCTGCGGGAAGTTCCCGAGGTGGCGCCCGGTGTCGGGGTCCAGCTCCTCGCCGTACAGGCCGAGTGAGCTCGAGTACGAGAGCAGCTTCTCGCACAGGCGGCGCGCCCGATCCACCTCCCCGATCTCGACGAGCGCCGAGACCATCCAGAACGAGCAGATCGTGAAGGAGCCCTCTTCCCCGGACAGGCCGTCATCGGTCTGGTCGGTTCGGTAGCGGAGGACGAGGCCGTCGTCGGTGAGCTCGTCGGCGACGGCGAGCACCGTCCGGCGGATTCGTTCGTCGTCGGGCGGGAGGAAGCGGAGGAGCGGCATGAGCAGGAGGGAGGCGTCCAGGGCATCGGTGTCGTAGTGCTGGGTGAAGACGCCCCGGGCGTCCAGGCCATTGGCGCAGATGTCGGCGTGGATCTCGTCTGCCGCGGCCTGCCACGTGGTGGCGCGCTCGTGGTCCTCGCGGAGGCGGGCCAGCCGGGCACCGCGATCGGCGGCCACCCAGCACATGACCTTCGAGCTCGTGAAGTGCTTCGGCTCGCCGCGCACCTCCCAGATCCCGCGGTCCGGCTCGCGCCAGTGCTCGAGCGCGGCCTCCACCTGTCGCACGAGGATCGGCCAGATCCGTTCGTCGAGATGGTCGCGCGATTTCGTGTGCAGGTACACCGAGTCGAGGACCGCCCCCCACATGTCGTGCTGCCGCTGGCCGTAGGCGTCATTGCCGATGCGGACCGGTCGCGCGCCCTCGTAGCCGGTCAGGTGCTCGAGGATCTGCTCCGGCAGCGCGCGCTCGCCGTCGACGCCGTACATGATCTGGAGGTCGGGGTCGCGCTCGGCGACGTCGGCGATGAAGTAGAGGTAGTCATTGGCCTCCCAGTCGAAGCCGAGGGTGTACAGGCCCCACAGCGCGAACGTGGAGTCGCGGATCCAGCTGTAGCGGTAGTCCCAGTTGCGCTCGCCGCCCGGCGTCTCGGGCAATGACGTGGTGGGGGCGGCGATCACCGCTCCGGACGGCGCATAGGTCAGGCCCTTCAGCGTGAGGGCCGATCGCTCGAGGTACGAGCGCCACGGGTGGTCCGGGAACGTGCCGCGAGCCAGCCAGTGCTGCCAGTGGTGGGCGGTCCAGACGAGGCGTTGGTAGGCGTCGTCGGTCGAGCGTGGCACGTCGGCGCCCTGCCACGAGAGCGTGCAGAAGCGCGTCTCGCCCTCCTTGATGAGGGACCGTGCCAGCGCCCGCGGGCCTTCGAAGCCGATGTTCAGGTCGCTGGTCAGGACGACCTCGTAGCTTCCGTCGTCGGACCGGCAGACGCCCTGCCGGTACCCGTCCTCGGTGAAGCTCCACGTCCCGAAGTGCCGGCCGTAGTCGAACACCGGCTCGCAGTCGAGCGTGAGCTGCATCTCGCCGTTCACGCAGCGCACGATGCGCAGCAGCACGTGACTGGCGTCGTAGTCGGTCGGCGGTCGGCGCTGCGTCTGCGAGCGATCGCCGGTGTGCCGCCAGGGGCCCATCAGTAGCACGTCCCGTACGATCACCCAGCCGGTCGGCGAGCCCCAGCTCGTCTCGAGGACCATGGTGCCGGGCAGGTAGCGGCGCGCGGCCGGGACGAGGATGTCGGACGGGCCGAATCGGAAGCCGCCGGCGTCGCGATCGAGGATCGAGCCGAAGACGCTGGGCGAGTCCATGCGCGGCAGGCACATCCATTCGACGTTGCCGGAGGGCGCCACGAGGGCGGTGGCCTCGCAGTCGGACAGGAACCCGTACTCGCCGATCGGCGGGAAGGGCGATCCGCCGACCCGGCGGTCACGCCAGGACTGGCCGGCCGCCGCCGCCCCATCCCCCGTGCCGTTCCCGGTTCGCTTGTCGCTCATGCGCGGTCGTCTCCCGCTGCGGGGGCGACAGTCTCACACGTTCCGGTACCTGCGCCAACCCCGCGCGGAGTCGATTGCGCCTCAGATGTCGGCGTCGAACGTGTCGCAGGCGTCGGCCGATCCGGCCTCCAGCCCGTTCGTGAACCACTCCTGGCGCTGCTCGGCGCTCCCGTGGGTCCAGGTCTCGGGATTCACCTGGCCCTGGGTCTGCTCCTGGATGCGGTCGTCGCCGATGACGGACGCGGCGTCGAGCGCCTGCGCGATCTGCTCCCGGGTGAGCGGCTCCAGGAACCCGGTCTCCTGGGCGTTCGCGCCCCACACGCCGGCGAAGCAATCGGCCATGAGCTCGGTGCGCACCGCCCCACCCTCGGCGCCGGCATCCCGTCCCTGCTCGAGGACTCCGAGCAGGTTCTGCATGTGGTGCCCGTACTCGTGCGCCACGACGTACATCTCGGCGAACGGCCCGCCCTCGGCGCCGAAGCGCGACTCGAGCTGCTCGTAGAAGCCGAGGTCGATGTAGATCGTCTGGTCGAGCGGGCAGTAGAACGGTCCGACGGCGCTCGTCGCGCTTCCGCACGCGGTCGTGACGGCGTCGCTGAAGACCTCGACGCCCGGCAGCTGGAACTCGCCCTGGCCTGCGTACGCGTCCGACCAGTAGGCATCGAGGCTCTGGATCGCGCCCAGCAGCCGGCAATCCTGCCGCTCGTTGGCGTCCTCGCCCTTCTGGCACTCGGAGATCTCCTGGCTGCCGACCGGGCCCTCCTGGAGGCCGCCCCCCAGCCCGGCGAGATCGCCGAGGTCTCCGCCGAAGAGCAGGACCGCTGCGATGAGGATCACGGTGCCGAGACCACCCCCCAGTGCGATGCCGCCCCCGCGGACGCGGCGTCCGCGCGAGTCCTGGACACGGCCGGGATCGAGGTCGACGTCTCGTCGAAAGGTCATGTCGTTCGCGTCTCCGGGTGCGAGCCTGCTCGGCCGACGAGCGGCCTCAGCACGCGAGCATAGCGTCCAGCGTGCCAGCTCCTTCGGGAGGACGCCGTCTAGGGTGTCAGGCGCTCCGTGAGCCAGCCGATCGCCTCGGCGTAGCGCCACTCCAGCCCGCCATGGGCTCCGTCGAACAGCTCGTGGCGCACCCGGTCGTCCGGGACGCCGATCGCCGCGAGCTCGGCGCGGAAGGCGTCGGCTCCGAGGTCGAGGAAATATTCGTCGCTGCGGCCGGCATCGATCCAGACGGCCCGCAGCCCGCGGAGCGCATCGGCGTGGGCGGCCACCATGCGGACCGGATCCCAAGCCAGCCAGCGCTCCCAGACCTCCGGCACCAGGCGACCGGTGCGCGGATCGAAGGGAAGCCGGATCGTGCCGTCCGCATCGGCCGAGTAGCAGGCGGCCATCGCCCATTCGTTGACGAGCGCCGGATCGGATCGCTTCGAGCGTCCCGGGCGCGAGGCGAAGTCATCCCAGAAGGCGTCGAACGAGCCGCCGTACTCGTCGCGCAGCGCCCGCGCCGCCTGGGGGAACTCGGGCAGGTAGCAGACCTCGAACAGGGCGTCCCCGGCGTGGGTCACGAGGCCACCGAACAGATCGGGCCGGAGCATCGGGGTCACCATCGCGCCGTAGCCGCCGCTGCTCTTGCCCGCGATTCCTCGGTGTGCGGCGGCGGGCAGCGTCCGGTACCGGTCGTCGACGTACGGCACGACCTCCTCGCACAGGTAGGTGTGGTATCGGCCGGTCCCGGGCGAGTCGAGGAACTGCGACCCGCCGAAGCGGGTCCAGGCGTCGACATACACGACGATCGCCGGCGGGTGCCCGTCGGCGAACCAGCCGTCCACCGACTCGAGCACCGTGCGGCTGAAGGCCTTGCGGTTACGCCACATGTCGAGCTGGCCGGTCATCCCCTGGATGAGGTAGATCGACGGGTAGCGCCGGTCACCATCGGTGTCGTATCCGGGCGGGGTGTAGACGTACAGGGGACGCACGTGGGGGTCGCCGAGCGGATTGCCGGTGAGCGCCTCGCTGTCGAGGAGATGCTCGTCGAGTCGACCGGCCCAGGGGTGCCCCCACGGGGGAGGGAGGTCCATGTTCGAAGCCTACCAGCCGGATTCGGCCGCGGCCCCGTCCAGCTTCGCCCTATGCGCTGTCGCCGCGCAGCTCGACGCGCTGGAGCCGGCGGACCGCGAGCGCGAAGGCGAGCACGGCGACGACCGCGGCCACCAGGAGGGCGGTGCCGACCCCCAGCTCGGCCCGGACCGCGCCGTCGCCGCCGAGCGCGTCCCCCACCGCCAGCGCGTGCTGCCGAATCGAGAGGATGCGTGTCCCGGCGAACAGGCCGGCGACCACGCCTTCCCAGATCACGACGTAGGCGAGACCGATGACGAGCGCCCGCGAGGTGACCAGGGAAAGGGCGAGGAAGACCGCGGTGTACTCGAGGGCGCCGACGACCGTGGCGCTCGCGTAGGCCACGGCCAGATCGGCGCTGCCGCCGGTGCCCACCAGACCGCCGAGAAGGATCGCGGGCGCCACGAGGATGACGACGAGCAGCCAGGCGACGACGAGCTTGACCGCCACGATGAGGATGCGGCGGATCGGCTTGGCGAGGAGGTAGATGATCGTGCCGTCCTCCATCTCCGAGCCGATGGCCGCCGTGCCGACGATCACCGCCACGAGCGGTAGGAGCACCGCGAGGCCGAAGTCGGCCAGCAGGCGCCCCGTGAACTCGAGCGCCTCGGCCTCGGTCGGCTCCGAGAGCCGCGACAGGGCGGCCACGCCGACGATCAGGACGCCGAACAGCACGAGCAGGAGCGTGCGACGGCGATTCAGCAGGCCGCGGAGGGTGACCGAGGCGAGGGTCGCGATCATCGACGCACGAGATAGCTGAACACCGACTCGAGCGATTCGTCGGCGGGACGGAGCTCGAGCAGCGAGGCGTCGGCGCGTCGGGCCGCCGAGGCGATGACCCGCGTGAGCGCCCCGTAGTCCCCGGTCCGGACCGAGAGCGTGCCGTCCCGCAGCTCGACGGCCTCGATCGCCGGGTGGGCGAGGAGCTCTCGCGCCAGCGCACGGTCGTCCGACGATCGGACCGTGAAGCGGTGCGGCCGATCGGTCATCAGGCGCCGGATGCGCCGGAAGTCGCCGCTCGCCGCCAGCCGGCCGGCGACCACGACGAGCACGCGGTCGGACAGCCGCTCCACCTCCTCGAGGATGTGGCTGGAGAACAGGATCGTGCGACCCTCGACCGCCATCGCGCGCAGCAGGTCCATCATGTGGAGCCGCTGCCGCGGGTCCATGCCGTTGAAGGGCTCGTCGAGGATGAGGACCGGCGGATCGTGGACGAGCGAGGCCGCCACCTTGACCCGCTGCCGCATCCCCTTCGAGTAGCCGCCGATGGCGCGCCGCGAGGCCTCGCGGAGGTCGACCATCTCGATCGCCCGATCCGCAGCGGCGGCCGGGTCGTCGATGCCCTGGAGCCGCGCCGAGGCGAGCACGAACTGGCGTCCGGTCAGGAACGAGTGAACCGCCTCCCGCTCCGGAACGAACCCGATCTGGCGGTAGATCGCCGGGTGTCGCCAGGTCGGCAACGCGTCGAGCCTGACCGCGCCGGCGGACGGGGCGAGGAACCCGGCCATCATGTGGAGGAGCGTGGTTTTGCCCGCGCCGTTCGGTCCGAGGAGCCCGGTGATGCCGGGGCCGACCTCGAAGGTCACATCGTTGACCGCGACCACATTGCCATACCAGCGCGAGACGCTCTCCAGCGTGATGGCGCTCACGTCGTCACGCCCCGATAGCGGATGGCGAGCACCAGCCAGCTCACGGCGAGGATCACGGCCACCGCGAGCCCGTAGATCGGCAGCGCGACCCCGGCGCCGGACACCGGGGAGCCGGCGACGGTGCCGCCGAACAGCCACTGGCGCGCGCCGTCGAGAATGGCGAGCGGGTTCACGAACGGTGCGAATCCCTCGAGGGCGCCCCCCTGCGCCTCGAAGGTGCCGCTCATCACGCTGCCGATGAGGAACACCGCCAGCACCGCACCGGCCGCGTACGCCCGACGGCCGGCGACCGCGCAGATCGCCAGCCCGATGCTGGCCAGCACCACCGCGTGGAGGACTCCGCTGCCAATGATGCCCGGCAGGGCTCCGATCTCGTCCCCGAGCGCGCCGAGCGCATCCTCGGCCGACAGGACACGGCCGGCGAACAGGATGAGGACGGGCAGCAGGGTGAGGGCCAGCAGTGCCAGGGTCAGGGCGGTGAGCTTGGAGACGACATAGTCGTAGCGGCTGATCGGCCGGCTGAAATAGAGCGGCAGCACCCGGTGCCGCATGTCGTTCACCACCAGCTCCGGCGCCTGGGCGGCCACGAAGATCGGGAGTAGCGCGCCGATCTCCCACAGGTAGTTCTCGTAGTTGTACAGCTCGATGATGTCCCCGGCCAGGACGCGAATGGCCACCGCCACCCCGGCCGGCACGACGGCCAGCACGACGGCGCCCCACGGCAGGATCTTCGAGCGTGCCGAGCGGCCGAGTCCGAACACCGCCCGCAGCCCGGCGCCCACGATCGCGCCGATCGCGCCGCGCCGGCCGAGCCGCGCGCCGTCGTAGCCGCGGTAGCCGATGTCGTAGATCGTGCCGGTGGCGGTCTCAGGCGACCCGCTCATCGGCGCCTCCGTCGCGGAACAGGTCCTCCAGCCGATGCCGCCGGTGCTCGATCCGCACGATCGCGAGGCCGAGCTCGACCGCCTCGTCGCGGACCGCGTCGTACACCTCGTACTCGCCGCCGCCTCCCGAGGCGAGGTCGACCAGGACGGTTCGCCCGTCGGCGAGCGCCTCGATCCCGCGGCCGGCGAGACGGGCGGCGAGGGACTCTCCCTCCTCCTCGGTCTCGACGAGCAGCTGGCCCGTCCGCTCCGTGAATGACGCGAGCGGGGCGGTGCGCAGGAGGCGGCCGGCGTCGATGGCCACCAGCCAGCCGGCGACGCGTTCGATCTCGCCCAGGAGGTGGCTGGCCACCACGACGGTGATCCCGAAATCGCGGCCGATGCGTTCGATGAGGTCGAGCATCTCGTCGCGCCCGGCCGGGTCGAGCCCGTTCGTCGGCTCGTCGAGGAACAGGAGCCGCGGGTCATGGACGAGGGCCTGGGCGAGCTTCACGCGCTGCTTCATGCCGGTCGAGTAGCCGCCGATCGGCCGGTAGCGCTCCTCGTACAGGCCGACGTGGCGGAGGACGTCGGCCGTTCGCTCACGCGCCGCGCCCCTCGGAAGCCCGGAGACGCGCGCCATGTGCGCCACGAACTCGGTGGCCGACACGTCCGGCGGCAGGCAGTCGTGCTCCGGCATGTACCCGACGCGCTCCCGGATCGCCGCGCCCTGTGTGGCGGCATCGAGGTCGAGGACCGTCGCGCCGCCCTCCGTGGCGGGCAGCAGCCCGAGCAGGATCTTGATGAGCGTGCTCTTCCCGGCCCCGTTGGCGCCGACGAGGCCGATCACGCCCTCGTCGATATCGACCGACAGGGCATCGAGGGCCGTGACGCCGCCCGGGTAACGCTTCGTCAGCGCTCGGGTGCTGATGAGGGGCATGCGCTGCCAGTCTAGGGCAGTGCATGCCAGGGAAGCGCCGCTACATGCTGGGGACGTAGTTCGGGTCGAAGTACTGCGCGGGGTTCTCGTCGAAGTCGAGCTTGCAGCCCTTGCCGCAGAAGTAGTACGTCTGCCCCTCGTGCTCGCTGC
>DASVEQ010000176.1:0-2486 GCA_036380455.1 Candidatus Limnocylindria bacterium | reverse complement strand
AGGAGCTGCTCGAGGCCCGCCTCGCGGAGCTCGGCGTGCCCGTTCACCGCGGGCATCGGCTCGCGAGCCTCGCGCAGGACACCGACAGCGTGGAGGCCGTCTTCGAGACCCCGGACGGCGCGGTCTCCCACCGGTCCACCTACCTGGTCGGGACCGATGGCGCGCACTCCACCGTCCGGCACGCCGCCGGCATCGGCTTCCCCGGTTACACGTTCGACGACCGTTTCCTCATCGCGGACGTGCGGGCGGACCTGCCGATCACGAACGAGCGGCACTTTCATTTCGACCCGCCCGGGAACCCCGGCCGCCAGGTGCTCATCCACCCGCAGCCGGACGGCGTGTGGCGGATCGACTGGCAGGTCCCGTCCGCCACCGATGCGGAGGCAGAGCTGACCTCGGGCCGTCTCGACCGACGCATCCGCCAGGTTGTGGGGGAGGACGCGCGCTACGAGCTGGTGTGGATGACGGCCTACCGATTCAGCCAGCGCCTGGCCGACGCGTTCCGGGCCCGACGCGTCTTCCTGGCCGGCGACGCGGCGCACGTGATGTCGCCCTTCGGTGCGCGCGGCCTGAACTCCGGCGTGGCCGACGCCGAGAACCTCGCCTGGCGGCTGGCCTGGGTGCTCGGGCGCGGCGCCGGTGTCGGGCTCCTCGACGGGTACGAAGCGGAACGCCGTGGCGCCGCCCTCGAGAACCTCGCCGCCACCGACGCCACCATGCGCTTCATGGCGCCGCATGGCGTCGTGCGCCGGGCGTGGCGCGACCTCGTGCTGCGGATGGCGCGGCGCTCGTCGTGGTTCCGTGACCGCGTGAACTCCGGCCGCCTGGCCGAGCCTGCCCGCTACCCCGGCGTCGGCCCGGCCGACGCGCGCCTCCCCAGGCACGGGACGGTGGCACCCGACGTGGCGCTGCCGGATGGCGGACGGCTCCGCGATCGGTTGGGCCATGACGAGGTGATGCTGTCGCCGTGGCCGCTGGACGCCGCGCTGCCGGTGGTCGTCATCGGGACGGGCACCACGTACGGCGACGACCACGCGTGGCTGGTGCGGCCGGACGGCTACCTGGCCGACTCGATCTCGATCGATGACCCGTCGCCGGATCTCGGGCGCTGGGCGCGGCCCCGGGTCACCGACGCGCCGCGCTAGTCGATGGTGTAGGTTGCCACCTCGGTCGAAGCACCCAGCTCCGCGGCGACCAGGGACTGGATCACCGCCGGCTCCCAGCGGTACGTGCCCGCCGTCACGACCCGTGCGGTATAGCCAAGGCGCAGCGTCGGTCGATCCGGATCCGGTCCGATGCACCACGACACGCGCTGGCCCTCGACCTCGTACGGGGCGATCAGGTTCGGGTCGCCCTCGATGGCCCACCCGTAGAGCGGCGCCGTGACCGGGGCCAGGCCGGACGGCAGCAGATCGGTGACCTGGTAGCAGTCCTTGGGCGACGCCCCGTCGATGGTGACGTTCAATGTCACCCGGACGAGGTCATCCGGGGGCGCGTGATCGGCTGGCGAGATGACGCGCTCGATGGTCAGGGCCGGGGCACTGGGCAGCTCCGCGTACTCCGCCTCGGCCGCCCACGTCGTCGCGACCAGCAGCTCGCCGTCCAGGGCCTCGAGCTCGAAGGTCTCGCGTTGCCCGGAGGTCAGCGTGAGCGTGAAGGACGCGAGGTCCGCGAGCGTCTCCTCGCTGCGCGCGCCGTCGACGCTCCACGCGAAGGTCGCCTCCGCGCGGGGCAGCCACTCGATCGCGGCGCGCGCGTAGCCGGCCTGTTCGAGTGCCGGAAGGTAGTCGACCGGCGGGTTGTCGACCAGATGGCGCGCGAGGTCAGTCGCGATCGGATCGCGCAGGCCGGCGGCGAGGAGGAGCGTGGAGCCGTTGACCTCGGCCGTTTCGGGCGTGGGAGCGCCGAGGTCGAGCCGGACCCACGGGCCGAGGCGCTGGCCGTAGGTCGCCAGGATCGAGCGCTCGATCTCTCGCGCCGCCGCCTCGTCGCCACTCGCCAGCAGGCCGAGCGCCAGCCAGGTTTGCTCACGAACGCTGAGCTCGGCCGGATCGAACGAGCGAAGCTCGGCGAGGACGTCCTGCCCGATCCCGGCCAGACCGGCGAGCGCCACGATCCGACGCTCGCGCGACCGGT
Source organism: Candidatus Limnocylindria bacterium (assembly GCA_036380455.1). Classification (GTDB taxonomy): domain Bacteria; phylum Chloroflexota; class Limnocylindria; order QHBO01; family QHBO01; genus JACDBZ01. The sequence goes on along the minus strand of DASVEQ010000176.1, from coordinate 350 downwards.
CGTCATCGGTGACCATCCGCAGCGCATGTCCGATGTGGTTGGCGTCGAGGCGCTCGGGAGCCACGAGCGCCGCCCGTGCGGTCAGGAACAGGTCGGCCGATGCATGCGGCAGCAGGGCGAGGCCCGCCTCTGGGTGGCCGTTCACGCCGGAGAAGCCGCTCGACGGAAGGGTCGTCTCATCCGCCGCGAACTCCTCGACGAGCAGCTCGCGCGCGAGCTCGGCCGCCAGCGTCGCGTCCAGCCGGGCCGATGAGCTCCAGACCAGGCCGTGCAGCACGGGCAGCAGGGCGCCACGCCCGCCGTCGGTCACGACGTAGGTGGTCAGCCCGTCACCGCCGGTCGGCGCGAAT
>DASVEQ010000175.1:0-11869 GCA_036380455.1 Candidatus Limnocylindria bacterium | reverse complement strand
GAAGAGGGACCGATGGAGATCGGTCCCGACGACCACGCGATCCGCTGGATCGCCGCGGACCCGGAGCGTCGTCGCTGCTCGTTCGCCGTGTCGCTCACGCCCGCCGGTGGCGAGCCGGTGGCCGTCATCCGTGCCACCGTCGGCGGTGGGATCGATCGGGGGACGCTTCAGCCCCAGACGTTCGATGCCCTCGGCGTCCGCGGGCCGGTGTTCGGCACGGTCGCATCCGATTGCGCATGGGCGCTGGTCATCGCCCGCGTCCCGGCGCCGGTTCCGGATCCATCGAGCTCGGCCGCGCCCTAGGCGAACGCGACCGTCGAGCTGTCGCATCGGCCGCTAGGCTGGACGGCATGCGGGGGTCCTCGGTACATCGATGCAGCTGATCGACGGCGCGCCCGTCTTCTCGGCGACCGATCTCGTCGGCTATCTCGCCTGCGAGCACCTGACCGCCATGGAGACGGCCGTGCTCCACGGCGACCTCGAGCGTCCGCACCGGAACGACCGCGAGCTCGAGATCATCCAGAAGCGAGGCTACGCCCACGAGGCCCGCTTCCTGGAGGAGCTTCGCGGGCAAGGACTGCGCGTCGTCGTGATCGAGCGTGACGACAACGAGGAACGCGGCGCGCAGATCCGGCGTCAGGCGGTCGAGACCGTGGCGGCCATGGCCGACGGGGCAGACGTGATCTTCCAGGCCACCTTCTTCGACGGCCGCTGGCTCGGCTACGCCGACTTCCTCCTCCGCGCGCCCTCGACGGACCGTCCCTCGATCTGGGGTCCCTACCACTACGAGGTGGCGGACACGAAGCTCGCGCGTCACGTGAAGGCGGGCGCGGTCCTCCAGATCTGCTCCTATGTCGACCAGCTCGAGCGCATCCAGGGCGTTCGGCCCGCAACGATGAAGGTCGTCCTGGGCGGCAGCGCGCACGAGACCGCGGAGCTCCGCGTCGATGACTTCATGGCCTATTACCGCGCCGCCAAGGACCGGTTCGAGGCGGCGGTGCTCGGTGACGGGGGGACCCTCCGCCCGACCTCGCCGTCCGGCACCTATCCGGAGCCCGTCGAGCACTGCGACGTGTGTCGCTGGGCGGCGGCCTGTGCCCAGCGGCGTCGCGAGGACGACCACCTGTCGCTGGTGGCCGGCATCAGCAGCCGACAGCGCACGGCGCTCGCGACGCGCGAGATCGACACCGTCGTGCGGCTGGCCAACGCCCCGCTCCCGTTCAGTCCCCCGCTGGACGGCACCAGTGCCGCCAGCATCGAGCGGGTCCGCGAGCAGGCCCGCATCCAGGTGGCCGGCCGCGACCTCCTCAAGCCGATCTACGAGCTGCTGCTCCCGGCTCCCGGCGAGCCGATCGAGCCCGAACGTGGGCTGGCCATGCTGCCACCTCCGAACGAGGGCGACCTCTTCCTCGACCTCGAGGGTGATCCGTACGCGTTCGATGACGGAGTGGACTACCTCTTCGGCGTGCTCGACATGGCCGGCACATTCACGCCGATCTGGTCGTTCGACCCCGATCGGCCCGGCGAGGTCAGCCTGGCCGGCGAGAAGGCCGCCTTCGAGGCCCTCATGGACCTCCTCATCGATCGGCTCGCGCGCTACCCGGGGATGCACGTCTACCACTACGCGAGCTATGAGCCGACCGCGCTCAAGCGGCTCATGGGCCGCCACGCGACGCGCGAGGACGAGGTGGACCGGCTGCTCCGCGGGGGCGTGCTCGTCGACCTCTTCCGAGCCGTCCGGCAGGGCTTGCGGGCCTCGGTCGAGAGCTACAGCATCAAGCGGCTCGAGCCGCTCTACGACTTCGAGCGCGACGTCGCCCTCCGCGATGCCGGGTCGAGCATCGTGGCCTTCGAGGAGTGGCTCGAGCTCGGCGAGGGCGACCGTCCGTCCTCGCAGATCCTGGACGAGATCGCCGGGTACAACCGTGACGACGTGGTCTCCACGGCCCGCCTGCGTGACTGGCTCGAGCGGCTCCGGCTGGAGCTCTCCGGCGACACCGGCCTCGAGGTGCCGCGACCGATCCCGGTCTCCGGAGATGCGCCGGTGGACACGGCCGCGGCCGACGCACGGGTCGCCGAGGTCGGCGCGGAGCTGACCCGTGACGTGCCGGTCGACCCGGATGAGCGCTCCAGAGGGCAGCAGGCGTGCTGGCTCCTCGCGCAGCTCCTGTCGTGGCATCGGCGCGAGAACAAGGCAGCGTGGTGGGAGTTCTACAGCCGCATGGATCTCGACCCAGGCGAGCTGACGGCCGACAAGGGAGCCCTCGGTCCGCTGGAGCGGATCGGCCCGATCGGCGAGCCGTATCGGTCCAGCCCGAAGGCGAAGCCGCGGCAGCGCTGGCGCTATCGCTTCGCGCCCCAGGACTACGACTTCCGCCTCGGGGCAACACTCTACGACCCGGCGCTGCGACAGGCCGAGCCGGGCGCGAAGGTGTCCGCGTGGCGAGTCCGTGCACAGCTGGAGGCCATCGACGATGCCGACTCCACGCTCGACCTGGGGTGGCCCGTGGATGCCGAGCCCGTCCATCCCGCCGGGCTCGTCCCGCTCGACACGTTCCCGGACAAGGCCCAACGGGCGGCACTCCTGCGGCTCGGGGAGTGGGTCGCGGCGAGCGGCATCGACGCCGACGGGCCATGGCGCGCAGCGAGAGACCTGCTGCTGCGACTCGCCCCACGGGCCGGGCAGGCCGGGGGCGCCCCGTTGTGCGAGCCCGGTGAGACCGAGCTGGCGGCCGCCCGCCGCCTGGCGGTGACGCTCGATCGCTCGAGCCTCGCCATCCAGGGGCCGCCGGGTTCGGGAAAGACATACACCGGCGCCCGCATGATCCTTTCATTGGTCGCCGCCGGGAAGCGGATCGGGATCAGCGCCAACAGCCACAAGGTCATCGGCAACTTCATCGGCGCCGTTCAGCGCGCGGCGACCGAGGAAGGCGTCCCCGTGCGGATCGCGCAGAAGATCACGGAGGACGGGCAGGGAGTCGACCTGGCGGGCGTGCACGTCACCACGGACAACGACGTCGTGATCGGCGGCCTGGGGGACGGGACGCTGGACGTGGTGGGCGGAACCTCGTGGCTGTGGGCTTCGGAGAAGAGCGACGGGCTGCTGGACCTGCTGTTCGTGGACGAGGCAGGCCAGATGTCCCTTGCCAACGTCCTCGCCATGGCCGGGTCGACCAGGTCGATCGTGCTGCTGGGCGATCCCCAGCAGCTCGACCAGCCCCTCCAGGGCTCGCATCCGCCCGGCGCCGACCGGTCGGCGCTTGCGCACCTGCTCGACGGCCGAGCGACGATTCCCGACGAGCTCGGACTCTTCCTCGAGCACACGTACCGGCTTCATCCGGCGATCGCGCAGTTCACGTCGGCCGCCTTCTACGACGGTCGCCTCGAGTCGCGGGCCGACCTCGCCAACCAGCGGGTGCGCGGACCCGCGCCGCTGGGCGGCAGCGGGACGCGGTACCTCGAGGCATCACACGTCGGCGCCGACAGCCTCTCGCGATCGGAGGCGCTCCAGGTCGCGGCCATCGTCCGTGCCCTCGTCGAGAGCGGCTCGACGTGGGTCGACCGCCACGGAGCGGAGCATCGCATCGGCTACCACGACATCCTGGTGGTCGCCCCGTACAACGCCCAGGTCGGCCAGATCGCGAGCCTGCTGCCACCGGCTGCTCGCGTCGGGACGGTGGACAAGTTCCAGGGCCAGCAGGCACCGGTCAGCGTGTACTCGATGACCAGCAGCTCCCCGGAAGACGCGCCGCGCGGGATGGGCTTCCTCTATTCGCGAAACCGCCTGAACGTCGCGACGTCACGCGCGCAATGCGTCTCGATCGTCGTCGCCGAGCCCGCGCTCCTCCGGGTGCGGGCCCGCACCCCCGAGCAGATGCGCCTCGCCAACGCGCTCTGCCAGTTCGTCGAGCACAGTGAGGACCCGCGTCAGCGGGCGGCACCCGCCATGGACCGAGACATCATCGACTCGTCATCCTCGAACAGATAGCAGATGAATTCGCGGTCGCCGTCGCTCCAGCCGTCCTCCGTGGGAGTGACGAACGACGCCCACAGCTCCGATGTCTCGTACGGGGTCCCGACGTACGACTGGAACGGGGGGACGCAGAGCTCGCCGAACACCGTCTCGAGCTGTGTGTCACTGGCGGGGAATGTCCCGCCGCCGTAGGTCCGGACCGCGAACACCTCGTACGCGTGCGGCTCGTCGCAGGGGACGCCGTCGACGTCGCTGATCTCGGTCTCCTCGCCGGCGTTGAAGCAATCACCGGCTCGGAGGTCGTCGACCTGGACGGTGCCCGCGCCGGTCAGCGAGCCATCGTCACCGCGGCGCGCCGCGGTGATCCAGCCGACGCCCACGGTGATGAGGAGCACTGGAATCCACCAGAAACGGATCAGCCCGCGCCACGCCGGCTGGTCCCGTCCCGACGGATCCGGGAGGCCCGCGACCGACGCCCACTGCTGCCGGTCGGCATCGGTCGACTCGCTGCCGCGAGCCAATCCGCAGCGGACACAGGTGGCCGCGTCACCCTGGTTGTCCGCGAAGCAGCGCTTGCAGACCCATCGCTCATTCACGCCGCGCACGGTAGCGGGTTCGCTGGGCACCCGCCCTGACCCAGCAGTTACCCGACAGCCCGACACCAGTACTACGGTCGCGACGCTCGGCGGCGTCGAGCACGACGAGGATGCCGTGCTTCCGCTCCGGTCGGGCTGCGGTCATCGGTCCCGGTGCGCGAAAGCCTCGACGAAGGCGACCTGCTCGACGGTCTCGACCGCGGTCGGATGGCGGACCCGCCGGACCTCGGCAATCGCGTCGGCGGCGGTCCAACCGGCGTCCACGAGCGCGCATGCCGCGACCGTGCCGGTGCGCCCCACGCCGCCCATGCAGGCGACCGCCACGTCGCCTCGGTCCCTGGCGCGCTGGACGAGGGCGAGGATCGAGCGCATCTCCTCCACCGAGGCCGGCGCGGTCCCATCGACGAGGGGCCGGCGCTCGACGGTGATGCCGTGGCCGGCGGCCAGCTCCACGATGCCCGGGTCGCCCCAGCGCTGCAGCTCGTGGTCCTCGACGAGGAGGACGAGCACCGTCACCCCGTCCGCCGCCAGGCTGGCGAGATCCTCGTCGACATCGCGGCGATAGACGCGGCCCGGGTACCGGAACGACGGGCCATGCTTGCCCGGCAGGAAGGTCAGCCCGATCCGTCCAGTACGGCCGTCAGCAAGGCTCGACCGGTCGAGCCAGTCGACGCGCAGCGGGCGCTCGCCGTGCTCGCCTACCGGCACCTAGTTCAGATGTCCGTTGTTGCGGGCGCAGAAGTGGCCCGCAGGGTCGAGCGGCTGGCCACAGAACGGGCAGCTCGGCCGGCCGGCGGCCACAAGTGCTTCCGCCCGGCGCACGAACCCACGCGCGTCGCGCGGGCCGATGCGCACACGAAGCAGGTCGGGGCCGTCATCGACGTCGTCGGGCAGCTCCAGGTAGTCACCGTCCTCGGTCGGCGTCTGGGCCTCGATGACCACCGCCTCCGACTCCGGATCCCAGGCGAGCGCCATGGCACCGACCCGGAAGAGCTCGACCACCGGCTCCTCGAGCGGATGGTCGTCGGCGGCGGCGGGGCTGCCTACCGGCGCCTCGACGGCGTCGAGAAGATCGTCAAGCCGGGCGGCAAGGGCGGCGACCTGCACCTTCTCGATGCCGACGCTGACCAGAGCGCCGCCCTTGCGGGCCTGGAGGAAGAACGCCCGATCTCCCGGGTCGCCGACCGTTCCGGCCACGAATCGATCGGGGTCGTCGAAGATGAAGAGGCGACGTGTCATCCATCCCATCCTAGTCGCTGCCGGCCGGACTAGAGTGGTGGTGCAGATGGGCACCAGCGCGATCGGCTCCCGGGCGTAGCGATGCGACAACGCTTCCGACCGCTGCGCGCCCGGGTGATGGCTCGTCGACCCGGCGAGGATGGGCGGTTCACACTCACCCCGCGCGAGCGCCGGCTGCTCGGCTGGATCGTCGCCGCCGTCATCGTCATCGGCATCGCCATCGTGGTCGGGATCCTCGGCGGCAACGCCGATGGGTCGCCGGTCGACCCGGACGACAGCACCCCGCCGAGCGCCGCCTCAGCGCTCGCGATCGCCTTCGGCACCGAGCTCGACCAAGCGACCTGGCAGGTCGCCGCCGGCGCAGGCACCGATCGGTTCGTCGAGGGCGATCTCTTCGCATACTCGGTCCCACCCACCGCGACCCTGCCGGCGACCGTCCACGTGGAGGTCGTCCGGACCGGCGGCGGCGCCGAGGAGGTCGTCCAGCCGGCATCGCCCGACGGCGATCAGCCGATGCCGGCCGGCCGGCCGGCCATCGCCTTCAGCGTGCCGGCCGCCAACCTCTTCCGCGACTTCGGGCCGGGCGAGTACCGGATGCGGATCTTCGCGGACCCCGCGGCGGAGCCGCTGGCCGAGGGAAGCTTCATCCTCGTCGGCGACATCGCGCCGGCCTCGACGACCCCATCGTCGTCACCGTAGCGAGGCCGCATAACGAAATGGGATCGGAGACGTGCCCCATCTCCGATCCCGTCAGGCAAGCCGGCGTGCCCATCCGACTCGTCAGGCCGCAGCGTACGGTCCTCCGACCGCACCTGTCAACACTTAATTGACCGCCAACGCCTCGCTCGTCAACTCGTAGGCCCCACGGTGGTCGCCGCGCTCGGCCCGCAGGTCCGCCCATTCGCGGAGCACCTCGCGCAGGCGGTTCGGCACGCGGCTCTCGCGGGCCGTGCGCGCGGCCTCGCCAAAGCGCTCCTCGGCCTCCGCTGACCGACCTGCCTGCCGTAGCGCACGGGCCTCGGTGATCATGGAGACCAGCTCGACGTACGAGTTCCCGCCGCGGGCGGCGATCTCGCGCGCCTCCGCCGTCAGGCGGAGCGCCTCGTCGAACTCGCCACGGGCGAGGGCGACCTGCGCCTCGGTATCGAGCACGGCGGCAAGCCAGCGCTCATCGCCGGTGTCCTCGATCTGCCGACGGGCATCGGCGGCCAGGTCGCGCGCGCGCTCGACCTGTCCGGTGGCCAGGTATGCCAGGGCGAGGTCGTTCTCGATGCGCGCGGACTCGAAAATGGCGCCCGCCGCGCGGTAGAGGGCCATGCCCTGGGTGCCGGCACGAATGGCGGCCTCGAAGTCGCCGACCTCCCGGTAGCCGATGGCGAGGTTGAACAGGAACGCCGCACGACGCCGATCGTCAAGGTCGGCGGCCAGGCCGCGCGCTTCCTCGAGGTACGTGAGCGCCCGCGCGGCCTGCCCGGTGTGCGACTCGACCGCGGCGAGCGACGTCAACAGGCGCATCTCGAAGTCCGGCTCGACCTGCAGGCCCGCGCGGACCTGCTCGAGGAGGGCGGTCAAGACTGACCGAGCGTCCGGCTCGTTGTCGGACTGGTACAGGCCGTAGGCGAGCCAGTAGCGCGCCAGCGCCGCGTCGGGCTCTCGACCGGCCGCCGCATACAGTCGAGCCGCCTCCGAGGCGGCCGCGATCGTCTCCTTGCCTCGGTCGAGCCGAGCGCTCGCCTCCGCGAGGCCGCGGAGGAGGTCAGCACGGACACCCTCGTCGGTCACGTCCTCCAGCAGTGCGTCGTAGCCGTCAGCGGCCTCCTGCCACTCCCCGGCCGCGAGGCGCATGTCCACCTCGAGCCGGGTCCAGGCGGGATGCGCCTCGTCGATGAAGTGGCTGGCGGGCAGGTTCAGCCGTTGGGACAGGTAGCTCAGGGCCACCATCGATGGCCGGGCGATGCCGGTCTCCAGCGCGCTCACATATGCCTTGGTGTAGCGCTCCCCGGCGAGCTGCTGCTGGGTGAGCCCGGCACGATGTCGCGCCTCGCGAATGCGATGGCCGATGCGTCGCGCGAGCTCACGGTCCTTGTCGGTGGCTCGGGCACTCGTCCTGGTCCGTGGCATGTCCGGCAGTCTACACCGGCTTGGCAAGCGACAGTTGACCATCGTCCGGCCGAAAGTACCCCACTCGACGAGCAGTGGAGGACCGATGGGTCATTGTCCGCTGGTCCCATCGGCGCGACGGTGGCCTTCACGCGGCCGCTCACCGACCAATTCCCCTGGCCGCGGGCAAGGAGCACTACCGATGCGCATGCAGCGACTCGTCCGCACCCTCATGGTGGCCGGCACGGCAGCGGCGCTGAGCATCCTCAGCATCGTCTCGACCGTCATGGCCGCTTCCGGCGGCGGCGACTTCCCGAAGCTCCGCTAGTCGCGGAGATCTGATCCGGGCCCACCGAGCCGGGCCCCGCGGCGTTCGGCCCCCACTGCCCGTGCCGGTCTAGTGCCCGTGCTGGTAGTAGGGGTTGACGCCTGCATCGTGATCGGTGACATCCACGATCGCCGAGATTGCCGGCACCGAGCTCTTGACAGCTGACTCCACGCCCTGCTTCAGCGTCACGTCGACGGCCGCGCAACCCTGGCATCCCCCGCCGAAGCGCATGTAGGCCGTCCCGTCCCGAACCTCCACCAGGGTCACCATTCCGCCGTGTGTGCCCACGCCCGGGTTGATCTGGCGGTCGAGCACATCCTGCACGGCGCGCGCGACCGGGTCCTGCCAGCCCTCGTTCGGGTTGTCGATCCGCAGGCCGCCGCCGGTCATGGCCGGGTCGAGGTCGACCGTCGCACCGGCGAGGTCCGTGGCGCTCGTCGGATCCATGACGACGGTGAGGCCGTCCAGGTCGATCGCCAGGTCCTTCGCGTCGCGATCACGCGGGTCCTCGAGCGCGATCTCGTACCGGAAGCGCGGGCCATCCTTGCCGGCCACGCGAATGCGGAGGACCGCCTCCGGGAAGTCGTTGAACGAGCGGACGCCGTCAATCTTCGTGCGGGCGTCGGGGGTGACGGTGAGCAGCGTGTCAATCATTGGCGGTCATGGTACGCCTTCGGAGGCCTGCACCGCATCGGCGCCTAGCCGAGCGGCGGCAGGACCTGGTCGTCGGTGAGCACGGCGGCGAAATCGTCGCGCGCGGCTGCCACACGCTCGAGGGCGGTGCGGATCGTCCATCTGTCCGGTCGCAGATCCGGGTCGTCCAGCTCGTCCCAGCGGATCGGCATGCTCACCGGTGCTCCCGGCGCGGGGCGCGGGCTGTACGGTGCGACGAGCGTCTTGTTGATCGCGTTCTGCGTGAAATCCAGCCGCGCCTTTCCCTTGCGCGCCCGCTTCGTCCACTCCCAGCTGACGAGGTCCGGCACCGTCGAGCCGACCGCTCGCGACAGGCCCTCGACCCAGTGACGGGTGTCGTCGAAGGTCGGACCGCGACGGATGCCGATCCAGACCTGCATCCCCCGCTTGCCGGTGACCTTGGGATGCCCGCGCACGCCGAGGTGCTCGAGGGCGGCGCGGTACAGCCGGGCGAGCGTCAGCAGCTCCTCCCAAGTCGTGTCGGGACCCGGATCGATGTCGATGAGCGCGTAGGACGGCCGATCCGGCGCATCGATCCGGCTCGTCCACGGATGCAGCTCGACGGCGGCCTCCTGGGCCAGCCACGCCAGCGTCGCCGCACCGTCCACGACCGGGTAGTCCTTCGGCCCCTCCTCGCGGTGGTGATACGTCCAGCGCTTCACCCAGTCGGGCGCGTGCTTCGGAAGGTCCTTCTGCCAGAATCCCTTCTGCTCGACGCCGTTCGGGTAGCGCTGGACGGTCAATCCGCGGCCATCCAGGAAGGGCACCAGCGTGGGCGCGACGGACACCACGTAGCGCAGGAGCTCGCGCTTGGTGACCGGGTCCTCGCCGTCGCGGCCGGGGAAGAGGACCTTGTCGAGGTTGGTGACCCGGATGTCGCGGCCGTCGACGGTCCAGGCGCCCTCCTTCTCGAGCGCGTCGAGGGCCGCGAGCTCGTCGTCCTTCCTCGCCATGGATCGCGAAGCATGGGCGCGCTCGGCCTCCTCCGTGGCTTTCGCGGTCGACACGGCGCGCTCGCGGCGGACGTCACGTGGATCCCTGCCCGGCTCGATGCCCTTGTAGGCGGCCTGGCGCAGCAGCCCGTCCGCGGTCCACTCGGCGAACTCGACGCGGATCACCAGGCGCGGCTCGGTCCATCGGGCACCCCTCAGGCGGGGCGCCGGATCCAGGGGCGACTCCGAACGCTCGAGGTCCTCGAGTTGCGTGCGCAGATCCCGCCGCGCCCGTGCGTTGAACCCGCTCCCGACCTGCCCGGCATGGACCCAGCGGTCTCCGCTGCGCACGGCCAGGATCAGTGATCCGAGATCGACGGCACTTCCCTGTCCCGGCAGCCAGCCGACGACGACGACCTCCTGCTCCAGGCGCACCTTGAGCTTCAGCCAGGACTTGCTGCGCCGGTCCGGCTCGTACGGGGATCGGCGCAGCTTTGCAACGATCCCTTCCACTTCCTGCATTCGGGCCGCCTCGAAGAAGGCAATGCCATCTGTCTCGACGTGTCCGGCGTATCGGACCATCGGCTGCGGGCGAAGGCGGTCGTGGAGCAGCCGCTTCCGGTCTTCGAGCGCCACGTCGAGCAGCGAGCGGCCGTCCAGGTACAGCAGATCGAACGCCTGGTAGACGATCTGGGCCGGCGTTCCGCGCCGCTTGCCGCCCGGGCTGCGTCCGGTCCGGATTCCGGTGTGGTCCTGGAGCAGGCTGAAGCGCGGCCGGCCCTGCTCGTCGAGCGCGACGACCTCCCCATCGACGATCGCCTCCCGGGCCTGAATCCAGCCGCTGGCTGCCGCAAGGTCGGGGAAGTACAGCGCCGCGTCCTGGCGGCGTCGCGTCCAGAGCCGCACCGAGTCGCCGCGGACAACCGCCTCCACGCGGTACCCGTCCCACTTGACCTCGAACAGCCAGTCCGGGTCGGTGAACGGCTCGGTGGCCAGGGTCGCCTTCATCGGCGGCACGAAGTCGGGCATCGGCGACTCGCGGGCGGCGGACAGGTCGATCTCGCCCGGCGGCTTCGGAGGCGTCTCCTCGAAGGCCGGCGTGGCGCCCGCCAGCACCTCGTCGTTCGTGCGTCCGGTCTTCACGCTGGTCGGATGATCCTCCGCGTCCCAGCCGTCGACGGCGAACTCGTCGCGCTTCTTCAGCAGCAGCCATCGCTCGCGACCGTCGTCGGCGTCGGTGCGCACGATCGTGTAGCGGCCACCCAGCCGCCTGCCGTGCAGCACGAACTTGACCTCGCCCTTGCGGAGCGCCTTGGCGGGGTCCGGCGTCTCCGACTCCGGCTCCCACGTCCCCCAGTCCCACACGATCACGTCACCCGCGCCGTATTGCTTCTCGGGGATGACGCCCTCGAACGGCAGGTACTCGATCGGGTGGTCCTCGGTTCGCATCGCGAGCCGCCGCTCGGCCGGATCGAGGGTCGGACCCTTCGGCACCGCCCAGCTGACGAGGACGCCGCCGATCTCCAGGCGGAAGTCGTAGTGCAGGGCGGTGGCCCGATGACGCTGGACCGTGAACCGGCCGCTGCGCTCCACGAGGTCGCCGGGCGCCGGCTCCGGCGTGGCCCCGAAGTCGCGCCTGCGCCGGTATTCCTCCAAGGGCATCAGGACGGCAGCTCCAGCTCGGCCAGCGTCGACAGCACCGATGCGGCGCCGGCCTGGCGCAGCGTCCGCTCGTCGACCGCCGCCCCCGCCAGCACGCCGATCGGCCTCACGCCCGCCGCCACTGCCGCCCGCATGTCCCAGGTCGAGTCGCCGACGTACCAGGACCGAGCCGGCTCGACGCCGAGCTCCGATGCGGCCAACAGGAGGAGATCCGGCGCCGGCTTGGCGTGTGCGACCCGGCTGCCGTCCACGATCCGCGGCGCTCGCGGCAGGGCCAGGGCGGCGACCGATGCCGCCACCTGCTCCGCCCGGGACGACGTCGCGATCGCCCACGTCACACCCGCCC
>DASVEQ010000174.1:0-5668 GCA_036380455.1 Candidatus Limnocylindria bacterium | reverse complement strand
GCTTTGCCCGGCTGGTCGATATGCCGGACCAGCTCCCAGCCGCGCGTCCCGTACTGGCCGCGGATGCCGGGATAGCTGCGTCGCTGGGTCTCGGTCTCGCCGTTGGCCGTGGCGTCCATGTGGGCGCCGCACTCGACGATGTGCTGGTCGATCCGATGCCCTTCGGAGCTCACCAGCCACTTCGTCGTGTCCCAGATGTCGTAGCCGGCGTTGGCGGTATCGGCGCCGTGGTCTTTCATGGTCCGCGTGACTGTCACGAGCACGTCGCCCTTCTCGGCCAGCGGGACGGCCAGCGGGTCCTCGCGCACCTCGTTGGCCCACGAGTCCTGGCGAACCTCGACGGGGGTCAGCTCGAGGTCCGCTCCCGGGACGGATGTGCTTGCGCGCGCGATCGCGGCGGCCTCGGCTCCCACGCGGCGGGCGGTATCGGCGTCGAGATCGGCGGTGGAGGCGAATCCCCAGCCAGAGCCGATGAGTGCGCGCACGCCGACTCCCACCAACTGCTGCTGGGTCAGTCCCTCGATCTCGCCGTTGCGCGCGGCCATCGACTCGTGCCGCCGGTCCATGACGCGCGCGTCCGCGTAGCGCGCGCCGGCGGCGATCGCCGCCTCGACGGCGGCCTCGGCGTATTCGAACATGCCCGAAAGGTTAGCGCGGCTAACGGATTCCGTGACGCCCCACCCCCCGCAACTTGGACGTTGTGCCGAGACCGACGCGATATCCGAGTCGCGGTCACCCGAGTCGGATGTTGTGCCGGATCCGGCGCATAACCGGGACGGGACACCGTTCTGCAGCGAGATCGACGCTCATCGGGGGCCCGACGAGAGTGCTTCCGGCCCCTAATGATCCGCTAGGCGCTCGTTATCCGAGTCGGTGAGAAACCGCGCCTTCGCAACGATGAGAGCAAGGAGTCAGGTGTCTGGCTCAATCCGTGCGGCCGGGTCCTGCGGCAATGCCGCCGCCGGGCCGGTGCGCCGCATCGGTGCGCTCGATCGGCTCCTGCCAGGTGATCTCGGTCATTCTCGCTGGGGGCCATTCGCCGTCGGGCGGCACGATCCCCTCCTCCGCCTCCAGCGGAATCCCGATCGGCGCCACGAGGTAGCGGCCGGCCAGGCGCCGCGCGTCGCGGTCCAGCGCGAAGCCGGCCTTGGCGCGGTGGAAGGTGACGGTCACATCGGCGGTGACGACCGGCGTCGAGCGGGCCCCACCGGTGAGGTCGATGCGGGTGGGCGTGTCGACCGCCACCACCGAGCAACCACGGCCCGCGGCCGCAGCGTGGGTTCGCGCGGCGTTGACGAGGTCGACCGCGGTCGAGATCGGCTCACGAAGCGGTCCCGAGGCGCCCGACCCGAGCAGCGCGTCGACCACGACCGTCGCCTCGGCGATCCGCTCGCGCAGACGGAGCAGCAGCTCGGGCGTGGGTGCCACGAACAGCTCGACCGACCCGGCCGATGCCATCGCCTGCAGCACGACCCAGGCGTGGCCGGCGGCGCCGTGGCTCATGCGGGACGCATCGGCGGCGAGGATGCAGAGCACGGAGCGACCGGCATTTGCCAGCCGGCGGGCGACCACGAAGCCGTCCCCGCCGTTGTTGCCAGGGCCGCACAGGACTGCGACCAGGGGAGGGCGGGCCAGCGGGCCGCCGGGACCCGAGACGCGCTCGGTGAGCCGTGCGAGCTCGGCGAGCACCGCTTCCGTCACCGCGGCCCCGGCGGACTCCATGAGGGCGTCCTCGGACAATCCGAGCTTCTGGGCCGCCTCGTCGATGCGCGCCATCTCGTCGGCGCCGATGAGGACGGGGACGCTGCGCTCCACGCGCGCCGCTGGGTCGGGCATGACCGCTACGGCAGCGTCTTCAGGTACGCGACGATCGACTCGAGCTGCTGCGGGCTGAACTGGTCGCCGAAGGCCGGCATCCCCATCCGATCGATGCCCTCCGTCTCCGGCGCCCCGGCGATCCAGAGCTGGGCCCAGGTATCGGGGTACTCCGCGGCGAAGTCCTGGAGGTTCTCGCTGACAGGGCCGTCGGCCACGCCGTGGAGGCTCGGGAACGGGCCGGAGCCGCTGAGGTCGGCACCGTGGCAGGAGGAGCACTGCGGCGTCGCCTGGGCCACCAGCGCCTCACCGACCGCCGGGTCCGGCGAGCCGTCGACCGGGGAGCCGGCGCTCTCGCCGGGGATCGCCAGCGGCGGATTCTCCCCGACCAGGTTGGCGGCCAGGTAGACGCCCCCGACGAGGAACACGAACAGGGTGAGCAGGATCGCCCAGCGGGGCAGCGCAGAGGAGCGGGTCTCGATGGGCGTGTGGACGGTCATCGCTGCCTCAGTGTCCGGCCGCGGCCGGGGATGCCTGGCCGGGGATGGCGTACTCGACCGGCTCGCCGCTCGTGTACATCAGGAACAGGTTGACCAGCATGGCCAGCCCTGCCAGGGCGACCATCCCGAATCCGAGGAAGGCCGGCACCCGGTAGAGAAGCAGCGCGGCGTCGATCGCGTCGGGGGCAGTGCCCGCGGCGCGGAGCGAGCCCTCCGCCAGCCCACCGCCCATCAGCGCGAGCCCGGCCAGGGTCGTACCGGCGAACGCCAGCCACAGCTGCGCGCTGGCCAGCGGCCCGGCACCCCATGCGCGGCGCAGGACCCTGGGCATGGCGTGTTCGGCGAGCGCAAAGGCGGCGAACGAGAACGCACCATAGGCGGCCCACAGGAAGACGCCGCGTTCCCAATCGGTGCCGCCGATCGCCTGGTCGACGGTCCGCAGCGAGCCGATGCCCTCGAGCAGGCTGGCCGCCAGCAGGAAGGCCAGCGAGACCGCGGCGAAGGCCAGCGTCCCGGTGCCGAACAGCAGCGTCCAGCGACCCTGCATCGACTGCACGAGGTTGACGAAGGCCAGCGCCGCGGGCACGAGCAGGAGGATGGTCGCCACCGAGCCGAGGGTGGTGAAGATGAACGGCACGCTCGTGTCCTGGAGCGTGGCGAGTGCCGACGCGGGCGCCAGCGCCAGCCAGGTCAGCCAGGTCAGGATCGCGAGGCCGCCCGAAGCGAGCGCCTGTCCGGTTGCGCGTGGCACGACGTAGTGGAGCGTGGCGTACGCGATGCCGAGCAGCCAGATCGTCACGAGCGCGCGCTCGACGAAGACCGATGCCAGCGCCACGGTCAGCGCGGGGAGCTCGATGAACAGCTCCACGAGGCCGATCGTGGCGTTCAGGCCGAGCAACCCCGCGAGCCCGAGCAGGGCGACGCCGGCGAACCAGGCGCTGACGTACCCGGTGCGGATTGACGCCCCTGCGGTGGCCAGGAACGAGCCGGTCACGATGAGGGCCGCGGTCGCCAGCCCGCCCTCGAAAAGCCAGGGCATCGCGCTGAGCGCGGCGTTCGGGCCGAGGTCGAAGACGTAGAGGCCGGCGATCCCGCCGGCCAGCGCCATGTTCCAGATCAGCATTGCGAGGTTCACGAGCTGGATCCCGGCCAACGACCGGCCGAACAGGCGCGGAACCATGAACGCGATGGCAGCGAATCCGGCGTTGGTCAGCCATCCGAAGACGGTCGCGTTGATGAACGCGTAGTCCACGCGCCGCCGATCGAACTCGAAGCTGAGGTCGAAGAGCCCCAGCGGGAACGACAGCTCGAGCGGGATGAGCCGAATGCCGATCGCAAGGGCACCGATCCCCGTCGCGACCGCCAGCCAGATCGCGGAGGCAACGAAGAAGCCGATGGCGGCGCTGTCGGCGCCGTCCGGGATCAGCCGGCGGCGACGCTTCGGCGGCTCGTCGTAGGGGCGGCTCTTCTTCGGGTTGCGATTGAGCGTCATCGGGCGCGTTCACCCTCCATCGGGCTCGCTCAGAGGCTGACTGGGCCGCCGCATTGTACCGAACCGGGATCGGCGCATCGGCTCCCGCGCGGACGCGAATCGACCCTTTCGGCTGACGACAGGTCATCCGCGACGTGGCGATGCTGCACGTCGGTCATCCGACCACCGATCCAGGCCAGCAAGACGAAAGCCGCCCGGGGAGGCGGCTTCCGATCTCGTATGCGTGGTTGCGGGGGACGGATTCGAACCGCCGACCTTCGGGTTATGAGCCCGACGAGCTACCACTGCTCCACCCCGCGACCGTCCATGGTAGTGGTGGCCCCGGGTTCGGTCAAACGGTGGGGCGAGGGTTGGGGACGTGCGGCATTGCCATCGGGCGGGCATATCGGTTACTGATCGGCCCAGATTCTCGCGGGGCGGGCGCCAGAGCCAAGATGACGGTCCCGTGCCTGGCCATCATGCTCGCTCGGCGCACATTCGGCCAATGACTGCCCGATACGCCCGCGGGGTGAGAATCGCCAGCCGCGCGACTGCTTCAGCCTCGCTTCTTCAGGATCGAGCGCAGGACGAGCAGCGCCACGATGGCCACGATCTGGCCGCCGAGAATGACGCGGTTGAGGTCGAGGGCCGGCTTCCATTCGGCGTCGCCGTTGCGGATGACGTACATCCCGGCCGGCTTGGCGGTGAGGCCGAACCCGGCACCGCCGTTGCCCTCGGTGTCGCCGCCTCCACCTCCGCCGCCGCGCACCTTCGCGGCGGCGAGGAAGATGACGCCGTCACGCTCGATCGGCTCGGCGTAGACCTGCCTCGGGTGCATGCCATCGATCGTCCGCTGGACGGTGTCGTTCAGAACGTTCGTCATCGGTCGCTCTCCTCAGTGGTATCAAGGCAAGTATCCGCCCCCCGGTCGTCATCGGTGGCTGAGGCTCGCCGCGCCGGCGCTGGCGACGACCACCATCGCGATCGCGATCAGCTCGCGCGGCCCGAGATCCTGGCCGAGCGCCACAAAGCCGACCAGCGCGGCGATCGCCGGGTCGAGCGACATCAGCACGCCGAACACCGACTCCGGGAGCCGGCGCAGGGCCTCGATCTCGAGCGAGTACGGCAGCACCGACGAGGCGAGCGCAACGACGAGCGCCGACCCCAGCAGGTCGAGCTCAAGGAGCGCGCCGTCGGCCTGGATCACGCCCGCCGGGAGCAGGATCAGCGCGCCGACCGCCATCGCGATGGCGAGGCCCGAGCCGCCCGGGAACGCCGCGCCGGTGCGCTTGCTCAGGTAGATGTAGGCCATCCAGCAGGCGGCGGCGGCGAGCGCGAAGCCGACACCGACCGGGTCCACGGATCCGCCGCCGGGGTCGACCAGCACGACGATGCCGGCCGCGGCGAGCGCGATCCACACCCCGTCGAGCGGCCGCCGCGAACCGATCACCGCGACGAGCAGCGGGCCGGCGAACTCGATCGTCACCGCGACGCCCAGCGGGATCCGGTCGATCGCCTCGTAGAACGACCAGTTCATCAGCCCGAGCGCAAGGCCGAACGCCGCTGGCAGCCGCAGGTCTCCGGCCAGCCGAGGGCGCCAGATCGCCCACAGCACGATGGCCGCGAATGCCAACCGCAGGAAGGCGGCACCGGCCGGAGCCAGCTCGTCGAACAGCGTCACGGCGAGCGCCGCGCCGACCTGCGGCGACAGCGCCGCGGCGAGCACCAGGCCGACGGCGGCCGCTCGCTCCCGGCCTACGGGGGCCCGCGGCCCGCCGACGTCCCGGTCCATCCCGCAGAATCTACTTCAGGCGGGCGGCCCGGCGCTGAGCTGACGAACGGCTGGCCGTTCCAGTGAGCGACGATTCCGGCTTAGGTCGGA
>DASVEQ010000173.1:0-11032 GCA_036380455.1 Candidatus Limnocylindria bacterium | reverse complement strand
CGCCGCTGCGTATGGTGCGCTCTCGCCGAAGCCGAAGAGGAGAACGGGGAGCGGCTCGTCTTCTCCGACCACCACGCCGTGGTGTTCACACCCGCGGCCAGCCGGTCGGCGTTCGAGCTGGCCGTGGTCCCGCGTGCTCATGCGGCCGACTTCACGACACTGGACGACGAGGCGATTACGGACGCCACCGCCACCCTCCAGCGGGCGCTCCACGCGCTCGACGCCCTCGGCGACCCGCCGTACAACCTGTTCCTCCACACCTCGCCCGCCGGCGAGCGGCTCGACCAGACCTTCCACTGGCACTGGGAGGTCCACCCTCGGCTGCGCGTCATCGCCGGCCTGGAGCGCGCGACGGCGCTGGCCGTGAACCCGGCCGCGCCCGAATATGCCGCCGAAGTGCTGCGCGATCGCCTGCAGCGGTAACAGTTTGGGGGTGACCGTGCGTCCGAGACCGAACAGCGGGGGCTTCCGATTGCGGAGGACGAGGTGCATTCGATGGCGGTGCCCGGCGGCACCTCGTGGGTCCAGCCCGCGGTGACCGGCCGGGCCGAGG
Organism: Candidatus Limnocylindria bacterium; assembly: GCA_036380455.1. Taxonomy (GTDB): domain Bacteria; phylum Chloroflexota; class Limnocylindria; order QHBO01; family QHBO01; genus JACDBZ01. The sequence goes on along the minus strand of DASVEQ010000173.1, from coordinate 10,479 downwards.
ACGACCGAGAGGCCGCCTTCGCGCGCCTCTTCGACGAGTTCTCCGCGCCCATCTACAACTACGTGCTCCGCATGGTCTCCGATGCGGACCGTGCCGCCGACATCACGCAGGACACCTTCATCAAGGCCTACAAGAAGCTCGACACCGTCACCGATGCGGCCGCAACACGCTCCTGGCTCTACCGAATCGCGACGAATACCGCCATCGACGACATGCGCCGCCGGCGCATGGTCACGCCGATGCGCGACGACGAGCCGGTCTTCGCCAACCGTCCGGATCCGAGACCCGGGCCGGAGGCGGAGGTCATGGCCGGCACGCTGGACGAGCGCGTGCAGCGGGCCCTGATGACGCTCCGACCCAACCACCGCCAGTGCCTCCTGCTGAGTGACCTCGAGGACATGAGCGCCATGCAGATCGGCGAGGTGATGGACCTGTCGTACGCCGCCGTCCGCACGCTCCTGTGTCGCGCGCGGGGCGAGATGCGCCGGGCGCTGGCGGCGGAGGGCCTGGTCCGATGACCATCGATCGCGAGCGCCACCCCGATTACGAGGAGCTGATCAGCGCCTCCCTCCGGGGCGACCTCACTGCTGACGAGCGCCGACGGCTGGATGCCCACCTCGACAGCTGCCCGACCTGCAGAGCCACCCTCGCCGCGTTCTCGGACCAGCGCCGGATCATGGCGGGACTTCGTCACATTCCGGTGCCCCGGGACCTCGGCGCGCGGGTGCGGACCGGCATCGATCGGCGCGACGCCGGTCGTCGCTGGTGGCAGCGGCCCCCGGCGATCTTCGCGGGCGTCGGTGGCGGGCTCGCGGTGGTGACCGGGGTCCTGCTTGCCCTCGTGCTGATCGGCAACCCGGACGATCCCGAGGTGGGCGAGGCATCGCCCACGCCGTTCGCACCGAGCGTCTCGGCCACGGCCATCCCCACGCTCCCGCCCCTCGAGACGCCCGCCCCCACCGAGCCGCCGGCGTCCGTCGCGCCATCCCCGTCCGTGGAGCCGGCTCCGACCGCCACGCCCGTCGAGGCATCACCCGAGCCTGACGGCTACCTGGCCGTGACCGGTCCCTTCGACAACCGCGCCATGACCGTGGTGGACGTCGCGACCGGCGACCCCCTCCAGGAAGTGGAGACCCCGCCCGGCGTGCCGATCGCCGCCGAGCTGTCGCCGGATGGCCAGTGGCTCGCGTACATCGTCGAGATGGGCCTGAGTGGCTTCACCGAGGTCCGCGCGACGCGCATCTCCGAGGGCATCCCCTCCGACGATCCTGCAGCGCCACCGCTGGTCGATTCGCCGGTAGCGATCGGTGAGACGGTTACGCTTGCCGAGTCGACTGCCGGCAGCCCGTTCGTCGAGCACCTGTTCTGGTCGCCGCACAGCCGGTACCTCGCGTTCACCGTCGTCGACCGCGACGCCGGCGGGACCGACGTCTGGATCTTCGAACCGGGCCGCGGTGAGGCCAGCCGCGCGACGGACACCGGAACGGCCTACGCGGGCAGCTGGGTTCCAGGGGACTCCGGCACGTCGCTGCTGTGGATCAGCACGGCCGGGGAGACGCCGGAGAGCCACCTGTGGATGATCAACGACGACGCGGGCGAGATCACGCCGCGCGATCCGCGCGACTCTCCATACCCGGCGGCGACCGACGTCTTCCAGCCGATCGTCAGCCCGGACGGCGCACTCGTCATCTTCTGGACCGGGCGCATGGAGCGCTCCGACGACGAATGGAGCTTCGTCCAGGCCGGGTTCCCCTGGGTCGCGGAGAATCGACAGGCCGGCGAACGGGGATACGAGTTCGACGAGAACCAGCCGCTCTTCACGGACGTCACGATCGACCGGGATGCCTTCACCTGGGCCGCCATCCGCTGGAGCCCGGACAGCAACGCGTTCGCGGTGTGGGATGCGGCGTGGACCGGCATCTCGCATGGCACCGACGAGGAGTATCCGGATCCGGCCCGGGTCTACCTCGGCCGCGCCTTCGATCCGGCCCACGTGACGCGCATCCACGCGCTCGACGTCGGGGACCTGCCGGAGGACGCATCGGTCGTGGACGTCAAGGTCGCCGGCACCGGGCGCCACCTCGCCATCACGGCCCGTCGACCGCTGCCGGGAGACCTCTCCCCGCCGGAGGCCGTGCTCCTGCTCGTGGCACGGAATACCGGACGCGTGTCGGACGAGGTCGTGACGCTCGCCGGGCGCGAGGGCCAGTGGTACGGGCCGGCCGTGTTCAGCGCGGTCGACTGGTCGGAGCTCATCGGCGACTGACCATCGGGTATCCTGTCGCGCGAAGCCTTTAACGCGGTCCGGCGAGGCCGCCAAGGAGAGACGCACCAGTGAGCGAACGCCGCATCCTCGGCGCCGATGAGCTGCGCCGGGCCCTGACCCGCATCGCGCACGAGATCGTGGAGCGCGACGGTGGCGCCGCCGATCTCGTCCTGGTCGGCATCCGCAGCCGCGGGGTGCCGATCGCGCAACGGCTGGCCGCCCTCATCGAGCAGCACGAGGGCATCGCCGTCCCCGTCGGATCACTGGACATCACGTACTACCGCGACGACCTGACGAGGATCGCCCATGCGCCGATCGTCCAGCGCTCGGACCTCGAGGCCGACGTCGCGGGGCGCACGGTCGTCCTCGTCGACGACGTCCTCTACACCGGTCGCACCGTGCGCGCGGCGCTCGACGCCCTGACCGATCACGGCCGGCCGCGCGCCGTCCGGCTGGCGGCGCTCGTCGATCGCGGCCACCGCGAGTTGCCGATCCGCGCCGACTTCGTCGGTAAGAACCTCCCGACCAACGCCACCGAGATCGTGCACGTGCGGGTCACGGAGACCGACGAGGTCGACGAGGTGGTGATCGAACAGCCGGAGGACGCGGCATGACCTTGCGGGCGCCACCCAGGGCGTGGACGCATCGGCACCTGCTGGACGTCGACACGCTGTCGCGCGACGAGATCGATCGCGTCCTGGATCTCGCCGACGAGATGCGCGAGGCGCGAGAGACGCGCGCGCATCGGTCGCTCCTCGACCTCGAGACGGTGGCGCTCGCCTTCTACGAGCCGTCCACCCGCACGCGGGTGAGCTTCGAGCTGGCCGCCAAGGCGCTCGGGGCCACGGTCGTGGACCTGGCGGTCGAGCGCAGCAGCGCCGGCAAGGGCGAGTCGCTGGTCGACACGCTCCGCACGCTGCGGCGGGTGGGAGCCACGATCGTCGTCCTCCGCCACCCCTCCTCGGGAGCCCCGTACCTCGCTGCCCGCGAGACCGACCTGAGCATCGTGAATGGCGGCGACGGCACCCACGCCCATCCGACCCAGGCGCTGCTCGACGCCCTCACCCTGCGCGAGGCGCTCGGCTCGCTGGATGGCCGGCTGCTCGCGATCGTCGGCGACGTCGCCCACTCGCGAGTCGCACGCTCGAACATCCACGCCCTCACGAAGCTCGGGGCGCGGGTGCGCGTCGGCGGCCCCTCCGCCTGGGTGGTCGGCTTCGAGGACTGGCCCGGGGTGGAGGTCGCGACCACGCTGCCGGCGGCGCTGGAGGGGGCCGACGCGGTGATGACGCTCCGGGTGCAGTCCGAGCGCGGCGCGGTGGCCGGCGTCGGGTCTCTGGCCGACTACGTCCGCGACTGGCGGCTCGACGAGGAGCGCCTGGCATCGGCGGCGCCCGGCGCCCCGATCCTCCATCCCGGGCCGACCAACGAGGGGGTCGAGCTGACCGCCGCGCTGGCGAACGGGCCGCGAAGCCGGATCGGCAGGCAGGTGGAGCACGGCGTCACGGTCCGCATGGCGGTGCTGGCCCTGGTGGCCGGCGTCGCATGATCGACGCTGGCTTCGGCCGGCTGACCGATCCGCCGGCGTCGCTGCTGCTGGCCCGGGTGCGCATCCTCGACCCGGCGGCCGGCACCGATGAGGTTCGCGACCTTGGCATCGTGGACGGCAGCATCGCCGATGCCGCGGCGGTCCCGGCCTCCGCGCCGCGGATCGACGGCCACGGGCTGATCGCGGCGCCCGGCTTCTGCGACCTCCACACCCACCTCCGCCAGCCGGGCGACGCGGCCGCCGAGACGGTGGCCTCGGGCGCACGTGCCGCTGCGCGTGGCGGCTACACGACGGTCTGCGCCATGCCGAACACGGACCCACCCATCGACCGCCCGGACCGCGTCCGGTCCCTGCTCGACGCCGGGCGGGACGCCGCATGCCGCGTGCGGGTGGTCGGAGCGGTCACCGTCGGACGGGAGGGCATGGCGGTCGCCGATCTCGAGGGCATGGCCGCGGGCGGCGCCATCGGCTTTTCGGACGACGGGGCGTCGGTACCCTCGGCCGGCACCGCCGGACAGGCCCTGCGGGCGCTCTCCGCTCTCGACCGGCCGCTCCTGGAGCACGCGGAGGACGCCGACCTGGCGGCCGGCGGGGTGATGCGCGCCGGGCGGACCGCATCCCAGCTTGGGCTTCCCGGGTGGCCGGCGGACGCGGAGGTGGCCGTCGTGGAGCGCGACCTGGCGCTCGCCGCCGAGACCGGCGCCCGGATCCACCTCACCCACCTCTCCTGCGCCGCGTCGCTCGAGGCGGTCCGCCGCGCCCGGACCGACGGCGTGCGCGTGACCTGCGACGTGACCCCTCACCACTTGACGATGGCCGAGACCTGGGTCGCCGGCGACCGGGCCTTCGCCTGGGAGCCTTCTCGCCGCGACCCGTCGCTGGCATTCGATCCGATGTGCCGCGCCAACCCGCCGCTCACCACCCGCAAAGACGCCGCTGCGCTGCTCGCAGCGATCGCGGACGGCACGATCGACGCAATCGCCACCGACCATGCGCCGCACCCGGCCGAGCGCAAGCTCGTGCCGTTCGACCAGGCCGCTCCGGGGCTCATCGGGCTGGAGACGGCGCTCTCCCTCGGCCTGGCCGCGGTCGAGGCGGGCGTGCTGCCGCTGGCGGCGCTGATCGCCGCCCTGTCGACCCGTCCTGCCGCGATCATCGGCGAGGCGCGCGGGATGGTCGTTGGAGGCGTGGCCGACCTCGTCGTCTTCGATCCGATGGCACGCTGGCGGGTGGATCGGTCCACGCTCGCATCGGCCTCGACGAACACGCCGCTGCTGGGGATGACACTGCCCGGCGTCGTGCGCCTCACGATCGCCGACGGCCGTATCACCTACCGCGCCTGAAGCGCGTCCGGCTCGGGGATTCGACAGGACGTCGGTCGGGTATGCATGACACGTACATGCTTCATGGTGGCTGCCTCCCGGCGGCGGGAGGGCGCGTCGCAGCCGCAACGGACCGGATGTGGGACCATGCGATCGCCGCTCGCCGCCCAGATTGATCGAGGAATGGCTTGTCCGTCAGGTACAACGAGGAGCTCGACCCGAACCAGGGTCCCGGCTTCGGATGCTTCGTCACGCAGGCGATCCTGTTCGCCCTCATCCTCTTCCTCATCCCGGTCGGCCTGTTCGTCTTCAACTGGCCGGTGTGGCTGCTCGCCGTCCTCATGTTCGTCGATCTCTTCCTGCTCTTCTTCGTGAGCATGACGAGCGTCTTCCTGTTGCGCGTCTTCTTCGCTGATCGCCGGCGTGGCCGCGGCCGCACGACCGGCGCCGCCACCGCGCCGACGAGGGTGGTGACCACCACCGAGGAGGACCCGGCCGATGAGGGCTGATCGTCCGGGCGCGGCCATCGGCGCGTGGATCGCCATCGGCATCGGCATCGGGGTTGCGCTCGGCGTGGCGATGGACAATGTTGCCATCGGCATCGCACTCGGCGTCGCCATCGGACTGGCCATCGGCGTCGCCGTTTCACGAACTCGCTCGGAGTAACCGCCCGTGCCGCTGATGGTCACCTTCTTCAACGTCCGCAAGGGCCGCGACACGATCTTCAAGCGCGGCATGCGCCACCTGTTTCCGCGCAGGGCACGCGAGACGGAGGCGAAGTACGGCGTGCGCTTCGTCGGCTGGTTCAACGTGACCGAGGGATCGACCTGGAACAACGTGATCATCCTGGACCTGCCGAATTACGCGGTCCTCGACCAGCTGTACGCCGATCCGTCCATGCTCGGGTTCGGCCATCGCGTGGCCGAATCGGTCTTCGACAGGAAGCACACGATCTTCCTGCGGGAGCGGATGGGCCCGGACTTCGTGTTCAAGCCGTGACGAAGACCCCCGGATCTCCGCGCCTCGTCGCGCTGCGCGAGCTGGCCGCCGAGGCGGAGCTCGAGCGCCGCGACTTCCTGTACGAAGCCACGGAGCAGCTGCGCCGCTTCCTCGACCAGAATCGCGAGCGGCTGCGCGAGATCGGCCCGATCAAGCTCGTCGACGACGAGCAGGACTTCCTCCTCTACCACCCGGTCGACGAGACGTGGACGACCCGTCTCACCTACCAGGACCCCGCGGACTCGGAGTGGTACGACGAGGAGCAGCTGGTCGACACGATCAGCGAGCTCATCGAGCTCTACAACCCCGCCGACATCTTCGCGTGGCTCATCGAGGCCTCGCGCGACGCCCCCGCCCACCTCATCGCCGCCGATGAGCTGCAGCGCGAGGAGGAGCTGGTCGAGCCGACCGGCGACGACTGGGAGGCGGACCTGCCGCCGAATCAGCAGGAGACGCTCGCCGCCCAGCGGCTCTGGCAGCTGGCCGATGCCTATCGCGCGCAGCTCGGTGCCGCCCAGGCCCAGATCCTCCGCGAGTTCAGCGCGAACGCGGAGGAGGTCCTCCGCCGCACCGGCGACCTGGCGCTGCTCGAGGAGAGCGATGACATCCTCGTCCTCCGCGCCGACGGCCGATTCGAGACCTCCCTGGACCTCTCGGATCGCCCGCGCGAGGTGCTGATCGACGTCGAGGCACGCCGGTCCGGCCTGGCGGTCACCGAGGCCAAGGTCATCGCCGAGTTCTACGACCCCGCCGACGTCCTGCACTGGGTCCACGAGGCCCTCGCTGAGCGCTATCCCGCCGTGGACTTCAGCGCCGTCTACGAATGACCGATGCGTCCCTCGCCGGCGCCTCGGTCGAGTCGCTGTTCGAGCGCTCCGGCGCGCTCCTGGACGGGCACTTCCTCCTGAAGTCCGGCCGCCACGCCGGCCGCTACCTCGAGAAGTTCCTCGTCCTCCAGCACCCTGTTGTTGGAGTCGAACTCTGTCGCCGATTCGCCGAGGCCCTGGCGCCCTACTCGCCCACGCTGGTGGTCGGTCCCACCACCGGGGGCGTGCTGCTCTCGTTCGAGACGGCTCGCCAACTGGGCGGTGGGGTGCGGGCCGCGTTCGCGGAGCCGGTGGACGGCCGCGGGCGTGCGCTGCGCCGCGGCTGGCCAGTGGCTGACGATGAGCGCGTCGTCCTGGTGGACGACATCCTCACCACCGGCGCCTCCCTGGTCGAGACCGTCGAGGCGGTACGCGCCGCCGGCGTCGAGCCTGTGGCCGCGGCCGTCATCGTCGATCGGTCCACCGCAGCCGTGGAACTCAGCGTGCCGCTGCACTCGCTGGGGCGGCTGGAGATCCCGTCGTGGCCGGCTGACGAGTGCCCGCGATGCGCCAGCGGGGCTGTTCTTCGCAAACCCGGAAGCAGCTGAGCCGGCGGAAGCAGCCGTCCGAGTTCTTGCCGGATTCCAGCCACGATGGCAGGCGACACTCGAAAGCGCCCTCCGCGGGCGCGACGGATCGCGCGAAGTCGCCTAATGACCGCGTCATTGGAATCTGACAGGTTGGTGCCGCCGATGGTCTGCCACGAGTCCGCTGCGCCGTTGGCGACCATTCACGGCACTGGCGACCGTCGTGGCGCATCCGCGCTCGTCGACTGGTCGCCGCGCGGTTCGCCGCGTCGCGCCACGGGCTGGGGCTGGGTCAGCCCTTGGCGCCACCGGTGAAGTTCCAGGCGGCCAGGTGCAGCGACGGGACGACATAGGCCCCGAATCCGAACGTGGCTCCGCCGACCAGGGTCTGGTCCGAGCCCACGGCCTTCACGGCGCCGGGGCCGAGCGCGTCGACATACGAGTGCGTGAAGCGCAGGTTCGTCACCGGTCGCATGATGCGCCCGTCCTCGACCAGCCACACCCCGTTGCGCGTCAGGCCCGTGACGACGATCGTCCGCGGGTCGAGCACGCGGGTGTACCAGAAGTCGGTGACCAGCAGGCCGCGCCCAACGGAGGCAACCAGCGCGCCCGGCGTGGCCGCCCCGGGGTCCAGCACGAGGTTGGCCGGCAGCGCGCCGAACGCACCGCCGCCCGGCACCGCATTGCCGGTCGACTCGGTACCCAGCGCCTTCGCCGTGCGCCGGTCGTGGACCACGCCCCTCGTCACACCGCGCTCGACAAGCTGGTGCCGCCGCTTCGGCGTGCCCTCGGCGTCGAAGCCGATGCCTGCGGCCAGCGGATGGGCCACGTCATCGGCCAGGGAGATGGCTGCGTCGAACTGCGTCTCGCCGATGCGGGTGAATGACCGTCCCTCCTCGACCGCACGGGCGTTGAACCCGTAGATCGCGAGGAACGCCAGGACGTTCACGACGCACGACGGCGAGAGGACGACCTCGTAGCTCCCCGGCTCGAGGTCGGTGGCGTTGGCGGCGGCGCGCGCGCGGCGGCTTGCCTCGCCCCCGGCGGCTGCGCCGTCGAGGTCGGCCAGACGGACTGAGGCAGCCCGATCAGAGCCGTCAGAGCTGCCGGTCCTGGCAATTCCGTCGAGCTGGGCAAAGGTCGTCCGTCCGGTCAGCCGCTGTCCCGCGGAGTTGGCGAAGGCGATGTGCAGGCCCTCCGTGGAGCAGAAGCCGGCGGTCTCCAGGCCATCTGCGGCGTTGACGAACGCGCCGACGCGTTCCGCCCGCTCGGCCGGCTCGGCGGAAGCGGTCGCGTCGTCCCAGTGGTCGACGGCAGGAGCCCCGGCCACGGGCGCGAGCCCTGGCCAGCCCGGATCGACCGGCTGGAGCGCAGCAGCATCCAAGGCAGATCGGACCAGGCGACTCAGCGCATCGTCGTCGACCTGTGTCGAGGTCGCCTCGGCGACGCGGCCGTCGACCGCGACCCGCAGGTGGACCTGCCGAGCCTCGTCGGCGACATTCTGGTGGATGAAGCCGGTCGCGAAGCGCGTCAGCGCCTCGGTTCCGGTGGTGACCCGGACCTCGGCCTCGACGCCGTCGTCGACCAGTCCGAGGACCCGCTCACAGACGTCCACCGACGCGCTCATCCGCGAACCCCCACGCGCACCCCGTGGAATCGGCAGGGCACCGATGGGTGGCCGGTGTGCCCGATCTGCCCGGGCTGCCCCTTCCCGCAGTTCGGCGTGCCCCAGAACGTCCACTCCGACTCGTTGCCGAGCATGTCCAGGCTCTGCCAGAAGGTGGGGCCGATGCCGGTGTAGGTCGGGTTCTTGATCATCCGTCCGCGCTTGCCGTTCTTGATTTCCCAGCCGATCTCGCAGCCGAACTGGAAGTTCAGGCGCTTGTCGTCGATCGACCAGGACCGATTGGTGTCCACCAGGATCCCGTCATCGGTGGCGGCGATCATCTCCTCCAGGGTGCTGGTGCCCGGCAGGAGGCCGACGTTCGTCATGCGCACCATCGGCAGCCGGTTGTAGCCGTCGCCGCGAACCGCGCCGCCGCTCTCCGCGATGCCCGCCAGGGCCGCCGAGTCCCGGCCGGACAGCGTGCCCACCCAGATCCCGTCCTTCACGATGTCAACCGGGTGGGCGGGCGTACCCTCGTCGTCGTAGCCGAAGCTCCCCAACGCGCCGGGGAGGGTCGCATCGGCGGTGATGTTCATGAGGTCCGATCCGAAGCGCAGGCTTCCCAGCCGCGCGAGGTCCAGCCACGAGGTGCCGGCGAAGGCGGCCTCCCAGCCGAGGATCCGGTCGAGCTCGACGGCGTGCCCCACCGATTCGTGGATCTGGAGCGCCATCTGCTCGGAGCCGATGATCAGGTCGATCGCATCGTGGCTCGGGCATTCCGGCGCCGCCAGCAGGGCTCGCGCCTCCTCGGCGATGCGAGCCGCGTTGCCCGGCAGATCGAGCTCGCGGACGAGCTCCCAGCCGCGCGTCCCGTACTGGCCACGGATGCCAGGGTAGCTGCGTCGCTGCGTCTCCGCCTCGCCGTTGGCCGTGGCGTCCATGTGCGCCCCGCACTCCACGATGTGCTGGTCGATCCGGTGCCCCTCGGAGCTCACCAGCCACTTCGTGGTGTCCCAGATGTCGTAGCCGGCGTTGGCCGTATCGGCGCCGTGCTCCTTCATGGTTCGCGTGACCGTCGCGAGCATGTCGCCCTTCTCGGCCAATGGGACGGCCAGCGGGTCTTCCCGAACCTCGTTGGCCCACGAGTCCTGGCGCACCTCGACCGGGGTCAGCTCCAGGTCCGCTCCCGGGACCGATGCACTGGCGCGGGCGATGGCGGCGGCCTCGGCTCCCACGCGGCGGGCGGCATCGGCGTCGAGATCGGCGGTGGAGGCGAATCCCCAGCCAGAGCCGATGAGTGCGCGCACGCCGACTCCCACCAACTGCTGCTGGGTCAGTCCCTCG
>DASVEQ010000172.1:0-15631 GCA_036380455.1 Candidatus Limnocylindria bacterium | reverse complement strand
GCCCGGGCGGCGTGGGCGATCCCGTCATCGGCGCCATCGGGGACACGCATCAGCACCTTCCCGTGGGACCCCTCTTCGACCTCCTCCATGTCGAATGCCTTCTTCATGTAGTCAACATCGCTCTTTCGAGCTGCATCGATGGCGACGGTCTCCGTCGGCACGATCGTGGCTTCACCCGGCAGCGCGGGCATGACCAGCGTGTGTGCCTCGGACAGCGCCCGGAATCGCGAGCCCAGCCGTGCCCGCTGGTCCGTGAGGCTCTGGACCACCGCCCCGCCCGTCGCTTGCGGCCGCATGGCCGCGAAGGCCGGAGTCCCCACGGACGCGGCGCTTCTGGAGGTGCGAGGCTGTCGCTGCGGAGCCTCGAAGGCGCCCTGCAAGGGGAGGCGCCGCACGCGAGTCCCGTCGTAATATTCGAGATAGCGCATCTGGTACCTCAAGTCCTGATTGTGCTGTCACCTTACCGCCGCCGACGTGTTGAGTCACGCCTCAAGAAAGGGTTCGGGCATGGCGTACGACCCCGCCTTCATCCATGACTCTGTCGTCCCACTTCCGACGCTCAGCAGCAGGCTTGTCCTAGACGCATTCAACAACGGAGTCCCAGTCGATCACTCGCGCTTCTCGATCGCCTTCAGCCAGACTCGCGGCTTCGCCATCTACACCGCGCACAACATCGATGGCGCGACGATCCTCCCGGCGGGCCAGATCCCGCGCGTCGATCGGTTCCGCTCTGACCCGAAAGTCCCGTCGCAGCTCCAGGTGGACAACGATCGCGGGTACCGGAGCAACCCTTGGGATCGCGGGCACCTCGTGCAGCGCGGCGCGCTGCACTGGGGGAACCCGGCCGACGCGACGCTGGCAGACGCCGAATCCTACTTCTGGACGAATATCGCGCCTCAGCACGAAACCCTGCACGACACGGCGTGGGGCCAGATAGAGGATTGGATGCTCACCTACACGGACGCCGCCGACCAGGGGGCTGCGGTTTTCACTGGTCCGGTCCTGCTGCCAGAGGACCCGACCGTCGTGAATCGACCGGGCGAAGCGCCGGTCCAGATCCCTTCCGGCTTCTGGAAGGTCGTGGCAATTCGCTCGGGGGGTCAGTTGCAGGCCGCCGGGTTCCTGGTTTGGCAGCGCGACTTCGACAAGCCCGATCCGGTGGCCTTCGCGCCCTTCCTAGAACAGGTCCGCGTCACGACCATCGAGTTCCTAACCGGACTGTCGTTCGGCGACCTTCGCGATGCCGATCCGCTGCGGTTTGGCACCGAACCGACCGTAGGTCCGGCACGCCCGCACGCTGCGCCAGCTCACGCCGGCGTGCGACCAACGCGCCGGGCTGCGGTGATCACTGCGCCCGCCGACATCTACATGCCCGTTCGGCCGATTAGGTAGCGAAACAAGGCGAGATGATCGCTCGAGCGGGCTCTACACCAACCAGCTAGTCCTCCTCCGTTCGAGGAAGCGGAGCTAGGAAGCGCTGGATGATTCCCAGCGCTATCGCGGTCAGGACCACGATCGGTACCGGAGCCCACGGAACCGATTCGAAGCTAATCCAACTCTCCGGCACTACCGATGCCCAGACGAACGCCGCCACTCCTCCTCCAAGGGCCGGGATAGCGGTTGACCGTGCGAGTTCCGCTGCGCGTGACCGCTTTGCTTGGTCGAGGCGTCGCCAACCGTCGAACGCGACTGAGACGATGAAGATGGCTGACAAGACGCCAAGTCCGACGGCTATCCAGAAGCGCAATTGCACGGAAACGGCATCGGGTGTTGCCGCGATGCCGCCGGCGACCGGCAAGTACAGCGCGATGATTTCGGCCGGAATGAACGCGGCCATGTGTCCCGCCAGATTCTTGGCATCTCCATCGTCAGGCGTCGCACCGTTGGTGGGCGGCGCGGCTGCTCCACTAGTGGCCGGCCCGCGTCTCCGCCTAGGATCTGCGCGTTGGGTTACCTCCCGGGATCCGAGCGATCGCGCGAGCGCCCCGCGTCCCAAAGCTATCGCCGACATTGGTCACCTCCAGCTCCGATCTCCCGACAGCCAAGTTATTCTTGTCCCAGCTATCAACGTCAGCTCCTGTGCACCTGGGGCACTCGACCTACCTATCTAGGAGATAGCAGGACTCTCCGCCTGCCTGATCTTTGCAGGGGAAACGCGGTCCCTCCAATCTCAGAGAGGATCATCTCGGCAGTCTGTGGGTTCGAACGTGAGGATCGAACCGAGCCCTTCGTTGCTACGGCGGGTTCCGACCAGCTCCGGCGGGTTCCGGCCGGGTTGAGAGCACGGATGAGGGTACAGGCGGTCCATCAGGTCGGCCACAGCTATCCCGCGGGCGCCACTCGGCCCCGGACGTCGACGACCTCGCCCGTTCAAGCACCCGGCGTGCCTCGCATGTTGGACACTGCGGAGCGGATGAGCCTGCGCGACGCACGGTGACGGCGGCAAGGCGATAGAGGAGGAAGTCGGCAGTGCCCTCCGCTCCGCCCATGCCGGTGACCCGCCTCAGCTCTCGGTCACCGCCAGGCTGGCGACGACGGCGTTCAGGCTCACGACCGCCGGCTGCTCGACGGCGAGGTCGGTCACATACCTCGGCCGATGTACTCGGGACGGAGATCTGGCGGCAGACTGCACGCCGCCTGAACTTCGGCATTGACCGCCCGGACCGCCCGGCGAGATAGTGGCTCCGATGAACGCGGTGGTCATCGCTCGGACCGCCTCCGGCGCAACCTACGTGCTTGCCCTCAGCACGGCGGGCGTCCATTGGTGCGGCTGCCCGCTCCCAGCGGCATGAACTGGACCGCGAGCGGCTGGGAGGAGGTCCCGCGGGTCGTCGAAGGCGAGCGACTGCTCATGGGCAACCTGCGCAGCTCGCGAGTCACGCGCGTCGAGGTGCTCCCCGCGTGAGGCAACGGCTCGTCGCCGTCCTTTTCTCGGCGCTCATTGCGTCCTGCTCGTCGGATCCATGGCCATTCCCTGCGCAGGTGCCTCCATGCTGTGCGCAGTTCAACCCCGCAGGCGTCGGCGAGACGATCCTGGCCGTGGTGCTTTTTGTTCCGGCGCGGCCGGACGAGCGTCTCGAGTTCGTCGGCGCCGAGCCGATCGGCGACCTGGACGGCGCGACCGTCGAGCTGTTCGTCTCGCCGCCCGTGCCGCAGCCGGACGGGACGATCCTCATCGGCGACCGCCTCGGCCCTCTTGCCGGCGCCGTACTCGAGACTCCGCAGGTGGTCGAGTCTGGCGCGGAGCCGTACACCATCGGGATCGTGACGGGCCTTACCCCCACCGAGCCGGGGCGATTCGTCCTCTCGGCGGTGCGTCTTCGCTACCGGATCAACGGAGGCGCCGAGCAGGTCCACGAGGGCATCGAGGTCGTCGTCACCGTGTGCGCGGACGATCCGAAGCCCGAGACCTGCGAAGAGGAACCGGGCTGATGTCAGGTGACGCCGGCGCCCGAGTCCCGATCCGTGCCAGCCTGACAGCCGCCGCGTCCCGGGTCTCGCGCCGCTTCGGGAGGGCGAACCGGACCGCCGTCCGTCCCACATCGGGGCGCCGAGTAGAACGGGGAGCCCGGCACGGTCGCGACGCCCGGATCGACGGTCAGGCGCGGCGCGATCAATTCGCGCTGCTGGGATGGCACGTACTGGTTCGGACGCTGAGCGACGACCGGGACGATTCCTGTCGAACGGTTACGCCGCCGGCGGGGTCCTGACCGAGGGGAACATCCAGGTCCACGACTGACACGGATCCGTCGCGGTTGGTTCTCGCTCACAGCGTAGCGCCCCGAATGGTTGAACTTTGAAAGATCGCCTCGCTCGCCGCGACAGACAGATATGCGAGACGATCGATTCGTGCCACAACAGACGCGGACATGGATAGAGAGACCGTGATTCGAGCACAGGCGGGCGATCAGGAGGCCTTCGCGCGCCTGGCGCGCGCGTTGACGCCGTCGTTCCTCTCGACCGCCCATCGGATCCTGCGCGACATCGGCCTGGCGGAGGACGCGACCCAGCGGGCGATGCTGAGCATCTGGAAGGGGCTGCCGCGCCTGCGCGAGCCGGACCGCTTCCAGGCGTGGTCGTACCGCCTCCTCGTGCGCGCCTGCTACACCGAGGGACGACGAAGCCGGAAGTGGGCGCCGGCAATCGGCCAGTTCGGTCCCGATGACTCTCGGACGCCGGATCCGACCGGCGCGGTCATCGATCGCGACGAGCTCGAGCGCGCGTTCCGCCGGCTGTCGCTGAACCATCGGGCGGTCGTTGTGCTGCGGTACTACCGACAGATGTCGATGGACGAGATCGCGGATGCCCTCGCGATCTCGGTCGGCACTGCCGCCTCGCGGCTCCACTACGCCATGCGCGCGCTGCGCTCCGCGGTCGAGGCGGATGCGCGCCCCGCGGAAGGGAGGGCCCTGCCATGACGCAGAGCTTCGGTGCCTTCACCGACGTCGTCGAAGGTTGGCTCGCCAGGGCGCCGGCTGAGGAGGATCCCGAGAGCGTCCTGGCGCGCATCGTGGCCGAGCTCGATTCCACGCCGCAGCAGCGTTGGCCGTGGATCATGTCGAGGTTCGACGCGAGGGTGGCGATGGGATTCGGGTTTGGCGCGGCGGCGACCGTCCTTGCAGTCGTCGTGGGCGCCCAGCTCCTGGACCTGCCGAGCGGTGCCGGCGATCGGGCACCCGGCCCGACGGCACCGGCGACGGATGTCGGCGACATCGCGTTCGTCCAGGCGACGTACGCCAATCGGGGCGACTTGGCAGAGGATGTCAGGATCTTGGCTATCCCCAGCGAAGGGGGTGACCCGGCGCTGCTCGGCGTTCCTGCTGGGAATGAGTGGCGTCGCTCTAGGGGGCAGTTCCCGGACAACGACCGGAACCTCGAGCTTGTCGGACCCGCAGTGAGCTGGTCTCCGGACGGGACCCGGATCGCCTTCCGACTCTTCAACGATGCCCCGGGCATCTACCTGATGAACCGGGACGGGACGGGCCTCCGCAGGCTGGTCGATTTGCCGCTCGATCGAAACACGGGCATGGGGTTCTCGGCCGCCCTCGACTGGTCGCCGGACGGGACCCGGATCGCCTACTCCTACCCGCACAGCGACATTCGGTCTCCCCTGTACGTCATCGATGCGGCCGACCGCACGGTGGCGAACCTCACCGGCCCGGCGGCGGATGGCGTGACGCGCACCGTGGCCTGGTCGCCGGATGGCTCCATGATCGCGTTCGTCCGATCCGACGTGGGTGGGCTGCCACGGGGGAGCGCGCTCTTCGTCATGGACGCCGAAGGCACCGTCCTGCGCCAGCTGCCGACCGGATCCGAGCCGAACCCGCAGGTCACGGGCGTCGCGTGGTCGCCCGACTCCTCGATGATCGCCTTCAGGCTGGACATGGGCTCTGCGACCGACCCGGCGCCCCATCGCCACGTCCTGCGGGTCATCAATGCCGACGGCACCGGCATGCACGACCTTGCGGAGCCCGCCGGCTCAGGCTGCTGCACTTGGTCGAGCACGGACGAGCGCCTCGCCTGGTCGCCGGATGGCACATCCGTCGCGTTCATCCGCTGGACCGAAGCGGGGCGCGATGTCGTCGTCGTGAACGTCGATGGATCGGGCGAGCGCGGCCTCACTCGGAGCGGCGACTTCTCGTGGTTCGACTGGTCGCCAGACGGCTCTCTCCTGGTCGTCTTCGACCAGGAGTCGTATGAGATCTCCGTCGTGAACGCCGACGGCAGCGGTTGGCGATGGCTCGCAAACGGTGAGTTCCCGGCATGGGCGCCGGCACCGGGCAACGGCTGATCCCCGGGCAGTGTGGAGGTACTCCGAAATGAGCACCGTTGCGAAGCTCGCGACCGCGGCCGCCGCCGTCGCGATCGTGGTCGTTGCCGGCATCGCGATCATGCTCGGCGGCAGAGGCATTGGTCTCGAGGGGACGAATGCGCCCTCGCCGTCGGCCAGCGATCCCGACCGCACGCCTACTCCGTCAGTGCCGACCGCGACGGCGAGCGACGGCGCCGCTGGCCCTGTGCCCGGCGAATTCACGGCCTGCGTTGCGGCCAACACGGAGCTCCGCGGTGGTACGGACGAGCGGGTCGTGGTTCCCCACGCCGATGGTGAGATGACGATCGAGCGCCGCCGGGGGTTCACGTGGGCAGGTGCCATCACCTCCACCGATCGGCGTTTCAGCGGGACCCACTATTACAGCTGGGACGGTGACTTCTACACGCTGGCCTCAGGTGACCCGGGGCCGGAGGCATGGGCGGATGGGCATCGCATCGAGAACGACGAGGGCGCGTGGCAGGGCCATTCGATGGGGGCCGGCCTGCCAGACGGCACGAGCCAGGTCAGTCCGGCGCTTCTGACCGGCGAAGGGGACTACGAAGGGCTGACGGCTGTCCTCTTCGCGGAAGAGGGTGCGTGCTTCATGAACTTCCTGGGGGTGGTCATGGAGTTCCCAGAACCCCCTGTCCCAGCCACCAGCGAGTAATGGGCAGGAGCCAGCGTCGGCAACCATCGGCCTTTCCTCGCCGGCCCTGTTCGACGCGTGGCGTCATCGGCTCAGGCGTTCGCGACCTCGATCCGGATGCTTCACGCATGCGGGCCATGCAGGGCGACGAGGGCCTCCCAGGCACGGTGCGGTAGCTCTCGCTCTGTACGCGGTCGCGGACCGTGTCTCATTCCCGAAAAGTACTCGTCGGCCATCGCGCCGTTCTCAAGGGCGGGATAAGGGACCAGGTATAGGGACGGAACCGCCGCGCCGCGGGCGCGAGAGAGCCCGATCCGAGCGTGGATCGGGCCGATGAGGGCGAGTTTGGTACCGCATACCGGATTCCTAACGAAGTGTCTCATGCGTCTCAGCCGCGTTCAGCCAGTGCACCCAAGAGACGCATGAGACACATGAGACAGGACCGATAAGGGCTCCAATGAGGGCTCCCCTCGCGGGCGGCTGTGACCTCAGGGCCGCGCCTCATACACGAAGTTCAAGGGCGACTCGCTCGCACGCTGGAATCGGCGGAACCCGGCGGATTCGGCGAGCGACCGAATGCGAGCCTCGCCTGCCTGCCCGCCCAGCGCGGACTCCCCCGTCTCTGACAGGGCGTGCGGCGTACAGATGAGCGTCGACATGCCATACGAGAGGCGACCGATCGGGTTGAGGTTCTCCTCGATGCGGTCGCCGGCCCTCGGCTCGACGATCATCCAGGTGCCATCTTCCGCGAGCGCGGCCCTCGTCTGGCGCGCCGCGGCCAGTGGGTCGCCCATGTCGTGCAGGCAGTCGAGGTGCGTGATGAGGTCGTACCCGTCTCCGGCGAAGGCATCCGCGCCCGCGACCTCGAAGCTGACCCGATCGCTGACCCCGGCCTCGGCAGCTGCCTCGGTTGCTCGATCGATCGATGCTGGGTGACTGTCGAACCCGGCAAAGGTCGAGGTGGGGAAGGCCAACGCCATGAGAATCGTCGATGCCCCGTGGCCGCAACCAACATCCGCCACGCGAGCGCCACGCTCGAGCTTCGCCTGGACGCCGTCGAGGGCGACGATCCAGGTCTCGACCAGGAACGAGGTGTAGAGGCCTCCGAAGAAGCGCTCGGTTCCTTCGAACAGGCGGGGATCGTGCTCCGCCCACGCAAGTCCGTCACCGGTCCGGAACCGTTCGGCAATCGTCGGTTCGGCGCGGATGGCGGCCAGGACCGACTCGAAGCCGCCCGCCATGCGGAACGGAGCCGATTCGTTTGCCAGCGCCGCCTCCTGCTCGGGGCTGAGTGAGAACCGACCGCTCTCGGGGTCGTACTCGGCGTAGCCACCGGCGGCAACAGCGGGCAGCCACTCGCGTACGTAGCGCTCGGCGGTCCCGGTCCGTTCGGCGAGCTCGGCAGGCGTCGCCGGGCCACCATCGGCAAGGCCCTTGAACAAGCCGACACGGTCCCCTATCGAGATCATGGCGGTGGTAACCGTGGCCCCCAGGTCAGCGAGGGCCCTGTCGATCAGGGCGTGAACCTTGTCCCTATCCAAGGCGGCGAGCTTCGGATCGATGGTGGCGGGCATGTGTTGCTCCTCATGTCCATACGGCGGAACGCCAGCGTGACGGTAAGGAGCGTGCCGGTACATCGGGCGGCGCCTTATTTCTCGACCCGAGTGCCTAGACTTGGTCTCGGGAGGTGAGTCTTGACGAGCGCACCGACACCGGCCGCGGGCGACATTCCGATGGCCGCGACGAGCTTCATCGGTCGCGAGCGAGAGGTCGACCGCATCCGGAGCCTGCTTGCCGAGTCGCGGCTGCTGACTTTGACCGGTCCCGGGGGCATCGGCAAGACGCGGCTCGCTATCGAGGCCGCCCGCCGGTCAGCCAGGCGCTTCACGGGCGGGCTCTTCGTTGTTGAGCTGGCAGCCATCCGCGATCCAGATCAGGTCCTTCCCACCATCGGGGCTGCGCTGGGCATCGGCGACCTGGACGGGGGCTCTGTCGTCGAGGCCCTGAGCCATCGGTTCGGCGAGTCCGAGACGCTGCTCGTCCTGGACAACTTCGAGCACCTTCTGCCGGCCAGCGATGCGGTGAGCGCCCTGCTGGCCCCGAGTCAGACCCTCCGGGTTGTCGTCACCAGCCGCATTCCGCTGCATCTCGCTGGCGAGCAGGAGTACGCGGTCGGGCCACTCGAGCGGCCGACTCCCGGGCTGCCCGCTCGCAGCCTTCGCCAGATCGAATCGGTGGCGCTCTTCCTCGAGCGCCGACGTGCCGTCCAGCCTGACCCGGACCCCAGCGATGCTGAGCTCGAGACGATTGCCGAGATCTGCCGCCGGCTGGATGGCCTGCCCCTCGCGATCGAGCTCGGCGCCGCCCAGGCGAAGATCCTGACGCCCGTCGCGCTGTTGGAGCGCTTGGAGAATCGGCTCCCGGCACTAGCCGAGGGACCCGTAGACGCCCCTGATCGCCAGCGTACCGTGGCGGCCACCATCGCCTGGAGCCACGACCTGCTGGAGGCGTCCGAGCGGCGCGCGTTCGCCCGGTTGGGCATTTTCATCGGCGGCTTCGGCCCGACCGCCGCGAGCGACGTGCTCGCCGATGCCGGCCAAGGGACGGGCGACGACAGCCTGCCGGCCCTCAGTCGACTGGTCGACCACAGCCTTGTCCAGGTGGGTAGCGAGACGGGCGGCCAGCCGCGCTTCAGGATGCTCGAGCCGATACGCGAGTTCGCGCTCGGTCAGCTCTCCGCCTCAGACCTGGATGTGCTGCGAGATCGCCATCTGACGCACTTCACGGCGTTCGCAGAGGCCGAGCAGGCAAACGAGCGCGGAGAAGACCAGGCGGGCTGGATCGCTCGCGTCGTCGCGGAACGGGACAACATCCGCGCTGGCCTCTCTCATGCGTTGAGCCGCTTGGACGGCGTGCGGTTGCTGCGTCTGGCCGCCGCGCTGGAGCGCCGGTTCTGGCTGGCCAGCGGAGACCTGAGCCTGTCTGAGAACCGACGCTGGCTGGAGACCGGCTTGGCGCTCGGCGGTTCGGCGCCGGCTGAGCTGCGCGGAAAAGCACTCCAGCGCCTGGCCCAGACGCACGCCGTCGCCGCGGACCGGATGGTCGGCGCCCTTGAGGAAGCGGTGGTCGAGTACGAGCGCGCGGGTAATGAGGCGGGCATGAGCGACACGCTCGCAATGCTGGGCGAGGTCCGAATCTACCGTGGAGAGCTGGACACGGCCGACCGCTCGCTGCACCGAGGGCTGGAACTTGCACGACGGATCGGCGCCGGTGGGCAACGACTGGTGGAGTTGATGGTGCCAATCGGTATCCTCGCCTATCGACGTCGCGCGACGGGCCTCGGGCGCGAGCAGTTCGAGGAGGCGCTTGCGCTCGCGCGGGGCGCAGACGATGCCTGGGGCGTGGCCAAGACGCTCGGCCACCTGGGCCGCCTGGCGTTGACGGAGGGCGATATCGATCGGGCGCGAGCGTGCTTCGAGGAGAATCTCGCAGTCGCGCTCCGGGTCGGCGATCGAGAGCAGGTCGTGATGGCGCTCTGCAGCCTCGCCTCAGCTGGCGTCGCGTCGTCCGAGATGGATACCTCGCGTCCTCAAATTACCGAGGCAGCCCTGTCCGCTGAAAAGCTGAATTGGTGGTACCAGGTGAGGGTGCTGGACGTGATGGCAGAGTGGCTGGTCGCCGTTGGGTGCGTCGAAGAAGCGGTACCCTGTCTCGCCGCCGCCGACCTGACCAGGCGGGACACCGAGATGGACTGGGATCCCGACCGAGTCGCAACGCGCACGGCGCTCATCGACCGAGCTCGGAAGCTCCTCGAACGATCCACCTTCGAGTCGGCCTGGGATGCCGGGCAGAACACGAGCCTGGTGGCGATCCTCGAGCACGCCGGGAAGGTCATCGAGGGCGCCGACTTCGGCGCTCGGGCGGCCGCGGTCACACGAACCGGGGATCCCCTCCTGAGCGCCCGCGAACGCCAGGTCCTTGCGCTCCTGGCAGATGGCCGTTCGGACGGTGAGATCGCGGACGAGCTGTTCATCAGCAAGAAGACCGCAAGCGCTCATGTCTCGCACATCAAGGACAAGTTGTGTGTCGACAACCGTGTGGAGATTGCCCTGGCCGGCATCCGGCTCGGACTCACGGCGCCGGCGGCTGCCGAGCGGGCACCCCGGCCGCGTGGCTGACGGTTCGCGATGATTGCAGGACGCACCAGCGAATGACGCCGATGGGATTCCCATGAAAGGGTTCCTATTGAGGGTTCTAGGCCAAGGGTTCAGGGTACGAAAGAGGCCCGATCTGAACTCAGATCGGGCCGATCAGATGAGGGCTGGTACCGCATACCGGATTCCCAGTGAAACGTTCTCATACGTCTCAGCCGCGTTCACCCAGTACATCCAAGAGGCACATGAGACGCATGAGACAGGATCCATAAGGGCTCGATAGGGCTCCTGCCGGGGCCCACGGGCGTGCGCCACGGCGCAGCGGCTCATCCCCATTGTCGAGATCACGGCTTCGACACGTCAGTCGTGCTCGATGGGTTGCGGTGGTCGGAAGGACAACCTCGCGAGCCTCCGACTCCATTCAGGGGGACGACGCGTCTTCGCCGACATACCCATAGATCGCCCGGCTGCCGCTCAGGCCCTTGAGCTCGTGCGTGCCACGTTCCTCAAAGCGGAGGCCGGAGGCCTGCAAGAGGTCGGCGGTGGTGGCCGAGACCAGAACCTCTCCAGGCCCCGCCAACTGACCGATGCGGGCCGCGGCGTGCACAGCTAGGCCGCGCACATCTCCGGCAACGAGCTCGACCTCGCCGGTGTGCACCGCGGCGCGAACGGTGAGCTCGAGGGACTGAACGGCGACGCCGATGGCCGCTGCACACCGCACAGCGCGTGCGGCGCTGTCGAACATCGCGAGGAATCCGTCCCCGGTCGTGCCGACCTCGCGTCCGCGATATCGATCCAGCTCGCGCCGCACGACGGAGTTGTGGCGAGCGAGAAGCTCGCGCCACGCGGTGTCTCCGATCCGCTCGGCCCTGTTCGTCGATCCGACGATATCGGTGAACAGCAGGGTTGTGAGCAACCGGTCCGACGCCTCGATGGCAGGTTTCGCGAAGGTGCCCATCCCGCCGGCCCAGTCGAAGATCTCCGCATCCTCGTCTCCGACGACCCACGCGTCGTGGCCGGGTGGGATGTCATAGATGTCCTCGGGTCCCATCTCCTGCGCAGTCCCATCGTCCATCTGCACCCGGATGCGGCCACGGACCACGAAGCCCAGGTGATGGACCTGGCAGCTGGTCGTTCCGGCTAACGGCCGGATGTGCTCCGACCACCGCCAACCCGGCTCGGCGATCGTCCTCGCGATCGTCACATCGCCGAGGGTCACGATGGCCAGCCTGCCCTTCTCGAAGACGCGCGACTCATCCGGATTACGGAACGTCTTGACATCGATCCCGGACATGGCTTCCTCACGTGCGGGCGGTCAAGTCGAACGCCTCGTGGTGAGCCTACGCCCTCCGCGGTCGGAGAGTTTCCCGACTGATGGGTTCCGCTGTCGCCGACAGCGAGGCGCTACGCCGACCGGAACGCCTCGATCGCCTGGAGGAACGCCGCACGATCCTCCACGAACGGGAAGTGGCTGGCGCCGGGAATCACGACGAGCTTCGCCCCCGTGATGCGATCCGCGATGAACTTCCCGAACTCCCAGGGGATCGGATCGGCTTCGCCGTGGACGACGAGGGTGCGGCACTCGACCCGCCCCAGGCTGCCGATCGGATCTACGGCATCGAGGGTTCCCATCAACCGCTCCTCGTATTCGAGCACGTTTGCCGCGGTGATCGGGGTGAACCCCCAATCGGATTCCTCCGGAGTCCGCGAGTCGCGAAAGAAGGGTCCGTACAGGTTCTTCATGAACCGCTCCAGCGCTGCCGGCTCGCCCGATTGGAACTCGGCGGATGCCCTGATCCGGCTGCCCGCCTCTTCGTCCTCGGTCGATCGTCGCGACTCCATCGCGCTCCAGAACCGCCGCCCGAGCTCTTCGTCGAGTGGCGGCCCGACGTCGACCAGGATCAGCGACTCCATGCGCTCTGGATGCCGCGACGCGTACAGGTAGGCCACGTGCCCACCCAGCGAGTGTCCCAGCAGCGAGAAGCGATCGAGCTCCAGCGCTTGGCGCAGCGCCTCGAGGTCCTCGACTGCGCCGGAGAAGCTCAGCGATGCATCGCCGATGTCGGTCCGACCGCTGCCCCGGGCGTCGTAGTACACCAGCCGGAAGTCCTCGGCGAGCGCGTCGAGCGGGCGCATGTACTGGTGACCGAGCTGGGGTCCGCCGACCACGACGAGGGGTGGTCCGGCGCCAACCGCCTGGACGTGGACATCGAGGTCGCGCGCATGCACGACGTGAACCGAGCTCTCCAAAGACCTGCCCTCCGTCGTCAGATGGTCGATCCCCTCAGCGGCTCGGCGTGGTCCCTCCCCCACGCCGAAGCAAACGTCACGGCACCATGGCTACACCCAGCGAGCAGCCGCGCCACGCTACACCGGCGGGAGCTCCAGCCACAACCGCGTCGCGAGGCACTTTCAAGGAGCCACTGGGAGACGCAACACGCTCGGAGGGCCAAACCGTACCCTCAGATGCAGGGCTCTACCAGGGGCTCAGGGCCCGGGTCTAGCCTGCTTCCCGGGACCGCGTCACGCGCTGGCTGGTCGGCCGGGTTCGCCGTGCCGAGCACGACGCCGGGCACAGCGACGCCGTGCCGGGCAGGTCGGCACGGCGCCCTGAAGTGAGAGAGGGTGGTTAGCGGGTGGACCCTGCGAGCGCAGGCTCAGGGATCATCCACTCAACCAGCTGATCGGAGAGCGCGGTCCGCGCCGCGTCGATCTGATCGACGCCGATCGCGATGGTGGCGCGCCGATCGGCCTTGTATTCAACCGGCACGAAGAGCTCGATGTTCACGCCGGCATCGCCCAGGCGCTTGGCTGCCATGGCGACCGTGCCAGGCTTGTCCTCGAGCCCGATGGTGAGGCATGGGACCTCCTTGAAGGTGATCCCTGCGGCGGTCAGCGCACTCCTGATGCCCTTCTCGTCGTGCCCCAGGAAGGCCAAGGCGCCCTTGCTGCCGTAGCCAAGGCTCCAAGCCTCGATGTTGACGCCTCGCTGGGCAATCACATCGGCCACTCGGGCAAGCTCGCCCGGGCGGTTGGTGGCTTCAACGATGAATGTCTGGAAGGTCTGCATCTGGGATTCCTCCTGGCAGCCTCGGAGGCGGCACCCTGCCAAGCCGGGACATGGAGGCTACGGCGGGCGGATCTGATCGGCAGTGCCGTGGCTCTGGCGCTGTGCGGCGATCCCTGTGGACCGCTCCCGATGTCCGTCCGGCACCCCTATTTTCCACCCCTCGCCCGGGCATGTCCAACCGTGCGTGGGCTGAGCGTGGGACCCCCGAGGGTCAAGCGCTGACTCCAAAATGGGTTCAGATCGGGTTCGGCCGCACGCCCCTCGACGCGTCCGGCCTTGGCTGAGGACGAGGCGCGGGCGCCGGAGCTGTGGCCCGACGCCATAAGGGTTCAGATAGGGGTTCAGACCCGAGTCGACAGGCAACGAAATGGCCCGATCTGAGCTCAGATCGGGCCTAGAGATGAGACTTGGTACCGCATACCGGATTCGCGGCGAGCCTCCGGTGGAGTCCGACTGAGTACGGTTGTTACGGTGGGCTCCGACCAGATCCGGTGGATTCCGGCTGGCTTGAGGGTACGGATGAGGGTACAGACACGCGACCCGATGAGTACATGCCCGTCAGCGCTGCGGCTTTCGGCCGCCTCGCACCGGCGGAGGCGACATGACGGTCGCGGTCGGCCGCATTGAGGACGTGTGGCGAACTGGCAGTGCTGGGAACCGCGGGCGCCGGGCGCTAGCATCGGCCACGCGCGAGCGCCGGCCGTTCTCTCCCCCCGCACGGCCGGCGTTCGACGTCACGGTGACCCGATCCCGGACCCCCTCGGCGACCGGCGTCCGGACCGCGGGCGGCCATCCGACACACCGGGTCATGGCTCTCCGGCCACGAGGATCCGGCCTGGCTTCGCCGATAATCACCCATGATCGACTGGCTGCGCGGGCCGCTCGTCCGTCGTCGGCGTGGTGGTCGCCCCCGGTGGCGCTGAGGGGGTCACATCGCGTCGACGAACTCCATCCGCCATGCGGGTGCCTCGAAGGGGTCCGCAAAGTTCTCGGTCAGCCGGGCGAGCTTGCCGTCCTTCAGCTCGAAGATGGACACAAAATGCGAGGACTGGCCGTTTGGGTACTCCAAGCGGGACTCGGTCACCCACACGTCGCCCGATCCCAGTGTTCGCCGCTCGCTGCGTCGCGGCCCACCGCCAGGGTAGTTCCTCAGGATCGTGACGCAGTTCTCCTTGCCCACGATTCGCTCGCCCGATTGGGGCCACTCCGTCACCAGGTCGTCACGAGCCAGTGCGCGCATGGCTTCGCCGTCTCGAGAATCAAACGCAGGCCAGTACCGCGCGATAATCTCGCGGTTTGGCTCATCCATTCTGCAGTCCCTCCCGACGAGGACGGTAGGTCTCAGGCTCCTCGGCCGCTGTGAGATCGCTCACCATCGCCCTCGCCGACGATGACAGGAGAGAGGCCCCGTGCGCCTCTCTCCTGATGCAAGTCGCTGGGCGGCCGCAGTAGCGCCCGGCGTAGGGCACACCTACCTGCTAGCTGGTCTGGATGTAGACGTTCTCGCCGCCACCGGTGTGGTTGAAGTTGATGATCCCAGGCACGACGACGGTCACACCCTCGCCGGGGGGCTCGTTGTGGCTGCTGGGAGCCTTGGGCCCCACGATGCAGAAGACGGTGATGATCCCGTCCAGTGCGCCAATCGGGGTATCGAACGTGGCGGCAAACTTCACCGCACCGCCGCAGAACTCCGGCGGGATGGGATCGCCGAGCACTTCGCCGCAGCCGTAGAAGGCGAAGCTGATCAACTCGGTGGCCGTCCAGGTCCCCGATGCGAAGAGCGATCCGTCGGCCAGGTAGTGGGCGAACTCGCCACTGGCCTCGACCGACTTGGGGCGGACGGAGAACGTGCCGCACACGTGTTCCCCGGCCTCACAGGTGATCGCGATGGTCTCGCCATTGGCAGCGACGCCGATGTTGGGCGCCTCGGCCACCAGGAGAAACGTCTG
>DASVEQ010000171.1:0-18920 GCA_036380455.1 Candidatus Limnocylindria bacterium | reverse complement strand
TGATCGCTCCCGGCAGTCAGGCGCCGCGGCAGACGCCGCCCTCGCCCGGCCTGATCGCTCCCGGCAGTCAGGCGCGACACCGACCGCGAACGGCGTACCTCAAGAGCGACGGGCTGTCCGCGATGGCCAGTCGCCTGATCGCTTGAGCGACGCGTTACCCTAGCGGCCGATGGAGGGGTATTCGGTCACCGAGGCGGCCTCGATTCTCGGCGTGCCAACCGAGCGCGTCTGGGAGCTGCTGGCGCGCGGGGTCCTCTCAGGCGCGCCCGAGGGCGAGACCGGCATGCGCGTGTACCTCCAGCCGCGTCCCGCGCCGGCGCCCCCGGTCGCGGATGCCGGCCGGCCGAACGGCAACGGCGGAAGCCGCGAGCCGGAACGCGAGCTGTCCCCCTTCCGCGAGCTGCTGACCGAGTTCCGCAACCTAACCGAGCGTTACGGCCAGGCGCTGCTCGCGCTCGGCGAGGCGCGCGGCGAGGTTGCGGCGCTGCGTTCCCGCGTCGACCTTCTCGAGGCGCGGATGGACCTCCGGCTGCCAATGACTCCCGCGCCGATGACGCCCCCCACGCCCTGGCCGACGCCGATGCCCACGGCCCCGCCCCCGGACGAGCCCCCGATGCGCGACACGTCCGCGGAGGGTGCCGAGGACGAGGAGGAACGCCCCCGCCGCCGCCGCGCTCATCGACGCGCCACCGAGAGCTTCGCGGAGGCGCTTGCCCGAGCCGAGGATCCGACGCGGCCCGAGCTGCCGGGCGCGGCGGAGACGGCCGCCGCGCTGGCCGCGCTCCGGGAGGAGGCAACCGTGGATGCCGTCGCCGAGGCCGTCCTCCCGAGGGAGCTGCCGGCCGCGGAGTCGATCCCCTCGGCGGAGGAGCCGGAGGCGCCGATCGCCGAGGCCGCCGCCACTCCCGCCGACGAACCGGCCGCCGGGACGGGCGCGATCGCCGAGCCCGCAGCGGAGCCCGTCGCCGAGCCCGAAGCGGAGCCCGTCGCCCGGGCGGAGCCGGATCTCGTGCCCGAGGCCGCGGCCGAAGCGGAGGCGGAGGTATCCGTTGCCGAGTCGCCCGTCGAGGGGCCGGTCCTCGAAGCTGACGAGATCGTCGCAGCGGAGCCGGAACCCGAGGCACCGAGTCCTGCGTCCGCCGCCACCGAGGCGATCGCGGACGTCGAGGTCGCGGCCCTGCCGGAGCCGGCCTTGGCCGACGAGCCCGAGCCGATCGCCTGGGATCCCGAGCGCTACACCGTCGAGATCGGCGAGCCGGACTGGTATGCGGGCGAGGATGTCGCGGTCGTCGCACCGGCGGCAGCGCCGCCTGAGGCTGGGCCCGTGACGGATGCGGGCCTCGAGCCACCCGAGCCGATTGCGGTCGCGGACAGCCCCGATGTGACGCTCGCCCCCGAGCCCGAGGCGCTGGCTCCCGAGATCGAACCGGCCGCTCCGCAGGCGGCCGCGGCGCCGAACGACGATGAGGAGACCATGCTCTGGTTCGGCACGGCCCCGGATGGACCCGACGCCGGCGCCGATGAGATGGAGGTGGTCGGCGGCGGGCGGCCGCCGCCTGCCGGTGCTACGCCGATGCCGGGTTCGCAGGAGCTCGACGCCGCGCTCGCCGCTCTCGAGGCACTCGCTCGTCCATCGACGGCGGAGGAGGCCCTGCCCGACCAGCCCGAGCCGCCGCCAGCGGTGCCCGAGGCGCCGGCCGAGCCCGCGATCCAGACGAGTCCCGGGTCCGCAGAGTCCGCCGAGGTCGCTGATCCGGAGGCAAGCGCGCCCCTCGAGGATCGAGCGCCCGGAGAGCGATTGGTGCCGCCGGTGGGCACCGTAACGTCCCTCACGCGGCCATCGGCAACGTCGGCGTCACGCGCGTACCGCCGACTGCGGAGGATCTTCCCGGGCTGACGGCTACTCGCCGGGTCCGAGGTGATATCCCACCCGGCGGGGGAGCCGGCTGAGCTCGCGAAGCAGCCGGCCCGGTGGCCGTCCGGCCTCTTCGGCATCCTCGCGGCGGATCATCGCCTCGCGGATCATGCGCGCGCCGACGTACCGGAACGGCTCGGGCGGAAACGGTGGTCGTGGGCGACCGACGATCGGGAGGCGCGTGATCGGGTCGTCGGCATCCAGCGCCAGCGCGGCCAGCAGACGGCCGACGAGGTGCGACGGCGCGACCCCATTGCCGGAGTACCCGGCCGCGATGTGCATCCGCCCGCCGCGCGTGGACCAGGCGTGGGGGAGATGGTCGGGGCTGACGTCGATCGGGCCGCCCCACGCATCGGTCAGGCGCACCGTGGCGAGCTGCGGGAACAGCCAGCGGAAGGCGAAGGCCGCACGGCGCGCCGCGGTCACGTCGTCGGTGAAGGTCGCGCCGATGCGACCGCCGAAGCCCGGGCGGCCACCGCCCGCGCCGATCGCGATCCGGCCCTCCCGGGTGACGTGGAGGTAGTGGACGCTGAATCGGGCGTCGATGATCGACTCGCCCCCGGTCCAGGCCAGCTCGCTGGCCACGAGGTCGGGGATCGGCTCGGAGCGGACCATGTAGCTGCCCCAGGCCAGGAGGCGCGATCGTGCACCCGGCCACCCGGTGGCCCAGGCGTTCACGGCCAGCACCACCCGGCGGGCCCGGATCTCGCCGCCCTCGGTGCGGACGCGGAGCGTCCCACCTTCGGCGTCGCGGACGTCGAAGGCGCGCGAGTCCTCGTGGATCACTGCGCCGCGTTCCAGGCAGACGCGCCGCAGGCCGCGGACGAGTCGGGCGGGATGGACCGTCGCAGCGTCGCGCATCAGCGCTCCGCGACGGAAGCGCGGCGACCGGCAGCGCGCAGCGACCCCGGCCGCGGTGAGGGCACGGAACGCCTCCGGGTCGCCGAGCCGTGCGGCGGTCTCCACGTCGTCGTCCATCCGCCGGTCATGCGCCGGCGTCGTCGACACCACGAGCATCCCGTTGCGTCGGTAGTGCGCGTCGACGCCGTGCCGCTCGCACCACGCTCCGATCTCCCGGACGGACGTCGCCGCCTCGTCCAGGCAGGCGCGCGCGCCGGCCTCGCCGAAGGCGGAGACCAGGCCGGACGCCTCGTCCCACCAGCTGTTCACGAAGCCCCCGTTCCGGCCCGATGGACCCCCGCCGCAGATGTCGGCCTCGAGCAGCACGACCCGCAGGTCCGGGTCGCGCTCGAGGAGCTGGTAGGCGGTCCACAGGCCGGTGTACCCGCCACCGATGATGGCCACGTCGGCGTGGACGGTGCCACTGAGCCGGGGGGCCGGCGCGGGATCGCCTTCATCGGCCAGCGCCTCGCGCAGCCAGGGTGAGCGCTCGCCACGGCCGGGCGCCAGCGCGAGGTCCGCATCGGTCAGGAGGCGTTCGTCCACGGCCGGACGATAGCGCGGCTACCATCGGATCCATGGCCCGATACGACGAACGCACCGCTCTCGTGGTGGTCGACCTCCAGAACGACTTCGCCGATCCGGCCGGGAGCCTGTCCGTGGCCGGTGGCGACGCGATCGTTCCGCTCGTCAACGCGCACGTGCGGGAGGCGGCCGAGTCCGGCGCGCTGGTGGTGGCCACCCAGGACTGGCACCCGGAGTCGACGCCGCACTTCGCGAAGGACGGCGGCATCTGGCCGGTCCACTGCGTGGGCGGCACCTGGGGAGCGGAGCTCCATCCTGGCTTCGAGCTGCCCGCCGATGCGCCGCGCGTCCGGAAAGGTGCCAACGGCGAGGACGGCTACTCCGGATTCATGATGCGCGACCCAACGACCGGCGACGAGATCCCGACCGAGCTCGAGGCGATCCTCCGCGAACGTGGCGTGCAGCGCGTGGCGGTCTGCGGCCTGGCGACGGACTACTGCGTGAAGGCCACCGCGCTCGATGCCACGCGCCTCGGCTTCGAGACCGTGATTCTGGTCGATGCCGTCGCCGCGGTGAACCTGGAGCCCCGTGACGGGGACCGGGCCCTCGACGAGATGCGCGAGGCAGGCGTCGCGCTCGCTTGACTGCGTCCCGCCGCGGGCCTAGCGTGCGCGGACAGGCGAACAGCGCGAGCCACCGGCTTGCAGGGGATGCGTCCTTCCCGGACCCGGGCGCAAGGAGGAGACTGCTGGCATCAACGCCGGCGGTCTTCTTGGCTGAAGGAGGACCGATGCGCCTGACGACCCGACCGATCCTGCGCTGGCTCGCCACCCTGTCTGTGGCGGTGGGCATGATCGGGCTGGTCGCCCCGCAGCCGACGCGTGCCGGCGCCGGCGACGTGCACCTCCTCACCTTGGACGACATCATCAACCCGATCTCGGCTCGCTATCTCACGCGCGGGATCGCCGACGCGGAGGACGTCGGGGCGGCAGCGGTCCTCATCGAGCTCAGCACCCCGGGCGGCCTCCTCGAGGCGACGCAGGACCTGACGAGCGTCATGCTCACCGCCCGCGTGCCGCTCATCGTGTACGTCACGCCTCCGGGCACCCATGCCGCATCGGCGGGCGTCTTCATCACGATGGCCGGACACGTCGCCGCCATGGCGCCCAGCACCCGGATCGGCGCGGCGACGCCGGTCAGCACCGACGGCACCGAGATCCCCGAGGATCTCGCCCGCAAGATCCTCAACGACACGGTCGCCTACGCGCGCTCTATCGCCGATGCTCGATCCCGCAACGCGGACTGGGCGGAGGACGCCGTCCGCGATGCCGTCGCGGCGGTTGCCACCGAGGCGGTCGAGCTGGAGGTCGTCGACCTCGTCGCCGAGGATCGGGACGAGCTCCTCGCGGACATCGACGGCACGATCGTCAGCGTGGCGGGTGCCGAGGTCAGGCTCGAAACCGCCGGGGCGTCCGTGGTGGAGCTGCCGATGTCGCCGTTCGAGGACGTCCTCATGGCGCTGAGCGACCCGAACATCGCGCTCATCCTGCTCAGCCTTGGGACGCTGGGCATCTACTTCGAGCTCAGCGCTCCCGGCTCGTTCTTCCCGGGCATCGCCGGGGCGATCGCCCTCATCCTCGGCCTCTTGAGCCTCGGCACCCTGCCGATCAACTACGCGGGGCTGGCGCTGCTGCTCCTCGGGCTGGCGCTCATGGGCGCCGAGATCTGGGTCGCCTCCGGTGGCGTGCTCGGCATCGGGGGCGGCATCGCCTTCGTCCTCGGCGCGACGCTCCTCATCGACGACAGCCGCGCCCCGTTCCTCGAGGTCAGCCGCCCGCTGATCTACGGCATCACGCTGGCGCTCCTGCTGTTCAGCCTCGTCGCGGTGCGGGCCGTGATGCGGACCCGCCGGCGCCCGGTGGCGATTGGTGCCTACGACATGGTCGGGAATACCGGCGTCGTGCGCGGCCCGACATCGGTGTACGTGGGCGGCGAGCTGTGGCACGCACGGCCGGCCGACGGCGTCAGCTTCCCGACCGAAGGCCCCGTCCGAGTCGTCGGGCGCGAGGGCATGACACTCATTGTGGAGCCCACCGATCGGGTGGATGCCACGCAGACACGCGAAGCGAAGGAGTCCTGAGTCGTGGATGATCTCATCGGCCTGCTGCCGGTCCTGGCCGTGGCCGTCCTGGTGATCTCGACCCTCATCGGCGCCGCCGTCAAGGTCGTCCAGGAGTACGAGCGCGGCGTCATCTTCCGCCTGGGTCGTCTGGTGGGGGCGAAGGGACCGGGCCTGTTCTTCATCATCCCGTTCATCGATCGGATGGTGAAGATCGATCTCCGAACGGTGACACTCGACATCCCCTCGCAGGAGGCGATCACCCGCGACAACGTCACGGTGCGCGTGAACGCGGTTGCCTATTTCCGGGTGACCGATCCGGAGGCGGCGGTGGTTCGCGTCGAGAACTACATGCTGGCCACGCTCCAGATCGCCCAGACCACCATGCGTTCCGTGCTCGGACAGTCGGAGCTCGACGAGCTCCTCAGCAAGCGCGAGGAGATCAACCAGCGGCTCCAGGAGATCATCGACGAGCAGACCGCCCCGTGGGGGATCAAGGTCAGCATCGTCGAGGTCAAGGATGTCGAGCTGCCCCAGGAGATGAAACGCGCGATGGCCCGTCAGGCAGAGGCCGAGCGCGACAAGCGCGCCAAGGTGATCCACGCCGAGGGCGAGTTCCTGGCCGCGCAGCAGCTGTCCGAGGCGGCCAACATCATCTCGGCCGCGCCGTCGGCGCTCCAGCTTCGCTACCTGCAGACGCTCTCCGACATCAGCTCGGATCAGAGCCGCACGATCATCTTCCCGCTGCCGATGGACCTCATCAGTGCCTTCGTCGGTGGCCGGCAACCTGAGCAGAGCGGCGCCGCGGCCGTGAAGCCGGTCATCCGTCCCGCCGAGGGCTCCTCCGAGGAGTGACCGGGGCCGGGGCGGCGCGCCCGGATCGGGGACCGGGTTATCGCGGTGGCTGAAGCGGGCCGCGCCGCGCCCAGCCGACGAGGACCGCCCCGGCGACGACGGTGACGGCTCCGATGAGGATCCAGGTCCGATCGGCGGTCATGAAGGAGCGCGGGGCGAACGGCAGGTTCAGGCCCTGGGCGATCCAGACAGCGCCACCGACGACGAGGAGGACGCCGAGGACGAGCAGGGCGGGTCGCATGCGCCGATGGTACGTGCGAAACCCACTTGCGGAGCACCGGCCGCGCCGGTAATACTCCGCCCGTCGGCCGCACGAATGCGGCGCCTTCACCCAATCGGTACCTCTCCCCAGCGCGTCCAATCGTCGGTCTCGGGGCAGTGGCACGAGCCCGGGCCGGCGTCGAGCGACGAGCACCGACGATGTCTAACCCAGTTGGGAGGGGTCCGTCAGTGACCTACACCGATCAGGTGATCACCTGCAGCGATTGCGGAATCGACTTCGTGTTCTCCGCGTCCGAGCAGGAGTTCTTCGCGGAAAAGGGCTTCTCGTCCGCTCCGAAGCGCTGCTCGTCGTGTCGCGCCCAGCGCCGGGCGTCCGGCGGTGGAGCCGGCAGCTACGGGAATGGCGGCGGGTACGCTGGCGGAGACGGCTTCTCGCGCGGCCCGCGTGAGATGCACGACGCCACCTGCGCACGCTGCGGCAACGAGACCCAGGTGCCGTTCCGACCCACCGGCGCGCGGCCGGTCTACTGCTCCGACTGCTTCCGGATGATGCGCGGCTAGTCCTCCGCTCATTCGCGACGCCGATGCGGGCGGTCCCCACGGGCCGCCCGTTTCGCTTTGCCGCCGATCGATCGGCGAGTCCTTCACGCGGCTGAGGTTCTGCGTGATCTCGGATCATGGATCGGCGAACCGTTCACGGGACGGCGATGATCAGCGGGCTCCTGTGTGCCTTCGCTCATCCATGCGCAACACCACTCCGGAACGGCCCTCCGCGCGAAGCATTCGTCGATCGATGAGGCTCGGCTGCCGGGCGACCGCCGTATCGGTCCGCCGTATCGGTCCGCCGTATCATGGGTGGACTCACCTCCTCTCGGCAGACAACTTGCGGAGCCTTCCGACATGACCTCCACGCACGACGAGTGGCGCGAGCTGGGGCAGCAGCTCCGCGTCGACTCGATTCGATCGAGCAGCGCCGCCGGAAGCGGCCATCCCACCTCCTCCATGTCCGCCGCTGACCTCATGGCGGTCCTGATGTCCAAGTACCTGCACTACGACTTCGACCGCGCCGACGACCCCCGCAACGACCACCTCATCTTCAGCAAGGGCCACGCGTCCCCGCTGCTGTACGCGATCTACAAGGCGGCCGGCGCCATCACCGATGCGGAGATGCTCACGTTCCGCCAGCTGGGCTCGCGGATCGAGGGCCATCCGACGCCGGTGCTGCCGTGGGTCGACGTCGCCACCGGATCGCTGGGCCAGGGGCTGCCGATCTCGGTGGGAGTGGCGCTGGCCGGCAAGCGGCTGGATCGGCTTCCGTACCGCGTGTGGTGCCTGTGCGGCGATTCCGAGCTGGCGGAAGGCTCGATGTGGGAGGGGTTCGAGGCCGCCGGCCACAACGAGCTGGACAACCTGGTCGCGATCATCGACGTGAACCGCCTCGGCCAGACCGGCGAGACGATGCACGGATGGGATCTCGACGCATATCGGAATCGTGCCGAGGCCTTCGGGTGGAAGGCGATCGAGATCGACGGCCACGACGTGGCGGCCATCGACGTTGCCTTCGCCGAGGCCATCGCCACCACCGGCCAGCCGACGGTCATCATCGCCAGGACCGAGAAGGGACACGGCGTGAAGGCCGTGGCCGACCAGCCGGGCAGGCATGGCAAGCCACTGGACGACCCGGAGGCGGGGATCGCCGAGCTCGGCGGCCTCCGAACCATCCGGATCGACGTCCCGAAGCCCGAGATCGGCGGCGAGCCGCACGCGTTCCCGACCGACGCGCTGAAGCTCCCGGTCTACGAGCCGGGCACGAAGGAGGCGACCCGCAAGGCGTTCGGCGACGCGCTCGTCGCGCTCGGCAAGGCCGACGGAACGATCGTCGCCATCGACGGCGAGGTCGGCAACAGTACGTACACCGAGGAGTTCGCGCAGGCGCTGCCGGAGCGCTTCTTCCAGGCCTACATCGCCGAGCAGCAGATGGTGGCGGCGGCCGTCGGCATGCAGGTCCGCGGCTGGAAGCCGTTCGCCGTCACCTTCGCGGCCTTCCTGGCCCGCGCCTACGACTTCGTCCGGATGGCCGCCATCAGCCGCGCGAACTTCGCGGTGGCGGGGTCGCACGCCGGCGTCAGCATCGGCGAGGACGGGCCCTCGCAGATGGCGCTGGAGGATCTCGCGAGCTTCCGCGCGGTCCATGGCTCGACGGTGCTCTACCCGAGCGACGCGAACCAGACGGCCGCCCTCGTTCCGCAGATGGCCGAGCATCGGGGGATCGTGTTCATGCGGACCACGCGCGAGAAGACCCCGATCCTCTACGAGCCGGGCGAGGAGTTCCGGATCGGTGGCGCGCGGGTCGTACGTCGGTCCGATGACGACGCGGTGACCCTGATCGGCGCCGGGATCACGCTCCACGAGGCCATCAGAGCCGCCGATGCGCTCGCCGGCGACGGGATCAACGCACGGGTCATCGACCTCTACAGCCTGAAGCCGATCGATGCCGACACGGTGCGAGCGGCGGCCGACGAGACCGGGCGGATCATCACCGTCGAGGACCACTGGCCGGAGGGCGGGATCGGTGACGCGGTGCTCGAGGTGCTGGCAGAGGCGCAACCCCACCCCGTGGTCGTGAAGCTCGCCGTCCGTGAGATGCCCGGCTCCGGCAAGCCCGCCGAGCTGCTCCATGCGGCCGGCATCGACGCCGATTGCATCGCCGATGCGGCGCGCACCCTCGTGGGGCGCACGCAGAAAGTGGAGGCCTGACGACATGAACGCGCTCCAGAGGCTGTACGCGGAGCAGGGGCAGAGCCCGTGGATCGATTTCATCGACCGTGACCTGCTATCGAGCGGCACGCTCGAGCAGATGGTGGCCGACGGGATCCGCGGACTCACCAGCAACCCCACGATCTTCGCCAAGGCGGTGGCAACCGGCCAGTACGACGAGCTGATCCGTCGCGAGATCGAGGCGGGCGACGACGCGCGCGAGATCTACGAGCAGATCGCGGTCTCCGACGTGGGTGACGCGGCCGACGTCCTGCGCCGCGTCTACGACGAGTCGGGCGGCACCGATGGCTTCGCGAGCATCGAGGTGGAGCCGGACCTCGCCGAGGACAGCGACGCGACGCTGGCGCGGGCCCGGGACCTGTGGGCGAAGCTCGACCGACCGAACGTGTTCATCAAGATCCCGGCAACGCCGGCCGGCGTCCCGGCCATCGAAGCCGCCATCGCCGACGGCATCAACGTCAACGTCACGCTCATGTTCAGCGTGGACGTCTACCGGCAGGTCGCCCGCGCCTATGTCGCCGGCCTCCGCCGTCGTCACGAGCGCGGGGAGTCGGTCGCCGGCATCGCGAGCGTCGCGAGCTTCTTCGTCAGCCGCGTCGACACGAAGGTCGACCGGTACCTGGACGAGATCGGCGAGCGCGCCGCCCTCGAGGCGCGCGGCAGGGCCGCCATCGCCAATGCCAAGCTGGCGTACGAGGCCTACAACGAGATCTTCGGCGGCGACGAGTTCGCCGATCTGCGCGCCGCCGGCGCGCAGGTGCAGCGCTGCCTGTGGGCCAGCACGAGCACGAAGAATCCCGACTACCGTGACGTGCTCTACGTCGAGGAGCTCATCGGTCCGGAAACCGTGAACACGATGCCGCTGGAGACGATCACCGCCTTCAACGATCACGGGCAGGTGGCTCGAACGCTCGACCGCGACCTGGACGGCGCGCGGCAGGCGATTCGCGAGGTCGAGGCGTCCGGGGTCAGCATGGAGCGGGTCACCGGCGAGCTCATCGAGGAGGGCGTGGCCAGCTTCGCGAAGAGCTTCGACGAGCTGCTCGAGACGATCGAGTCGAAGCGGCAGGAGCTCGCCCCCGCATGAGCGACCTCGACGCCGCGATCGGATCGCGGCTGGAGGCGTTCACCGCCGACCGCATCGCCGAGCGGCTGTGGGCGAAGGACGGGTCGCTGTGGGCCGCCTCCGGCAAACCGCCGGAAGAGGTGGCAGCGTGGCTCGGATGGCTCGACCTCCCGCTTGCCATGGCGGACCGCGTGTCGGAGCTCGAGCACCTCGCCCGTGACGTTCGCGAGGACGGCTATCGGCGAGCGGCGGTCCTCGGCATGGGGGGATCGAGCCTTGCCCCCGAGCTCTTCAGCCGGGTCTTCGGCTGGGCGGGCGGCCCGGCGGGGAACGGCGCCGCGTCCGCCGACGGACTGGAGCTGCGCATCCTCGACTCCACGCACCCCGACGTCGTCCGCGGCTTCCGATCCTGGGCGTCGGAGCAGCGCACGCTGTTCTGCGTCAGCTCGAAGTCCGGCACCACCACCGAGCCGAGCGCCTACCAGGCGGCGATGGTGGAGGTCGCGCCGGCCCTCGACTTCGTGGCCATCACGGATCCCGGCACCGCCCTGGCCGACCTGGCGCGCGCCCAGGAGTTCCGCGCCATCGTCACCGCACCCCCGGACGTCGGCGGCCGGTATTCGGCGCTCACCGTCTTCGGGCTCGTCCCGGCGGCGCTCACCGGCGTGGACGTCGCGGGCCTCCTGCACCGCGCACGCTCGATGGCCGACGCCTGCCGTGTCGCGGACGCCGCGCAGAATCCCGGTCTCGCGCTCGGCGCCTTCATGGGCGAGGCCGCGCTGGCCGGCCGCGACAAGCTCACCATCGCCACGTCGCCGCGGCTTGCCGCCTTCGGGGATTGGGCAGAGCAGCTCATCGCCGAGAGCACCGGCAAGGCAGGTCTCGGGATCGTGCCGATCGTGGGCGAGCCGCTCGGGGATCCCGGCTCGTATGACGACGACCGCGCCTTCGCGGTCCTGACCCTGGCCGACGACCCACACGAGGAGCTGCGCATCGGGGCGCAGAACCTGGTGGACCGTGGGCACCCGGTCCTCCACATCGGCCTGGCCGATGCGCTCGACGTCGGCGCCGAGTTCTTCCGTTGGGAGGTCGCAACGGCCGTGGCGGGCATCGTGCTCGGCATCGACCCGTTCGACCAGCCGAACGTCCAGGAGAGCAAGGATGCCACGAAGGAGCTCCTGGAGGCGTACCGAGCCAAGGGCGCATTGCCGCAGCCGATGCCGCTGGTGAGCGAGCCGGGGATCGCCGCCAGCGCGGACCCACAGGCGCTCGGAGACACCCCGGTCACCGTCGACGGGGCGTTGGCGCAGCTCCTCTCGACTGTGCGCGGTGGCCAGGACTACGTCGCGATCCTCGCCTACCTGCCGATGGATCCCGACGTCGAGGAGCGACTGCAGCGCATCCGCCTGCGCATCGGCCATGCGACCGGGGCGGCCACGACCCTCGGCTTCGGACCGCGATTCCTCCATTCCACCGGCCAGCTGCACAAGGGGGGACCGGACACCGGGGTCTTCCTCCAGCTGACGGCGGATCCTGCGAAGGACCTGCCGATCCCAGGGTGGGACGAGTCGTTCGGTACCCTGATCGCGGCACAGGCGCTGGGTGACCTCGCGTCGCTCCAGCGGCGGGGACGGAGGGCCCTGCGTCTGCATCTGAAGGAACTCGATGCCGGCCTGGACAGGGTGGAAGCCATGGTCATCGCGGCGGTCGGAGCGGTTCGGTGAGGGCGGCTCAACAGGAGATTGAGGCCCCACGGGCCAAGACGTAAGGAGCAGTCGATGCAGGTCGGAATCGCCGGACTGGGGAGGATGGGAGCCGGCATGGCGCGCCGGGCCGCGCGCGGCGGGCACGACGTGGTGGCCTGGAACCGGACCGAGTCGGTGACGTCGGGGATCGCGGCCGAGCCGGAGAACGAGGGCCGCATTGCCGTGGCGGAGCCGATCGAGCGACTGCTCGAGCTCCTTGAGGCGCCGCGCCACGTCGTGATCAGCGTGCCCTCCGGCGCCGCGACCGATGCGCTGATCGAGCAGTTGGCCGGCATCCTGGAGCCGGGCGACGTGATCGTCGACGCCGGAAACAGCCGCTTCCACGACTCGAAGCGCCATGCCGCGGAGCTCGCGGAGCGCGGCCTCGACTGGCTCGACATGGGCGTGTCGGGGGGTGTGTGGGGCCTCCAGGTCGGCTTCTGCGCCATGATCGGCGGCAAGCGCGACGTGTTCGAGCGCTTCGAGCCGGTCGTCAGGACGCTGGCGCCGGAGAACGGCTACCTGTACTGCGGCCCGGCGGGCGCCGGCCACTACACGAAGATGGTCCACAACGGGATCGAGTACGGAATCATGCAGGCCTACGGCGAGGGATTCGACATCCTTCACGCCGGCGAGTACGACCTCGACCTCGCAGCCGTGGCACGAATGTGGAACAACGGCTCGGTCATCCGTTCTTGGCTGCTCGAGCTCGCCGGCGACGCGTTCGAGAAGGAGGGGAACGACCTCGCCGACATCACCGGCTGGGTCGCGGACTCTGGCGAGGGACGCTGGACGGTGGCCGAGGCAATCGACCACGACGTGCCCGCCCCGGTCATCACCCTGAGCCTCATCGAGCGCTTCCGCAGCCGCCGCTCACCCGACTCGTACGCCGATCGCGTCCTCGCCGCCCTCCGCAACGAGTTCGGCGGCCATGCCCTCAAGGAACGCGAGTAACGTGCGGCGCATCGGTCGTTGGTGGAGGTTCCCTCACACGGTACGACGAGTGCGGGTAGCTTCCAATCGGTGGCAACGAACGGGCAGATCCGCTTCGTTCGGCGGGATTCCGCGCGGAGGCGGCCTGCCGGTGCCATCTGACGGAGTCTTGGCGCGAGCGGCCGAGCTCATGGCCCTCCTGGTGCCATCCGGCGGAACCCGTCGCCGTCGGAGCGTGACTCGATGACCTTGCGCACCGACGAGCGGCAGCCGGCCACCGACGGCACCCGCCCGGTCCCCACAACGACGCCGGTGCGCGCCAACCCGCTGCGCGAGGGGCTGCGCCTCGAGCGAATGGCCGAGCCGTGCACCATGATCATCTGCGGCGCCACCGGCGACCTCACCGAGCGCAAGCTGGGCCCCGCCCTCTACAACACGCTCCTCGGCGGGTTTCTGCCGCCGGAGTTCACGGTCGTCGGCTTCGCGCGCCGCGACCTGAGCGACGAGAACTTCCGCAACCATCTGCTGGAGGGCATCAACCGGCACAGCCGCAACAAGCCGGCGAAGCCGGCGATCTGGGAGTCGTTCGCGCGCGGGATCGAGTACCACCGCGGTGATTTCGATGACCCGGCGGCCTACGTGGAGCTCGGCAGGCGCCTCGACCGGATCGACCGCGACCGGGGCACCGCCGGGAATCGGCTCTTCTATCTCGCCGTGCCGCCGACGCTGTACCCCGAGATCGTGAACCAGTTGGACCGGGCGGGGTTGGCGGCCCACGGGAGGCATCGGCGCAGTGGTGGCAGCCGCGGCTGGACGCGGGTGATCGTGGAGAAGCCGTTCGGCTACGACCTCGAGAGCGCGCGAACCCTCAACCACGTGATCGCCGAGGTGTTCGACGAGGACCAGGTTTATCGGATCGATCACTACCTCGGAAAGGAGACGGTCCAGAACCTCGCCGTCTTCCGATTCGGGAATGGCCTGTTCGAGCCGATCTGGAACCGGCGCTACATCGACAGCGTGCAGATCACCGTCGCCGAGACGGTGGGCGTCGAGGGCCGCGGCGACTTCTACGACGCCACCGGCGCCCTGCGCGACATCGTCCAGAACCACGCGCTGCAGCTCATGGCGATGTTCGCCATCGAGCCGCCGGTCGAGTTCAGCGCCGAGGATCTCCGCGACGAGAAGCTCAAGGTCCTGCGTGGGGTGAAGCCGATGTCGCCGGCAGACGTTGCAACGAACGTGGTCCGCGCGCAGTACGTCTCCGGCTGGGTGGAGGGGGAGCGGCTCACCTCGTACCGCGACGCGCCCGAGGTGGCCCCGGACTCGCAGACCGAGACCTTCGTTTCGCTGAAGCTCGGCATCGACTCCTGGCGCTGGGCCGGAGTGCCGTTCTACCTCCGCACCGGGAAGGCGCTTCCGAGCCGGGTGACAGAGATCGCCGTCTTCTTCAAGAAGGCCCCGCTGGCGCTCTTCGCACGGGCGGGGGTCCCGCAGATCGACGATAACGTGCTCGCCATCCGCGTCCAGCCCGATGAGGGCATTCTCCTGCGCTTCGGCGCCAAGGTCCCGGGCCAGGGGCTGCAGATCCGGAACGTCAACATGGACTTCCGCTACGGTTCGAGCTTCGCGGTCGACTCGCCGGACGCGTACGAGACGCTCCTCCTCGACGCGATGATCGGCGATGCCAGCCTGTTCACGCGCGACGACGAGGTGGAGCGCGCCTGGGAGATCCTCCAGCCGATCCTGGACGCGTGGGGCAGCGGCAGCGGCGGGCCGCTCCACTTCTACGCCGCCGGCACCTGGGGCCCGCCCGCGGCCGACGAGCTGCTCGAGCGTGACCGGCGCGCCTGGAGGCGTCCATGAGCGGCCCGGGCGACCGATCGGCGGTGGAGGAGCAGGCGGTCCATCGGCGGCTCATGCGCTTCGGCGAGGCGGAGAGCCTGGCCACGCCGATGTGGGAGCAGCGCGATACGACCGTTCGCGCGGTCGCCGGCCACCTTGCCTCCCTGTGGGATGCGCCGACCCCCGTCGACGATGGTGGGACGGCGACCTTCACCGAGAAGGGGCTGCCACACGCCCGCGCGTCGGTCCTCAACCTCATCGTCACCGTCATCGACGGTGCCGCCGCCGACCGCGTGGTGCGCACGCTCATGGGGCTCGGCGTGCGCCATCCGTCGAGGGCCGTGGTGCTCGTCCCGGAGCACGGTGGCACCGACGAACCGCTCGACGCGCGGATCAGCACGCACTGTCACGACGCCAACGGCGGCGGCGATCGGATCTGCTACGAGGAGGTCGTGCTCACCGTTCGAGGCGAGGCGGCCACCCACCTGTCCGGGATCGTGGCGCCGCTCCTCATCCACGACCTGCCGACGTTCGTGTGGTGGCCCGGCGACCCCCCGTTCAACGACCCGGTCTTCGACCAGCTCATCGAGTTCGGCGACCGCCTGATCGTCGACTCGGCCGACTTCCGCGACCTGCTCGGGGGCCTCCGGCGCCTCGCGAACCTCCGCCGCCGAAGCGGCGTCGGGGACCTCACCTGGGAACGCCTGGCCTGGTGG
Source organism: Candidatus Limnocylindria bacterium (assembly GCA_036380455.1). Classification (GTDB taxonomy): domain Bacteria; phylum Chloroflexota; class Limnocylindria; order QHBO01; family QHBO01; genus JACDBZ01. The sequence continues at coordinate 3,304 of DASVEQ010000171.1, read as the reverse complement.
CAGGAGCTGACCGCCCAGTTCTTCGACGCGCCGCGCTTCCGTCGCTACCTTCCGAACCTCAGCCGGCTGCGGATCCAGTACGCCGTCCCGACTGCCGACGCCGTGCGGCACGACGAGGACGAGGAGGTCGCCCCGGGGGTCGCCGCGCCGATGGCGCAGGCGCTGCTGTACGCCGGCTGGATCGCGACCCGGCTCGGCTGGCGTCGCCACCGTACGCTGGAGGCGATCGGCGACGACGGGTTCCGCCTCCGCCTCGAGGGCAAGCACGAGATGGTCGAGCTGCTCGTCCAGCCGATCGCCACCGACGCGGTGCGCCCGGGTGAGCTCCTGTCCGTCCGCCTCCGCTCCCTGGGCGAGACCGGCGCCGCGGAGTTCATCATCGACCGCGACGGTGAGGACGCCATGGTCGCCACGAACGCCGATGGCATGACCGCCCTCCTGCGGCGGGTCGGCATGGACGCCCCGCGCGAACCGGAGCTGCTGAGCGCACAGCTCACCGTCGATCGCGCCGATCGCGTCTACGAGGACGCGCTCAGAGCCGCCGCCATCCTGCTCGCCAGCGCGGGCGAGGCGGCCGCATGACGCGCTGGACGGTGCTCCCCGACGCGACCGCCGTTGCCGTCGCCGCCGCCGACCGCTTCGTCGCCGCCGCGCTTGCCGCCCTCGAGGAGCGAGGCTCCTTCCGGGTCGCCCTTTCCGGTGGCGGGACGCCGAAGCAGGTCTACCCGCTGCTCCTCGAGCGCGGTCGCCGTGACGCCGTCGATTGGAGCGGCGTGGAGTTCTTCTGGGGCGACGAGCGCTCGGTGCCGCCCGATCACCCGGAGTCGAACTTCGGGGTTGCCTACGGGATGCTCATCTCGCAGCTGCCCGGCGTCCGTCCGGACCACATCCACCGCATGCCGGCCGAGGCGCCGGATATCGACGCCGCGGCGATGGGTTACGAGAGCGAGTTGCGCCTGGCGTTCGGGGCGCGCGGCGACCGGCCCCCCGCCTTCGACCTGGTCTGGCTCGGGATGGGGCCCGACGGCCACACCGCCAGCCTGTTCCCGGCCACGGCGGCGCTCGACGAGGCGCATCGCTGGGTGGTCGGCAACTGGGTGCACCAGCAGGACACGTGGCGCATGACCTTCACGTACCCGCTGCTGGGGGCCGCGCGCGACGTGCTGTTCGTGGTCACCGGTGCCGACAAGGCTGATCCGATCCGCGCCATCCGCCAGGGCGGCTCCGGCCTCCCGGCCGAGCGGGTGTCCGGCGAGCACGTGGAGTGGATCGTCGACCGGGCCGCGCTGCCGGAGGAGGACTGACCGATGCCACCGCTCGGCTGGCTCGCGGTGGCGATCGTCGCCGGCGTGGCCGCCTACCTGGTCGGGTGGCCGGCGTGGCAGGCCTATCGGTCGCGCGAGGCCCGCGACGTGAACGCCGAGCGGTACCTCCAGTGGCGTGGCCGCGCGGACCGGGTGTCGACCACCTCCACCCGTGAGGGGATGACGAACGAGGAGCGGCGCCGGATGGTTGCCGGCGCCGCACTCGCTGTGCTGGCAGTGATGGGGCTGCTCGCCTTCTTCGCCGGCACCTGACCGTCGTCAGCGGCAGCGCTCGCTGACGGTGAACTCCTCGCGCGCCAGGAAGCCGTCGCCCGCGTAGGACTCGTCACCGATCGAGAGACTGGCGGCGGCCTCGGCACGAATGCCGGTCCACGACTGGCGGAACGTGCAGGTTCCCTCCTTGAAGGTCGCCTTGCCCGAGTACGGAGTCGGGTCCGATGTCGCCGTCCAGCTGGCCTCCACCGTCACGACGCCGGCGTCGGTGCACCCGCGCTGGTCGCACGAGGCCAGCTGAATCTCACTGGGCCCGACGATTGCCGATGACCCGTCCGAAGCCACCGAGAAGCCGTTCGCCGGTCCGCAGCCGGAAACCTCGCTCACCGAGCGGAACTGGCCGTTCGCCCGGATGGTGTACGTGAAGATGCCCACGCACACGTCACTGAATTCTTCCTCGAACGAGAACGCGTCGATGAAGACGTCGGTGCAGAGCGTGTTGCCGCCCTGCTCGGTGCAGGACCCGGCGAACGCGGATGCCTGCTGCACGGAGCCGGAGTCCTTGATCGGCGGCGCCGCCGCCGCCGGCGCTGCGAACGCCAGGAGCATCAGGACCGTGGCAAGGAGGATGACGAGGCGGCGCATGATGTGCCCTCCGATGCGAACGCGATGTCGGATCTCGGGTCCCACATGTCGCGCTCATTGAGACGCACCCTACCCCCAGTGCGTGGCAAACCCCTGCGGTCGCACTGCGGTCGAAGCGGCGCGCTCCCTATACTCGGCCCCGATGCGTGTCGAGCTCCTGTTCGCGGAGGACGATCCGGCCTCGATGCCGGCCCGGCAGAACCTCGTCGAGGTCCTCACCGAGGACGCCTTCGAGACCCCGATCCAGATGGTGTCGGTGCGCTCCGCCGAGGACGCGGAGCTGCTCGAGATGCACGGCACGCCCACGGTCCGGATCGACGGCGCCGACATCGATCCGGAGTGGCGCGGCCCGATCGGCCTGGCGCCACGGGACTACGGCGATGGCCCGGTTCCGCCGAAGGCCCTCATCCGCCGCGCCGTCGAGCGCGCGCGCGGATGGAGCCACGCGCCCCGCGACTGATGCTGGCCAGTGCGCTGCGCGCCCTCTTCCTGTGGCTCGCCGAGCGTCGCTGGCTGGGGCGGCTGGCGATGGCGACGCCGCTCGTCCGTCGTATGCCCTTCCGCTTTGTGGCCGGCACGACGCTCGACGAGGCGGTCGCGGCGGTTCGCGCCCTGAACGCGGCCGGTGCGATGGCCACGCTCGACGTTCTCGGCGAGTCGGTGGACGACCGCGCGGCCGCCGACCGGGCCGCGGCCGCCTACATCGCGACCATCGAACGCATCGGCGGAGAGCAGCTCGACGCGAACGTGAGCATCAAGCTCACGCAGATGGGGCTCGACCTCGGGGTGGAGGAGTGCCTGGCCGTCCTCGCGCCAGTCGCCGCGGCGGGGGCACGCCACGGGGTGTTCATCCGCATCGACATGGAGTCGTCGGACTACACCGACCGGACGCTCGAGGTGGTGGAGCGCCTCCGGGCGGACGGCTGCGACGTCGGGCCGGTCATCCAGGCCTACCTCCATCGTTCTCCCGCCGACGTCGAGCGCCTGGCCGCGGAACGGATCCGCACGCGGATCTGCAAGGGCGCCTACGCGGAGCCACCGGAGGTCGCGCTCCAGGACCGGGTGGCCATCGGCGACGCCTTCGTATCGCTCACCGAGCGGCTCCTCGAGGCCGATGCCTA
>DASVEQ010000170.1:0-14910 GCA_036380455.1 Candidatus Limnocylindria bacterium | reverse complement strand
TTCGATCAGCTGGTTGGGCGCATCGTGGAGCCGATCCGGATGCATCGTCCTGAGGTGATCCTGACCTTCGGGCCCGACGGGATCACCGGCGACAGCGATCACGTCGTCCTGTCGCGGGCGGTGTCGGCCGCCTACCGCCTGGCCGGCGAGCCGCTCGCCTTCGAGGACGACATCGAGGAGGACCAGGTCGCCTGGCGCGCGGCCAAGCTCTACCACCTCGTCGTTCCGCAGGAGCGCGTTGCCGACGTGCTCGGGGACCGCGTTCCGGCCGACGGCTTCGGGTCGTCGGCGGAGCCGACGATCGCCCTCGAGCTCGGGGACCTCTCTCAGCTCAAGCTCGCGGCGATCACCCGCCACGTGTCACAGACCGGGTCGTCCGGGCCATTCCACGACTGGGATCCATCGGCACGGGACGCATGGCTATCCACGGAGCATTACCGCCTGGCGGCGTCGGTCTTCGGCCAGCCGTCCGAATCGGAGCACTCCCTCTTCGACGGGCTTCCCTAGCGGGATTCGGGCGGCCCAGCTCCCCGTAACGCTCCCCGGACGGCACGGTGTCCGAGACCAACGCACTCGAGTCGGACAATGTGTCGATCCCGACCTGTTACGGGGATGCGGTGGGCTTGGGCGTCCCGCGCTGAGCGTGGGATCGCCCCGCGGGCGGCTGATCTCTCATGTAATGCTCGCCGACACGCACATTGTCCGAGACCAGCGCCCCCGAGTCGGATACTGTGCCGAGCTTGCCCGGTTGTGGGGATGGCGGCCCCCTCGACACGTCGAACCAAGCCCCGCTGCGCCCCACGCCGCTCTGGTTCCTGAAGCCGCCGTCCGGCTCTGCTACGCTCAACGGGCCGCATCGGTCCCGCAGCAGGAGCTCCGAGCACCCTTCATGCCCAACCAGCTGACTGACGACAACATCCTCGCCGCGCTCGGCGGGGTGAAGGACCCCGAGATCGGGCGCGACCTCGTCTCGCTCGGCATGGTGAAGAACGTCAACATCGACGGCGGCGTGGTCGACCTGACCGTCGAGCTCACGACGCCGGCCTGTCCCCTGAAGGCGACGATCGAGAACGACATCGTCGAGGCGCTCACGCCCCTCGGTGCCGACCTCGTGCGTGTCGACTGGGCGAGCAACGTGAAGCGCAGCTTCGGCGGTCCCGCGGCGGATCTGATTCCCGGCGTGAAGAACACGATCGCGGTGGCGTCCGGCAAGGGCGGGGTGGGCAAGTCGACGGTGGCCGTCAACCTGGCCGTCAGCCTGGCCCGGGACGGGGCGCGGGTCGGCCTGCTCGATGCGGACATCACCGGCCCGAACGTGCCGCTCATGATGGGCACCCAGGGCGCGCACGTCACCGGCAGCGGCGGCAAGCCGAATCCCGTCGTCAGCCACGGCGTGAAGATGATGAGCATCCAGTACTTCCTCCAGGCCGATGCGCCCGTCATCTGGCGCGGGCCGCTCATCCACAGCGCCATCGCCCAGTTCCTGCGCGACGTGGAGTGGGGCGACCTCGATTACCTCGTCATCGACCTGCCGCCGGGGACCGGTGACGCGGCCCTATCGCTCAGCCAGCTCATTCCGCTGACCGGGGCGGTGATCGTCACCACGCCGCAGGAGGTGAGCCTGCTCGACGCGCGCAAGGCGGTTGGCATGTTCACGAAGGTCAACGTCCGAACGCTGGGCGTGATCGAGAACATGTCCGGCTTCGTGTGCCCCGACTGCGGAACCGAGCACGACATCTTCGGCACCGGTGGCGCCGACAAGTTCGCGCGCGAGCTGGAGCTGGACGTCCTCGGCCGCATCCCGATCGAGCCGGGGGTCCGATCCGGTGGCGATGCGGGTGTCCCGATCACCTCGACCCAGTACCCCGGCGGCGAGGACTCGCCTGCCGCGCAGGCCCTCCGCGGCGTTGCCCGTGCGGTCGCCGGCCGCGTCAGCGTGCTCGCCGCGCCGGTCGCCATCGGCGCCGCCGCGGGGAGTGTCGCCTCCTAGGCGTTCGGATCCTGGGGCGCGTGGTGATCCGGTCGGCCGTCACTCGTGGCCAACCGGCCTTCGAATGATCCGATGCAGATGACGTCCAATGACGGCATCTGCCATCCCGAGTGGCATGGGACGGCTTCGGGTGACATTCAGGGAACCAGTCGCCAGCAGGTCGCCGCGCGCTGACCGCCCGCCGCCGGAGCCAAACGTGGCCCCTGGACGTGCTCACGGGACCTGCGCTGATAGTCCGGCGTCGGCGAACCCGCGCGGGGGATTGCCTGCCGGACGCGGCGCGGCCAGAATCGGCGCCATGCGAATCGCGGTCATGGGCGACATCCACGCCAACCTGCCGGCCCTGCGGGCGGTGATCGACGACGTGGCCAGGATCGGCGCCGAGGCGCTCTATTGCGTCGGCGACGTCGTCGGTCGCGGACCCCACCCCAACGAGGTGGTGGAGGAGCTGCGGCGCCTCGAGATTCCCACGGTCCAGGGCAACTGGGACGAGGCGGTCGGGATGGACCGCGAGCAGACCGGGGCCGCGTTCGCGACCGCGGATGCGGAGGTTGAGGGCAACGCCTCGATGCGCTGGACCGCCGAGACGATGACCGATGAGAACCGCGCCTGGCTCCGACAGTTGCCGCAGACCATGCGGCTCACGATCGCGGGTCGGTCGGTGTACCTGTTCCACGGCTCGCCCTTGAAGGAGAACGAGTATCTGTGGTCGTCTCGACCCTCGCGCGTGCTGGCGCGCATCGCGAGCGACGAGGCCGATGACCTGTTCGCCTTCGGCCATACCCACGAGGCCTTCCATCGGGTGGTGGGGCAGGCCCACTTCGTGGCCGTCGGGTCCGTCGGCTGTGGCACCGAGGGCGACGCCCGGGCCCGCTACGCGGTCGTCTACTTCGGGGAGCCGGACATCGCCGTCGGCTTCCGATCGGTCGACTACGACCACGTCTCGGTGGTGCGCGACATGGCTGCCGCGGGGCGGTCGGTCGACCTGCTCCGCGAGCCCCCGGCCATCCACGCACACGTGCCGGGCGAGCCCTCGCGAGCCTAGGCCTCTCGCGCGCCAGCCGCGTTCGCGAGGAGCCGCTCCCGGATCGCCGCCCGCGTCGAGGCATCGGCGAAGGCCACCTCGAGCGACGTCGCCTGGATCGCCATCACCTGTGACGCATCGAGGCCGACGCGGTCGTTGAGAGCGGTGATCTCCGCCGCGAGCCGGCTGCCCGTGGTCGTCGGGTCGTCGTCACCGACCACCACCCGGCACCCGGCATCGAGGAACGCGCGCACGGGATGGCGCTCATGCGACGGCGTCGCGCCCGTCAGGACGTTCGACGTGGGGCATACCTCGATGCAGATGCCGGCGTCCGCCGTCCATCGCAGCAGCTCCGGGTCGTCCGCGACGCGGGAGCCATGGCCGATGCGCGCCACGCCGAGGAGCTCGACCGCGTCCCTGACGGCCGACGCGGGCCCCGCCTCGGCGGCATGGGCGGTGAGCCCGAGACCGGCGGCCGAGGCGATGGCGAACGACTCACGCATCGGCTCCAGCGATGGAAAGAGGAGCTCGTCGCCGGCGACGTCGAACCCCACCACCCCGCGGCCGGCGAACGCGGCCGCCGCCCGCGCGACCTCGCGGTTCGTGTCCGGGTCATGGTGCCGCAGCGCGCAGACGATCAGCCCGGCCGGCATTCCCGTCTCGCGCGATGCGTCACGGAGGCCGGTGCTCGCGGCGTCCACCACCGCGTGCAGCGGCATGGACGGACCGGCGTGCGTCGCAGGGCCGAAGCGCAGCTCCAGGAACGCCTGGCCGTCGAGCATCGAGTCCTCGACCGCCTCCCGCACGAGGCGGTAGACGGCCCCCGGCGAGCGGAACAGGGGATAGGCGTGCGCGACGTGGACGAGGAACTCGGTCAGCGTCCCGGGCTCGCGCATGCGGAGCGCCGCCTCCCACCCCTCGGAAGGCGACGGGATCCCGAGTTCCTCCGCCAGCTGGGCCGCCGTCGCCGGCCGGACCGAGCCCTCGAGGTGCGAGTGGAGGTTGAGGCCCACGGCGGGCGCGGCGACCGCCGGACCGGTCACAGATCGAGGGCGACGGCGGTCCGCAATGCGGCCTCGATGCTGTGGTGCCAGCCGGCCGCCAGCCGGTCGTGGGAGTCATACACGCTGGCGCCTTCGACCAGGTTGCTGGAGACGGAGCAGATCATTCCGGCGCGCAGGCCGCGCTGCCGCGCAACGACGAACAGCGCCGAGCTCTCCATCTCGACGTTCAGCATTCCGAGCGCGGACATCTGGGTTGTCCAGGCCGGTGACTCCGCGTAGAACGCGTCGTCGGTCACGTTCAGGCCGGCGTGGACGGCGAAGCCGTGCTCCGCGCCGAGCGCGCGGGCCTCGCGCTCGAGCTGGAGGGTGACCTCGAGGTCGGGCACCGCCGGGTATCCCTTCGGAACGTAGCCATCGGTCGTCCCGTCGTTGCGGAATGACCCCTCGCTGATCACGAGGTCGCCGGGATGGATCCCGCGCTGGAGGGCGCCGGTGCTGCCGACGCGGATCATCGTGGTCACGCCACAGCGCGCCAACTCCTCGACGGCGATCGCGGTCGACGGGCAGCCCATGCCCGTCGACGTCGCGGTGATCGGGTGGCCGCGGTACGTGCCGACCATCGTGCGATGCTCGCGTTTGTGCGCGACCTCGCGCACGTCGGAGAGGTGCTCGGCGATGAGCGGAACCCGGAAGGGATCGCCCGGCAGCAGGGCGATGGTGCTCACCTCGCCCGGCGCGACCCCGATGTGGAACTGGCGGACGCCCAGTCCGACCTGGCTCTTGTCGAGGGTCGTGTCGCCCATCAGGTCTGTTCTTCCTTCTTGTACGGACGGCCGACCGCCGCCGGCGCGATGCTTCGCCCGACGACGCCCGCGAGGATCACGATGGTGACGAGGTACGGCAGCGCGCCGTACACCTGGCTCGGGATGGCGGCCATGATGGCCCCGAGGTCGGGATAGGCGTCGCCGGGTGGCCGGATGCGAACGGCCTGGCCGAACGCGCCCGAGTAGGCGAAGAGGAGCGCGGCCCCGAAGGCGCCGATGGGCGTCCAGCGCCCGAAGATCACCGCCGCCAGGGCGATGAACCCGCGACCAGCGGTCATGTTGTTCTGGAACGAGCTCGTGCCCTCGAGGGTGAGGTACGCACCCGCCAGGCCGGCAAAGATGCCCGCGATGATGACGTTCCGGTAGCGGAGGCGAATGACGTTGATGCCGACGGTGTCCGCCGCCCGCGGGTGCTCGCCGGCGGCGCGCGTGCGCAGGCCCCAGCGCGATCGGAACAGGAGCACCTGGAGGACGATGACGAAGACGAGGACCGACATGGCGATCGGTCCCTGCTCCAGGAACATCTCCAGGATCCAGCCGACGACCGGGAGGTCGGCGACCTCCGGAGGGAGGCGGAAGCTCGCGAAGGTCCCGGCCCCAAGACGCGGGTTGGGAGAGATCAGCAGCCGGTTGAGGTACCCGGTCAGCCCGAGCGCCGCGACGTTGATGATCACGCCGCTGATGATCTGGTCGGCGGCCACCGTGATCGACAGCCAGGCATGCAGCGCGGACAGCAGCATGCTCGTGAGGATCGCGGCGATGACACCGACGACCAGGGCCGGAGTCACGCCGAACGGGCCGAACGGGTCGCCACCGAAGGCCTGCTGCCAAAGGCCGGCGGCCAGGAACCCGGCGAATGCCCCGGACAGCATCATGCCCTCGATGCCGATGTTCACGATGCCCGAGCGCTCGTTCATCACGCCACAGAGCGCACCGAGCGCGATCGGCGTGGCCAGGCCCAGGACGATGGGCGCGATGCCCGGGGTGACCTCGACCACGTAGCCGATGAACTGGAAGATGACCCCGAGGATCGGGATCCCGTACAGGACGTCCATCAGACCGACGTCCCGCTTCCGTAGGTCCGGGTCACGGTCTGGAGCTCCGTCGGTTCGGAGCCCGGCGCCCGGATGCGGAGCAGCCGCCGGACGACGACGTCGGCAGCCAGGAACAGGAGGATCGTGGCCTGGATGACGTCGATGATCTCGACCGGGATGCCGGCCTTGATCTGCATGAGGCCGGACCCCGCCCGCATCGCGCCGAAGAGGAGGGCGGCGAGCAGGATGCCGACGGGATGAGCGCGCCCGAGCAGCGCCACCGAGATCGCGTCGAAGCCGATCGATGTCCCGTACGAGGCGGTCATGAAGCCGCTGATGCCGAGGATCTGGCCCGCGCCGGCGAGGCCCGCCAGGAGTCCGCACAGCGACATCGTCAGGATCGTCAGCAGCGCGGGATGCATGCCGGCGTAGCGCGCCGCATCCGGATTGGCGCCGACGGTGCGGATCTCGAACCCGAGCGTGCTCCGCCACAGCAACCACCAGACGATGGGCACCATGGCGACCGCCAGGAAGACGCCGAGGTGGATATCCGTTCCGAGGAACGTGGGGAGTGCGGCATTGCCGACCGGGCCGGTGCGTGAGAAGGAGAAGCCGGCTGCCTCGAGTGGTCCGGTGATGAGATACCCGATGAAGATGCCGGCGATGAAGTTCAGCATGATCGTGGTCACGACCTCGTGCGCACCTGTCCATGCCTTCAGCGCGCCGGGGATGAAGCCCCAGGCCGCGCCGAACAGCGCGCCCGCCGCGATCGCGGCCGGGACCGCGACGAAGGGCGACGCGCTGGCCAGCGAGGCGCCGATGGCCGCGGATCCCAGCGCGCCCATGAGGAACTGGCCCTGGGCGCCGATGTTGAAGAGCCCCGCCTTGAAACCGAGCCCGACCGCCATGCCGCCGAGGATGAGCGGGGTGGCGGAGAGGAGCGTGAAGGTGAGGCCACGGACGCTGCCGAACGCGCCCTCGACGAGGTTGGCGTACGCCTCGAGCGGCAGCATGAGGTCCAGCGACCCCTGCACCAGGCTCGAGAGGATGATGATCACGGCTCCCACGACCAGGCCACCCAGGATGGCGGCGATCGGCACGAGCGTCAGTGAGAGGGCCCGCCCGACCATGCCGCGACCCGCGCGCGGCCGCTCCTCCACGTCGCCTCCGGAGGTCACGACGCCTGGTCCAGCTCGGCGGCCATGTTCCTCGTGGCCTCGGGGCTGAGCTTGCCGCCGGTGGCCATGAGGAGGCCGATCTCCTCCTTGTCGGCCTTCCGCGCGTCGACCACGGCAACGATCTCTCCCCGGTACATGATCCCGATTCGATCGGAAAGCTCGAGCACCTCGTCGAGCTCGGCGGAGATGAGGAGCACCGCCGTGCCCGCCGTCCGCCGCTCGATCGTCTCGCGATGGATGAATTCGATGCTTCCCACGTCGAGCCCGCGAGTCGGCTGATCGAGGACGAGCAACTTCGGGTCCCGCCCGAGCTCGCGCGCGACCACCACCTTCTGCTGGTTGCCGCCCGACAGCGTTCCGGCGTCGGCCGTGATCGATGGCGTCCGCACGTCGAACTCGGTGACGCATTCCTGCGTCCGCCTGCGGATCGCATCGTCGTCGCGCACCGGCCCGCGCGCGTATGGCGCGCGGTGGTAGTCATTGAGCACGATGTTGTCCGTGATCGGGAATGACAGGATCAACCCGTACCGATGACGGTCCGCCGGCACGAAGCCCACTCCCCGGCTATGGAGCTCGCGGGGAGAGGCGGACGTGACATCCCGCTCATCCAGGGTGACGCGGCCCGCGACCTTCCGCCGCAGCCCCATGATCGCCTCGACCAGCTCGTCCTGGCCGTTGCCGGCGACGCCGGCGATCCCGAAGATCTCCCCGGCCCGCACCTCGAAGCTCACGCCGTGCACCACCTCACGGCCTCGGTCGTCGGCGACACGGAGAGAGTCGGCGGTCAGCACGACCTCGCCCGGGGAACTCTCGCCGCGATCGACCGTGAGCTGCACGTCGCGGCCGACCATCAGCTCGGCCAGATCCTCCTCGTCCGTCTCGGACGGGATGCGGGAGCCCACGACCTTGCCGCGCCGGATGACGGTGATCCGATCGGCGATCTCGAGCACCTCGTAGAGCTTATGGCTGATGAAGATGATGGAGGTGCCGAGCTCGGTGGTGAGCTGCCGGAGGACCGCGAAGATCTCGCGCGTCTCCTGCGGCGTGAGCACCGCGGTCGGCTCGTCGAGGACGAGCACCGAGGCGCTGCGGTAGAGCGCCTTGAGGATCTCGACTCGCTGCTGCCAGCCGACGGACAGGGAGCCGACCTTCGCGTCGGGATCCACCTCGAATCCAAACTGGGCGCCGAGCTCGCGGATGCGATCGTGCGCGGCCTTGCGGTCGAGGAAGATCGGGTTGGCCATCGGCTCGTCGCCGAGGAGGATGTTCTCGGCCACCGAGAGGACGGGCACGAGCATGAAGTGCTGGTGCACCATGCTGATGCCGCGGTCGATGGCGTCCGAGGGGCTATGGATGGTGACCGGCTGGCCGTCGATGAGGATCTGGCCCTCGTCCGGCGTGGCCAGGCCGTACAGGATGTTCATGAGGGTCGACTTGCCGGCCCCGTTTTCCCCGAGCAGCGCGTGGATCTCACCGGGACGGACGTCCAGGTCGATCTGGTCGTTGGCGACCACGCCGGGATAGTGCTTCGTCACCCCCCGCATCTCGATCGCCGGAACGTGGACGCGCTGGCTCGGGCTGTCTGTCATCGGACTCCCCGCGGGGTGGTGGAGGACGGGCGGGTCCGCGCGGACCCGCCCGTCCTGGTTGCCTGGCCTGTCAGGCCTCCTGCACTACTCGGATTCGGCGAACGCCGGGCACTCGCCCTCGCCCGCGCACGGATCGAGCTCGCCGGCTGCCATCGCCGCCGTCGCGTCGTCGAGCAGCGTCTGCAGCTCGTCGGTCAGCAGGTCGGGATGGTTGTGGAACGCGGAGGCGCCGACCTTCGGCGGATCCGATGCCGCGTCGAGCACGACCGAGCCGCCGACGGCGGTCCCGTCGGCGATCCGCTGGATCGCCTCGTCGATGGCATCGACCAGCTTCTTCTCGGCGCTGGTGACGATGCAGGTCTCGCTCGGAAGCGCGAGCGCCTGGTCGACGTCCACACCGATGCCGTAGATGTCCGCATCACAGGACGCCTCGAGGGCTCCCTGACCGGACAGGCCGGCGACCTGGAAGATGACGTCGGCATCTTGGCCGATCATCTGCTCGGCCAGCGACGCGCCGGTGGTCGGGTCGTTGAAGGCGGTGGTGATGTCCTCGGACACGTACGAGATCAGGACCTCGACGTCCGGGTTCACCGACAGCGCGCCGTTGTGGTAGCCGCCGATGTACAGCTTGACCGCCGGGATCGACTCGATCCCGCCGATCGTCCCGATGATGTTCGTCTCGGTGATCGTGCCGGCCACGATGCCGGCCAGGTATCCGGCCTGGGCCTCGGAGAAGATCAGGCCCTGGTAGTTCGGCAGCAGCGCGGCCGCATCGCCGGCACATGTGAAGGTCGGGTCCGGATCGCCGTTCTCATCGACGCACACCGGCTGGTCGAGGCCGATGAACCAGACGTCCGGGTTCTCCTTCGCCGCGATGGCGGTGGCGTTTCCGAGGGCGAAGCCGTAGGTGACGATGATCTGATAGCCCTGGCTGATGAACGTATCGAGGTTCGCCGCGTAGTCGGCGGGATCCTCGGTCACGATGACGTCGGCCGTGCCGCCGACCGAGGTCGCGCCGGCGATCGTGCCGCACCAGCCACCCTCGTTGAAGGACTTGTCCTCGAGCTGGCCGACATCGGTGACTCCGCCGATCAGCCATTCGTCGCCCGTGTCGGGATCACCGCAGGCGGCCAGACCGGTGGGGGCCTCGCTCTCCGCTGGCGCTTCCGACTCCTCGGCCGGCTCGCTCATCTCCGGCTCCTGGGAGGTTGCCGCCGTGCTCTCGCCGGGGCTCTCGTCGCCACCGTCGGTACAGGCGGTCAGGATCAACATGAGGATGACCAGGACGGCCATCGGCATGCTGGAAAGCTTCCGCATGAAATCTCCTCCACACCAATTGCGGTGCGTACAGCCGCGAGCATCGCGGCGCCTCCGATGCGCTCGGGCCACAGGCACCTGGCGCTGAATCTGCGGCATCATACCGCTCCCCTCTTCGGCACCTCAAGGGATTTGTTCGCACCGCGGTCCGGGCCGCGGCTCCACGTATGATCCCCGAATGGATCCGCTGCCGGCCCGCGTCCGGCTCGTCATCTTCGATCTCGATGGCGTCGTGTACCGCGGCAGCGAGCCGATCGCCGGCGCCGCGGAGCTGGTGCGCTGGCTCCACGCGCGCCGGGTGGCGGTCCGGTTCGCGACGAACAACTCGATGATCGCGCGGGAGGCCTACGTGACGCGGCTTCGCGGGATGGGGATCGAGACGTCGGTCGAGGAGATCGTGACCTCGAGCTCTGCCACGGTGGAGCACCTGCACCGCCACGCGCCTGACGTGCGACGGGTGCTCGCCATCGGAGCTGACGGAATGCGGGAAGAGCTGAGCGCCGCCGGCTTCGAGGTCGAGATGGCGGGCGAGGTGAAGGCACATTCGCCGGGCGGGCGGCTGCCGGGGGTCTACGACGCGGTCATCGTCGGGCTGGATCCCGCCTTCGACTACGCGCGCCTCTCGGCCGCAATGAGCGCCGTGGCCGCAGGTGCCCGCTTCATCGCCACCAACGCCGACGCGCGGTACCCGACGCCGACGGGATTCGTGCCCGGCGCCGGCGCGATCGTGGCGGCGCTGGCGGCGGCAACCGGTGCGACGCCCGAGATCATCGGCAAGCCGGAGCCGGCCATGTTCCGGGCGATCCTCGAAGCCAGCGGGATCGACGCCGCCGAGGCGGTGGTGATCGGTGACAACCCCGCGTCGGACGTGATCGGCGCGCGCCGGGCGGGATGCGCGGCGATCCTCGTCCTGACCGGGGTGGCGGATGCCGACAGCGTCGCAACCCTCGACGCCGAGGCGGTGCCGCATGCGGTGGCCGCGGATCCGGGGGTGGTGCGCCTGCTCCTCGAGCCGCGCGTCAGCTGATGGCCGTCGGCCCCGACCGCCACCCCTCCCAGGCGGCGAGCGCCTCGGCCCGCAGCGGATCGAGCAGGGCAGGCGGCGCGAATCCACGGCGGAAGCCGTTGATGGCGATCGCAGCGAGCTCCTCCCGCGACAGCGCGAGCGCCTCCGTGCAGCGCGCCAGCTCGCGGCTGAGCGTCGTCCCCGTGACCGTGAGGTCATCGGTCGAGACGGTCACGCTCACCCCGGCGCGATGGAGGGCGGCGAGCGGATGCTCCGCCAGCGACGGAACGACCGCCGCCTGGACGTTCGAGGTCGGGCACAGGTCCAGGCTGATGTCGCGCGCGCGGAGCAGCGCGACGAGGTCCGGGTCGTCGATCGCCGTCACGCCGTGCGCCACGCGTCGGACGCCGAACTCGAGCACCTCCCGGACGCGCTGCGGGCCGGCCACCTCGCCGGCGTGGGCGGTGAGGGCCATGCCGGCGTCGCGCGCGGTGACGAAGGCGAGCGCGTGCGGTGGTGCCGGATACGCCGCCTCGGGGCCGGCCAGGTCGAAGCCGACCACCGGGTGCCCGAACTCGCCCGCGATGCGCGCGAGCTCGACGTTCGCGGCCGGGGGATGCGAGCGCATGGCGGTGACGATGAGCGCGACCAGGGGCATCGCGGGCCCCAGCACGGCGGCCCGCCGGGCGACGCCGCGCGCCACTGCCTCGATGACCTCCGTCACCGAGAGCCCACGCTCGATGTGGAGGCGCGGCGCCCATCGGATCTCGGCGTATCGGATGCCGTCGTCGGCCAGGTCGTCGATGAGCTCGCCGGTCACGCGGTCGAGCGCCTCGGCCGTCTGGAGCAGCGCGATCGGCAGGTCGAAGAAGGAGAGCAGCTCCGCCTGGTCCGCGCAGCGCTTCGGCCCGATCATCCGGCGTCGCGCGTCCTCGAGCGTCAGGTCCATCCCGATGGCTCCCGCGATCTCCACGGCCGTCTCGGGTCGGACCGAGCCATCGAGGTGCTGGTGGAGCTCGGCCTTCGGCAGCGGTCGGAGTTCGGCTGCGAGATCCATCGACCCATGATAGGCATGCGCGTGCTGCGCACGGCACTGGCCGTGATCGCCATCGTTCCGCTGGTGGGCGCCGGTGGAACGGGGCCGTCCTCCGCCCTGGCCGCTCGCCGCCTGGTCCTCGACCGCGCCGCCGCCGCCGACGCGGCGCTCCAGGCCCTCGAGGCCGCGATCGCGCCGGGACTCGACGCCGCTCGCCGCGGATCGGCGCGGGTGGTGACCGGCGACGAGGCTCCCGGGGCCGAGCTCCGGGTGGCCGCCGCGGAGCTCGCGTCTGCCGATCCGATCGCGGCTGCGGGGCGCCGCGCAATCGCGTCGCTGGAGGGCGCACGCCGCATCCTCGAGGTGGGATCCGCCATCGAGCTCGACCTGCCGAGGGGCGAGGTCGGGTCGATCGCCGCGCAGCTCGAGGGGACGGCCGCGGCCGCGGATGCCTTTGCCGGCATGCGCCGGCGGGCGGAGCGGCTGGTGGCCGGCCTGCAGGCCGCCCTGGCAGCCCTCGAGGCCGGCTCGTTGGTCGAGGCCAGGGAGCTCGTCGTCGGGGCGCGGGACGACCACGCCGCCCTGGCGGCCTGGGAAGTCGATCTCGTGACGCTGCCGGTGTGGATCGACACGACCGATGCGATGATCGGCAGCGTGGAGGGGATCATCCGGGCCGCCGGCGTCGGTGACGAGGAGGCGGCCGCCGCGGCCGCCGGCGAGTTCGCAGCACTCGCCGAGGAGGCGGCCCCGGCCGACCGGGCGCTGCGGATCGCGATCGGAGAGGGTGGTACCGCGGTCACCGCGGCGCCGCTGGGGCGGATCGCGGACCTGCTGCGCGAGGTCGCGCTGACGCGCCTCGAGGTGGCCTCGATCGTGCAGGCGGTCGGCCGATGACCGACGAAGCGCGCCCGCCCTCGCGCGACGCCCCGCTCGAGCCTGACCCGATGCTCGGCCGCGTCCTGGCCGATCGCTACCGGATCGACGCGCTCGTCGCGCGGGGCGGGATGGCTCGCGTGTACCGCGCCCGGGACGAACGGCTCGAGCGGGACGTGGCGATCAAGGTCCTCGCCCCGCCGTACGGCGATGACGCCGCCTTCACGGAGCGGTTCCTCGGGGAGGCTCGCGCCGCCGCCTCGCTCTCACACCCGAGCCTGGTTCACGTCTACGACTCCGGCAGCGACGGACCGGCCCACTACATCGTCATGGAGCTTCTCGACCGTCACCGGACGCTCCGCGAGATTCTGTCCGAGCGCGGCTCGCTGTCGGTGCGCGAGGTGGTCCGTATCGGGCGCGAGCTGCTCGCCGGCCTGCGAGTCGTGCACGAGCGAGGCCTCGTGCACTGCGACGTGAAAGGGGCGAACGTGATGCTCGGCGCCGGCCCGGCGAAGCTGATCGACTTCGGGATCGCCCGGCCGCCGCACGATGGGCTGAAGGAGGAGACGAGCATCGGGACCCTCCAGGCCATGTCGCCCGAGCAGCTGCACGGTGAGGCGCTCACGCCGGCCAGCGACCTGTTCAGCCTGGGCACCGTGCTGTACGAGGCGATCACCGGCCGCGTCCCGTACCCGGGCAGCACCCCGGAGGAGGTGAGTGCCGCGCAGGTCGCCGGGAACGTTGCGCCACCCTCGTCCCTGGTTCCCGGGTTGCCTGATCGGCTGGATGCGGTGCTCCTGCAGAGCCTGCGTCGCGACCCGGCCTCGCGATTCCACAGCGCCGCGGCGATGGCGCGGGCCCTGGAGGTCGCCGCCGAGTCGGACCGCGATGCCGCCGATGACGAAACCCGCGTGATCCGAACGGCCGGCGCGGCGCCGGCCTCCCCGGTGAGAGGTGCGGCGCCGGGCGGCTACGTTCCACCGCCGGTGCCGGATCGACCGGCACCGTCCCGGACCCCGGCGCCGGCGCGGAATCGCGGCGGGTCCCGCCGGAGGGCGTGGAACGCGCTCGGCACGCTGCTGATCCTGGGCGTCGCCGGGCTCGTCATCGTCCTCCTCGTGCTGCCGCTGCTGGGCGTCGGCACCGGTGGCATCGACGCCCCGTCCGCGGAGGCCAGCGCGTCCGCGCCGTCGCAGCCCGTGGCCCCTGGCATCGTGCCCGACACGGTCGGCCTGCCGACCGACGAGGCGATCGAGCTGGCGAGCGAAGCCGGCCTCGACTGGACGGTCCGCTGCAACGAGAACCGGGAGCAGCCGGAGGGGATCATCGACCAGGAGCCACCGGCGGGGACCGAGGTCGCCCCGGGGTCGCAGTTCACGATGTTCTCGGCCCGCATCGAGGACTGTCGCTGACCGCCCTATACTCCGGTCGTCCCACCTCACGAAGGAGCCGATAGCAGCATGCGCCTGCGCGCGATCAGCGGCAGCCCATCCGCCGTCACCGCCGACGTTCTGGCCGTTCCCATCTACCGCGACGATGCCGAGCTGTCCGGCGACCTCGCCGAGCTGGACGCCGCGTCCGGCGGCGCCATCCGAGAGGCCATCGACTGGGGCGAGTTCAATGCCCTCGAGCACTCCTCGGCCCTCGTGGATGCCGGTGATCTGCCGGCGGAGCGGCTCCTGCTTCTCAACGCCGGCCTTCGCGGGCGTGGAGCGCTCCGCGCGCGGCGCCTGGCCGCGGTCGCGACGAGACGGCTGAACGGTCGCGGCGCCGGAACGCTGGCGATCTGGCTGCGTGACGGCGAGGACGACGACGCCTGGGCCGCCGCGGCGGCCGGCGCGATCTCCGGCACCTATCGGGCCACCGCCATCTACGGCCGCGTGCGCGACACCGAGGCGATGAACCGATCGGTCGACGAGGTGCTGTTCATCGGCGGCTCGCAGGCGGCGCTCGACCGGGGTGCGGTGATCGGCGAGGGGATCGCGTTCGGCCGCGACCTCGCCAACCGCGCGGCGAACGACCTCTACCCGGAGCG
>DASVEQ010000169.1:0-4249 GCA_036380455.1 Candidatus Limnocylindria bacterium | reverse complement strand
CGGGTCACGGTGTGTGACGTCATGCCCTGTTGGTTGGGTGATCATGTGCCTTGCCTCCCTCCTGTTGACGTTGCGTGACTGGACTCGGATGGTTGGGTCTCACGTTGTGTGACTATGAGGGGGGTGGTGTGGGTGTCACGGTGTGTGCTCTTGATTGTGGTCACGCTGTGTGTTGCTGCTGCGGAGTAGTCGGGCTTCCTGTGCTGTGAGTTCTCGCAGTCCGGCTAGCGCCTGGTCGATGGCGTTCTGGTCACGGTGGATCCAGGACTTGAGCGTGTTGACGAGGCGCTGAAAGGTTCCGCTGAGGTGGCTCATGCGACGGGTGGGGCGGTAGCGGGTGGTGTGCAGCGCTCGTCGTGGTGGTGGTGCAGCCACTTAGGGCATCCGGGGGCGCCCGTTCCGTGGTGTCGCCCGTTGTGCCCGTGCTGCATGTTGTCGGTGGTGGGTGGTAGTGGGTCTGGTGTGGCGCCTGGTGGTGTCCAGCCGGCAGCGATGAGCATGTCGAGCACCTGCGCTGCGTGGCCCATGTGCATGGCTTCGTCGGCGGCGTCTTCGGCGTTGAGTGGGTGCCAGTTGACCTGAGGGCCGTGGATCAGGTCCTCGATGGTGTAGCCCTGGCCGATGTTCCACAGTGCTTCAGCGATCGATCGGAGTGGTTCGTCAGGTCTGAGTTCTTCGCTCATCTGCTCATCCTTGGGGCTGCTCACCATGTGGTGACCTTGTGTGGTGGGTCTGTGTCTGGCTTTCCTAGCTTCAGGTTGCAGGCCTGGCAGGCGGATACGAGGTCGGCGTCGGCTTCGCTGATGCCTTTGCCGATGGTGTGGTGTACCTGGTCGGCGTGCTCGGTGCATACCCCGGGGATTCGTAGTTGGCATTGGTGGCCGTCGCGCAGGAGGATTCGTGCGCGGGTGACGCGCCATTTGTGGGTTGACCCTCCGGCCCAGGCCTTGGACATCAGTCGCTGATGTTCCATTCGGGTTGCCAGCCGTCGCGGCCGGCGTACGGCTGGGCGAGGTTCTTGATGCAGCGATCCAGGATGGCTCCCGCGTATCCGGGGTGGTCGCCGAACCGAAGCCGGTCTTTGGCGTTCCTCGACTCCTGTTCGGCCTCGTCGAGCACTGCCCGCTTGGCCTTCACGTCGGCCAGCATTCGATCCACGTCGAATCGGTCCAGGAAGTCTCCGGTCTCGCCGCACGCCTCAATGTGGGCGCAGGCGCCGCCCCAGATCTCGATCGATCGCTCGTCCTCGTCGAGTTGGGCACGCAGCCACTCGATCAGGGTGCTCACGTGATCAGGTCCTGGGCGCGCTCTACAGCTTCGTACCGCTGAGGTTCGGGCAGGGCGTTCAGGAGTGCGGCGATCTCGTCGCACAGCTGTCTCATGCTGTGTCCGAGCTGGTTGGTGACGGCTGGTGCTTCGGGTGGCAGGTCAGCGATGCGCCAGCCGTCCCACCACAGTTCGTCGAGTTCGTCGTCGCCGTAGCCATTCCAGGGTGTGATGGTGCCGTTGAGGTTTCGGTCATCGAGGACGGAATGTAGTGGCCCGCCGGTGCCATGGATTTTGTAGAGGGCAACGATCAGCTCGGTCAGTCGGTCGCTCACGGCACATTTCCAATCATCAGGCGTAGCGCGAGGGCTGCGGCCTCGGATGCGCGCAGGGCTGCAACGGTGCGTCGTATGTCGTCCGCCAAGGGTATGGCGATAGGGCGGGTTCGGATGATGAACGCGTCGACGGGTAGTTGTGCCCAGTCGGCGAGGGCGGCGAGGTTGTCGAGGTCGGGGTTGTGGCCTTGCCGGATCCTCGTGAGTGTCGAGGGTGAGAGTCCGGTTTGCTGGGCGGCCTGGCGGTCGGACAGGCCACGTGCGCTGATGACTGCGGCGATGGCTGCGGCGAATGCTGGCCGGTCGAACGATGCGCTCATGGGCCTTCCATCTGGTTCAGGTCACGTTGGGTTGGGTGCATGGGTGGTGGGCCTGCTGGCGGGTGGCAGAGGCCGCAGAGCATGTGCTCGCGGCAGAGGTGCGGGTAGCGGTACTGCTGCTTGCATTCGGTGCAGCGTTCCCAGAGGAGGACCTCGCGCAGGAGCTGCAACCGGGCGAACGCCGTGCGCTTGGACGTGACGCCTCGAAGCTGGCGGTCGGCTTCCTCGAGGCAGGCATCGATCAGGTTCGGGAGGTCCGGCAGCTTCTGCCGCATGTTGATCATTTGCCCGAGCTCGGCGAGGGCTTGCTCGCGGCTCATGTCGCTCATCGGGCGCGCTCCTGTTCGGCGCGGGTGATCATCTCGTCGAGGTAGTGGCGGGCCTTCTTGAGCTCTTCGACGACGTCCGTTCCGGGTTTGCGGCCGGCGCGCAGGAGGTACTTGAGGGCGTTGCCGCCGTAGAAGTCGAGCCCGAACGCGTCGATGATCGCGAACGGTTGCATGGGCATCCGCTCGTAGTGGTCGCCGCCGATCTGCTTTTCGGTCATGGGGTGCGCTCCAGGGCCTGGCGGATGATGTCGAGGGCTTCGGGGTCGGCGAATTTGGCGGCCGTCAGGGCGGCCTCGACGAGCTGGCGCAGCTTCGCGTTCTCGGCCTTGAGGCGGTCGCACTGGTGGCCGAGGTCGTTTGCCACCTGACCCACTTCGGCTCGGCGCCGGCGGGCGGTCTGCAGGTCGGTGAGGTCGGCACGCAGCATCGCGGCCTGTGCCTCGATCGTGTCCTCGGCGATCCGGATGTAGTCGAGGAGTTCGCGGCGCGATTTCTCGCCGAAGAACGATTCGGAGCGGGCGAAGACGCGCAGCATCGCGGCGCGGTGCTTGCGGTCCGGCGGCGGGATGGCGGCGGTCATGACGCCTCCTGCCCGGATTGGGGTCGCCAACCCTTCGGCGGTGGGGTCGCCGAATCGGGGGCTTTGGAACTGGTAATGGCAATGGAACGCGCGCTGTGTACGCGCGCGAGGAAACCCTTCGGGATGGGTTGCGCGAACCCATCCGGTGACCCTTCCTCGAACCCTTTCAGGAACCCTTCGGGCAACCCTTCCGGCAAGGGTTCCTGTAACCAGTCGGCGACGTACTCATCGTCGAAGCTTTTATCCGTTCGATCCGACGCCGGGCCTTCGTGGATCCGGTGGACCTCGAAAAGCACCTCGGCGCGAACCCGGGGTGAGTGCAATGACTTCCAGGTGGTGTACGCCGACTTAGCGACGTTCGGCAGCCGGAACACCTTGTCGCGGCGCAGCAGGGACCGCACCAGGACCTCGTCGGTGTCCCAGTCGTTCACCAGGTACCGGTGCTCCTCCAAGACGTCCAGGGACCGCCTGAAGGCCCTCTCGGTCATGCCAGCGGACTGGCCGGTCCACCGCTTGACGGTGAGAATCCCGGTACCGCAGTGAGTCAGCGCGTTATCGGAGAGCACGGTGAAATACGCGTGCTGCTCTGCAGCCTTCAGCCGGCGAAAGTCGGGGTCCGCCCATATGCTCGTAAAGAGCCGAGCGTGATCACGCGCCATCGAGTACCTCTTTCCTTAGCTAATTAGGTGTTTCGACCGCCCGTTGACGGTCAGGTGCTGCAGCTGGCGGCTATCCGTCCCAGAGGCGCCCCTGATTGCCCGGTCGTCTTCGCCCGGCCTCGATGGCCAGGAGCGCCGCAGCGCTCTTGCCACGCATCCGCTGGGCGCTGGTATCCAGTGCCCTGCGGACGGTGTGCGGGTCGAGGTGCGCACGCAGGGCGATGCCCTGGACGCTCATCCCCGCGTCCAGCAGCTCGAGCACGTGAGCGCGAACCGGGCGGGTGTCGGCGAATGCGCTCCACCGTCCGTACGCACCCTCTTTCGAGGCCCTGCGCAGGCGTTCGTACCCGGCGTTGGCGTCTCGGCAGGGCACGCACCGGCACCGGTCCTGCTTGTACCGCTGCAGGGTGGCGTGCTGGTGCTCACGCCGGTGCGTGCACGGGCGTGAGGCGGGCGTGTCGAGCAACAGCTCGCCGGCAACGGTCAACCGGTCACCACGACGTTCTGCCGTCGGTATTCGTCGACGATGACCTGAGCGGCGTGATCGATGAATGGCACGGTGATTTCGCCGCAGCCGTCGTCCTCGGCGTACGTCTGGACGGCAGCGAGCAGCGCGTCCGCGACCACATCACGTAGGGGATCTCTCATGACTCCTCCGGGTGGTGCCCGTGCCGCTGCCGCCCGGTGCGCTCGACGTAGCTGGTGAGGACGCCGTGCCCGCAGACCTCGCAGGGCAGTTGACGGGGATGTGTAGTGGATC
>DASVEQ010000168.1:0-6536 GCA_036380455.1 Candidatus Limnocylindria bacterium | reverse complement strand
CAAGGGACCGATGACGATCCTGGGCTTCGTCGGCATGGGCCTGTCCCTGGTGGCCGCCGGGCTGGTGCGCGAGCCCCTGGTGGCCATCGGCATCTTCTTCTTCACCGGGCTGTTCAACATGGTCTTCATCATCCCGACGATCACCCTCTTCCAGCAGCGCACCCCGCAGCGCCTCATGGGGCGCGTGGTGTCGAGCCGCCAGGCGCTGGTGTTCGGGTCGATCGCCGCCTCGATGGGCCTGTCCGGTTGGCTGGCCGACCTGATCGGCGCCGATACCGTGCTGATCGTTGCCGGCACCATCTGCGCGCTGGCCGGTGCCGCCGGGCTGCTGGTGCCCCCGATGCGCAGCACCCGATGACGCCCTCTGCTACCCTTCGCGCGCCGTGGGACTGATCCTCGACCTGGCGGTCGTGGCCCTCGCCCTGGTGGTCATCGGATCGCTGGCACTCCTCGCCTGGACGCTCGCCGTCAGCGCCGTGCGCTCGTCGCGCCGCAGCCTGGCCGGAGTGACCGACGCGCGCCGATCGATCGCCGATGCGGACGCGCGCATTCGCGCCTCCGCCGCCCGGGCGGGGTCGACCCTCGAGGAGCTGTCCCGCCGCGCCGGGGCTCGCCGAGCGCCGGAATCGATACCTGGAGAGCAGACCGACGCATGACGAACGGCACGACGGACCCGAAGCGCGAGCCCGGCTACCGCGGCTCGCTGCCGCCCCGTGACGACCGCCTCGCCCGTCCCTGGATCCTGACCGTGCTCGGGATCTTCGTGCTCGTCATCCTCCTGTCGGTGGCCGGCGTCCCGTCGCGGTTCATCCCCGATCCGACGCCCCTGCCCACGCCGTCGTCCACGCCCGTGCCGTCCGAGAGCCCGTCTGCGGAACCGACTGGGTCGGCCGAGGCGTCGACAGCGCCTTCGGCCTCTGCTGAAGCATCGGCGTCGGCATCGGCCTCCGGCTCCGTGGAGCCCTCGCCTTCGGAGTAGCGTCGGCGAACCCCTCGGGCGCACCGATTCGGTCCGTTGCCGCGTCGATCGATCGGCGAATTCTTCACCTGGACCCTGGGCTGCGCTCAACGTCGAGCATGGATCGGCGAATGGTTCACCGGGAGGCTGCCGCGGCGGCACTCCAGTGAATGGTTCGCCGAACTATCCGCGGATCTGCACCTGAGGGGGTTCCTGCGCGAAGGAATCGCCGATATTTCGCAGCGCAGCCCGTCGGGAATGGCTACGGCCGCCTCATCCACCGCCCGCCGGTCGATTGGTACGGAATCCGTACAGTGCCTATACTCGAAGCACGCCCTCCGTCCGAGCGAGGGCCCGAGCCGGGGACGGGCTTCCCGCTCGACCTGACGCCTGGAGGACTGCGTGGCCGACTCCCCGACGCAACGGTCCGTGCTCGTCGTCGACGACGAGCCCGAGATCCGCGCGCTGCTCACCGACCTCCTGAAGGAGGAGGGGTACAGGGTCCGCACCGCCGATACCGCGGCGAAGGCGCTGGCCGAGATCGGGAAGACCATGCCGGACCTGGTGATGATGGACGTCCAGCTGCCGGACCAGGACGGGATCGCGTTGCTGAAGCAGCTGAAGCGCGACGAGCCGGAGCTCGAGGTCATCGTGATGACGGCCTTCGGCGGTTCCTCGACCGCGATCAAGGCGATGGAGCACGGCGCCTACGACTACGTTACGAAGCCGTTCGAGATCGACGACCTGATCGCCACGCTGAAGCGCGTGTTCGAGCACGCCGATATGAGCCACGAGGTCAGCGCCCTCCGCCTGGAGCTCGGCAAGAGCGCCGCCGAGCGCGAGCGGATCGTGGGTGCCAGCAAGCCGATGCTCGAGGTCTTCAAGCTCATCGGCAAGGTGGCCTCCGCCGATGCGACCGTGCTCATCACCGGCGAGTCCGGCACCGGCAAGGAGCTGATCGCCGAGGCCCTCCATCGGGCCAGCAAGCGGAACCCGCACCCGCTCGTGAAGGTGTCATGCGCGGCGCTGCCGGAATCGCTGCTCGAGACGGAGCTGTTCGGCCACGAGAAGGGCTCGTTCACGGGCGCGATGACGATGCGCAAGGGCCGTTTCGAGACCGCCAACAAGGGCACGATCTTCCTCGACGAGATCGGTGAGATGACGCTCGGCACGCAGACGAAGCTGCTGCGCATCCTCCAGGAGCGGGAGTTCGAGCGGATCGGGGCGAACGTGCCGATCAAGATCGACATCCGGGTGATCGCGGCCACGAACCGCAACCTGTCCGAGGAGGTCGAGAAGGGCAAGTTCCGCGAGGACCTGTACTACCGCCTCAACGTCATCCACATCCACATGCCGCCGCTGCGCGAGCGCAAGGACGACATCCCGCTGCTCGTCGAGCACTTCCTCGCCACGTTCCGGCACGCGCCGAACGCGATCCCGACCTCGATCACCGAGGAGGCGCTCGCGAAGCTCGTCGACTACGACTGGCCGGGCAACGTCCGCGAGCTGGAGAACGCAATCGAGCGCGCGGTGGTCCTGGCCCGCGGCAACCCGATCACCCTTGAGCACCTGCCCTTCGGCGACCGCCGCGAGGCGCGTGACCGCGCACGGCTGGCGGGCCGCCGATCGCGCCTGGAGGACGCAGCCGATGCGGAGCTCGACGAGGAGCTCGAGGGCGAGCGAGCCACGGCGACCGCCAACAACGGCCACCCCGAGGGCGGCTCGTTCAAGGACCGAGTGGCGGCCCTCGAGCGGCAGCTCATCAAGGAGGCGCTCGACCGCGCCGGCGGCAATCGCACGAAGGCGGCCGAGGACCTCGGCATCTATCGGCGCCTGCTGTACGCCAAGATCAAGGAGTACGGCCTGGGGGACTAGCGCCGGAGTCTTCGGCGTCCGCGCGTGGCGTCGCCGATGAATTCGGGCGGCGTCGCCGATGACGCGGGTTGCGTCGCCGATGAATCGGCGAATTCTTCCCTGGATGACGCGGTCCGGCGCGGTTCGAGCGATGGATGAGCGAATCGTTCACCGGAGGTCCTGATCGTTCGGGCTCCTGTTAACGAATCGCCGATTGATGATCGGCAGTCATCGCGCGGAGCTCGTCGTGGGAAGGAATCGCCGATCAATCGGCGGATGATCCAGCGCGCCGATGATCGGCACCTGGGAACCGAGGCTAGCGCGGCAGGCCTGCGGCGGCCGCCGATGGATCGGCGAATTCTTCACCGAGCCTCGATCTCCCGTGCGCGGCGAGCGATCGATGAGCGAAACCTTCACAGGAGAGGGCCTCCGCGAAACCTCTGGTGAATCATTCGCCGATGGATGATCGGCCCTCGACCCACCGGATCCTCCGTGTGCAGTAAGCGCCGAGTAATCGGCGGATGATCGGCCGGAGCCATGCTTCGCGCATGGGACGGAGGCGAGCACGAGACCGGGCGGTTGCGCAGGCACGCAGAGTCGGCGGCGCGATTCGGACCGCGCGCGGCATCACCGGATTCAGTGTCGCCGCGGCATGCGCCAGGGCGGGCATCGCCGATTCGACATGGCGACGGATCGAGCGCGGTGCCCCGGGCGCAACCGTCGCGACGTTGTGCGCGATGACGGATGCCGTCGGCCTCGACTTCGTGGCGCAGGTCTTTCCCGGCCGCGGACCCCATCTTCGGGACACGGGACAGCTGGAGTTGGCGCAGGT
Source organism: Candidatus Limnocylindria bacterium (assembly GCA_036380455.1). GTDB lineage: Bacteria > Chloroflexota > Limnocylindria > QHBO01 > QHBO01 > JACDBZ01. Next base: position 2,892 of record DASVEQ010000168.1, on the reverse strand, counting down.
CATCGCCATCATGGGGTCCCCGACGTGGACCATGAACCTGGAGGTTCCCGCCGGCGACCACGGGGAGGCGATCGACCTGGTCCTGTGGGGACCGGACGAGATCGTGGCGGTCGAGATCGAGCGGCTCATGCTCGACGCCCAGGCACAGATCCGAGAGCTCACGCTCAAGCGAGACTGGCTCGCCGCGCGCCATCGCCGACCGGTGAGGCTCGTCGTAATCGTCGAGCACACGAGGAGGAATCGGGCCGCGCTGGCCCCGCACCTGAGGGTGCTCCGCACGACGTTTCCGGCTGGCTCTCGCGAGGTCTATGGTGCGGTGCGCTCGGGGAATGCCATCGGACGAGACGGCTTGGCCTGGATGCGCCGGCCGCAACGATCAATCGGCGGATTGATCACATGAGCGGGCGCCTGTGCGACAACGCGCGCATCGGTGACTGAATGGTTCACCGAAGGTCCGAACCCGTCGAGCTCCAGTGAATGGTTCGCCGATCAATCGTCAGCCGCGCACCGCACGACAGGGTCGTGTGAAGGATTTGGTCATCAATGAGCGGACGGGCCACGGATCGGCCGGTGGTATCCTTCTTGCCCTCCCGGAAGGCAACGACCACACCTACGAAGGGACGCTATCGCCATGTTCAGCCGCGTGCGAATCGCGATCAGGTTCTTCTTCGTCGGGCTGGCGGTTGGCGTGCTCCTGGCCCCGCGCAGCGGCGAGGAGACCCGGCGGCTGGTGCGCGCGAAGGCTGATCGGCTCCTGAATGACATCCTCGACGCTGCGACGCTCGGCACCTACGAGTCCGGCGCAGGATCCATCGACGCCGATGAGGAGGCCGATGCCCCTGCGCCTGCACCCCGAGCGCGCAGGCGATCCGGCAACGGCGCGCGCAGCCGGAGCACGTCGAGCAGCGAAGAGGCGAGCGCGAGCACCGCGGGCGCCTGATCGGCGACTGACCGGCACCTGAGCGATGCGCTGGCCGCGAATTCCGCGCCGGCGCCCAGCGGCCCCTGATCCGGGCGACTCGCCGCTCACCGACCTCGAGCGTGACCGTCGCCGCATGGTCGCGGAGCAGCTCGAGGCGCGCGGCATCCGCGACCCGGACCTGCTGACCGCGTTCCGCACCGTCCCCCGCCACGTGTTCGTCGAAGGTGACGAGCCGTACGGCGACCACGCCATGCCGGTCGGGTCCGGCCAGACGATCTCGCAGCCGTACGTGGTGGCACGCATGACCCAGGCGGCCCGACCGACCGGCCCGGGCGGATGGCGCGACGCGGCCGTGCTGGAGATCGGCACGGGGAGCGGCTACCAGGCGGCCCTCCTGGCCGAGCTCGGGGCCCGGGTCACGACGATCGAGCGCCACCCCGAGCTGGCGGCCGGCGCCAAGCAGCGGCTGGCCGGCGCCGGGTACGGCGATGACCGCGTCCACGTGGTCGTCGGCGATGGCACGGAGGGCTGGCGGGAGGGCGCGCCGTATCGGTCGATCCTGGTTACGGCGGGCGGCCCATCGGTGCCGAAGCCGCTCCTGGAGCAGCTGGATCCCGACGGCGGCAGGCTCGTGATGCCGGTCGGCGACCGCGAGCACCAGTACCTGACCCTGATCGTCCGCGATGGCAGCGACCTGCGCAGCGCCGAGCTCGAGCCGGTCGTGTTCGTGCCGCTCATCGGCCGCTACGGCGTGGAGGAGTAGCCGAGAAGGAGTCGAGGATGAGCGAGCTGGCACACCGTGTGCACCGAGCAAGCGTTCGGGCGTGAATTCGCGCCCGATTCGCGAGGGAGGTTATCGCGACCCATGACCTACGACCGAAGAACCGATCCCGATCCCGCGCCGGGAGAGCCCGTCGCGGACGACACCCACGTGGTGGAGCGCCAGACCTACGTCGAGCGCGACCGCGTGGTCGATCCGGCCCCCGGCTATGTCCCGCCCGCGCAGCCGGCCGGATCGCAGGTGAACGTGAACTCCGGCTCGCCGGCCTACGTGGATTCCGGCCCCGGCCCGCTGTATTACGCGCGACGCGTCGTGTCGCTGCTGTTCGGAATCCTGGCCGTGCTCATCGGACTGCGGATCCTGCTCCTGCTGCTGGTGGCGAACCAGGGCAACGCCATCGTGGACTTCGTCTACCGCACCACCGAGCCGTTCGTCGCGCCGTTCCGCGGCATCTTCCAGTTCAACGAGGTCCGCGCCGGAGACGCGACCCTGGACGTCGCGGCGGTGGTGGCCCTCATCGGCTGGCTGCTGATCTACGTGCTGATCGTGGCCATCCTGCGCCTGGGCGACCGGAGCCGCGCGGTCGTGTAGCTCCGGAGCCGATGCGCCCCTTCCCGTTTCGCCGGGGAGGGGCGTTCTTCGTGCGGGCCGTGGCTGATCGCCCGCGGCGTCCGGGCCGTGCAGCGGTCCGGCTTGCGCCTGGGCGCACGTAACTGCCGTTGGACGCGGTCCCGCGGTCGCGGCAGAGCTCGGGCATGCGGCGGGGCGCACATGACTGCCCTTGGACGCGGGCCCGCGGTCGGGACAGATCGGCCTTGCGGCGGGGCGCACGCAAGTGCCCTTGGACGCGGTCCCGCGGTCGCGGCAGAGCTCGGGCATGCGGCGGGGCGCACGTAACTGCGAAGGAACCCGCATCGGCGGCTGCCGAATTGCGCCGTGGCGCAAGCTGGGGACTTCGAAGTGGCTTCAGCCGCCATTCGTTCGCAGTTACGTGCGTCGGGGCGCACGCCGCGTCCCCAACAACCCGTTGGTAACCCAGGCGTAATCACGCCGGTTCACGATGCACGGCATGTCGAATCGGCAAAGCGCGCTTCGCGAGGCTGCTCGCGCCGCATCGTGGTCCCTCCGACTGCTGGGGCGGGAGCTGCGCGTCGCACGCATCACGGGAGGCATGACCCAGGGGGCGGTG
>DASVEQ010000167.1:0-7986 GCA_036380455.1 Candidatus Limnocylindria bacterium | reverse complement strand
GGAGCGGCTGCGATCCGGTGGTCCCTCCGGGGCCCCGCGCCGGACGATGGAGGAGCTGTTCCATCTGACGGTCGCCGGCGTGGCGGCCGGCCTTCAGCACACCGGGTAGCGGCTGCGTTGCATGATCATGCATCTGTCATGCATCCTATGCAGGTGACCACCCCCGTCCGCGTCGCGGTCGTCGGCGCCTCGGGCTATGCGGGCGCCGAGCTCGTGAGGCTCCTGGCCGGCCATCCCGACGTGAAGATCGACGCCCTCTACGCTCGCGGCCGCGACGATACGCCGCTGGCCGAGGAGTTCCCGCACCTCGCGCCGCTCGAACTCAGACTCCGCGACGGCACGCCCGAACCGAGGGAGGTGGACGTCGCGTTCCTGGCCCTGCCACACGGTGCCTCCGCCGAGCTGGCGGTGCGGCTGGCCGATGGCGGGACGACCGTGGTCGACATCGGCTCCGACCTGCGCCTGTCCGATCCGGCCGCGTATCCCGACTGGTACGGCTTCACCCACCCGGCACCGGCGGCCCTGGCCGATGCGGTCTACGGCCTCACGGAGCTCGCCCGCGATCGCCTGCCCGGGGCACGCCTGATCGCGAATCCCGGCTGCTATCCGACCGCCAGCCTCCTGGCACTCACGCCGTTCGCGCGGGCCGGCGTGCTCGAGGACGAGGTCGTGGTCGATGCCAAGTCGGGCGTTTCGGGGGCCGGACGGAGTGCTGGCGCCGACTTCCTGTACACCGAGCTCGAGGGCGGCACGAAGGCCTACGGCATCCCGCGCCATCGGCATGCGCCGGAGATCGCGCAGGGCCTGGCCGCCGCCGGCGCCGGCGAGATCGGCCTGACCTTCATCCCACATCTCATCCCACAGGTGCGCGGGATCATCGCCACCTGCTACCTCAGGCTGGCGGACGACCTCGACGACGTCGCGCTGCGCGCGATCCTCGACGCCGCCTACGCCGGCGAGCCATTCGTCCACTCGGTCACGACGCCGCCGAGCTCGAAGCTCGCATCCGGCTCCAACCATGCGTTCGTCTTCGTGGCGCGCACCGGCCCGCGACGCGCGGTGGCGATCGGCGCGATCGACAACCTCGGCAAGGGGGCGGCCGGCCAGGCGGTCCAGAACATGAACGTCGCGCTCGGGCTGCCGGAGACGACCGGGCTCACCGCTGTCGGCGTGTACCCGTGAGCGTCCGCCCCGTCCGCGGCGGCGTCACCACGCCGCGCGGCTTTCGCGTCGCGTCCGCCCGCGCCGGCCTGCGGCTGGGGCCGGGCCCCGACCTCGTGCTCATCGTCAGCGACCGCGGACCGATCCCGGCAGCGGCCACCTTCACGAAGAACCGTCTCCGCGCGGCGCCGGTCGAGGTCGCGATGCGCGCGCTCCGTGGCTCCCGCGGCCACGTTGCCGCGGTGGTGGCGAACGCCGGGTGTGCGAACGCCGGCACCGGCGCCGCAGGGATCGGGGATGCGCGCGCCGTCCAGGCGCTCGTCGCGCAGCGCGTCGGAACCGCTGCCCGCCACGTGTTCACCGCGTCCACCGGGCTGATCGGCTCGCGGCTGGGGGTGGAGAAGATCGCAGCGGTGCTGCCGGGGCTGCAGCCGGCGACCGGACGCCGCGCCGACGGCGAGGCGGCCCGGGCGATCATGACGACCGATACGCGGCCGAAGGAGGCCGCCGCCGAGGTCGATCTCGGGCGGGGCCGGACCGCGCACGTGGCCGGCATGGCCAAGGGCTCGGGAATGATCCATCCCCAGATGGGCACCATGCTCGCCTTCCTCACCACCGATGCACCGATCTCGGCGGCCGCCCTGAAGGAGGTCCTGCGCGCCACCGTCGACTGCACGTTCAACCAGGTCACCGTCGACGGCGACCCGTCCACGAACGACACCGTCCTGCTCCTGGCCAGTGGGGCGGAGGGCGGTCGCCCGCTGACGGGCGAGACCCTCGAGGCCTTCGCCGAGGGGCTGGAGGCGGTGTGCCGCTCCCTCGCGGAGCAGATCGCCGCGGACGGGGAGGGGGCGGAGCACCGGATCGACGTGTCGGTCATCCGCGCGCGATCCGACCGCGAGGCACGCCGGGTGGCGCGCACCGTCGCCAGCTCAAGCCTGGTGAAGACCGCGGTCCACGGCGCCGATCCGAACTGGGGCCGCATCGCCGCGGCGGCCGGGCGGGCGGGGGCGCGCCTCGACCCCGATCGCCTGGCGGTCCGCATCGGCTCGATCACCGTCTACGACGGCGCGCCAGTCCCGTTCGACGAGCGGGCCGCCTCGCGCGCCCTGCGCGGCAAGGTGGTGGGGATCGGGCTCGACCTTCGGCTGGGGACCGGGAGCGGCATGGCCTGGGGATGCGACCTGTCCGCAGAGTACGTCTCGATCAACAGCGAGTACCGGACGTGAGCGGGCGCGCGGTCACGATCAAGATCGGTGACGTCGCCGGCCGGCACGCCGACAGCCTGGCGTGGCTGGCGAGGCATGCCCCGCGGGAGACGGTGATCGTCCACGGCGGCGGCAACGAGGTCGCGGCGTGGAGCGGGCGGCTGGGAATCGAGCCGCGCACGCATGACGGCCTCCGCGTGACCGACCCGGAGACGCTCGACGTCGCTGTCGCCGTGCTGGCCGGGCTCGTGAACACCCGGCTGGTGGCCGCCTTCGAGACCCTGGGCCGCACCGCGGTCGGGTTGACCGGGGCGGACGGCGCGCTCCTCCGGCTCCGCCGCCGCGATCCCGAGCTCGGTGAGGTCGGCGAGGTGATCGGCGCCGACGCGTCGCTCCTGGACTCGGTGCTGGCCTCGGGCCGCCTGCCGGTGATCGCCTCGATCGGATTCCACGAGGGCGCCCTGCTCAACGTGAACGCGGACGAGGTCGCCGGGGCGGTGGCCGCCGCCCGCGGTGGGCTGCTCCTGCTGTGCACCGACGTCCCCGGCGTCCAGCGCGACGGGCAGGTGCTCGAGCGCCTGGACTCGGCCGCCGCAATGAGCATGCTCGAGGACGGCTCGGCATCGGCGGGGATGCGGCCGAAGCTGCGGGCGGCGCTGGTGGCGGCCGCCGCGGGCTGCGAGGTCCGCATCGTGGACGGACGCTCCCCCGCCGATCTCGAACGGGCATTGCAGGGGGCCTCCGGAGGCACCATGGTGACCGCCACATGACCGAGGACCTCCGCAAGCCGCTGGCGAGGCGGCAGCTGATCCGACGGCTGATCGCCACGGGAGAGATCCACTCCCAGGAGCAGGTCGTGGCCGAGCTTGCTCGCCGCGGCGTGGCGGTGACCCAGGCGACCGTCTCACGGGACTTCGCCGAGCTTGGCGTGGTGCGTGGGGTCCGCAACGGGTCGCCGGTGTACCTCGCCTCGGACGACCTTCCCTCGTCGCGGGATCCGGGCGCGGCGGATCGGCTGCGACGGCTGCTGCTCGACCTGCCGCTCACGATCGACGAGGCGCCGCCGCTCCTGGTGCTGCGGACCTCGCCGGGTGGCGCGAACGCGATCGCCCGTGCCGTGGACCTGCTGCCGCTCGACGGCGTGGTGGGCACGCTGGCCGGCGACGACACGATCTTCATCGCCTGCCGGGACCGCGACGCGCTGCGGCGCATGCGTGCCCAGTTCGAGGCGCTCCGCGCCGGGGAGGAAGTTTCGTGACCGACGTCGGAGGTTCGCCGCCAGAGCGGGTGCGTCCGGTCAGTGGTTATGTCACTACTGCGATACCGCCCCCCGCGCGCGCCGGCAGTGAGTCCGTGACGGCGTATATCCGCATATACGCCGACGTCAGATGACCGAGATCCACCCCCACACGACCATCGAACGCGAGTCGCGCGTCCATCTCCAGGTCTACGCACGCCAGCCGCTGGTCATCACCAGAGGCGAGGGTTGCTGGGTCTGGGACGACGCCCAGAACCGCTATCTGGACCTGGTGGCGGGAATCGCCGTGAACGTGCTCGGCCACGCGCACCCGGCGGTCGCGGAGGCACTGGCGCAACAGGCGCGAACGCTGCTGACGACCTCGAACCTGTACTACACGCTCCCCCAGCTCGAGCTGGCCGATGCGCTTCTCGCGCAGTCGCCCTTCGACCGTGCCTTCTTCACGAACTCGGGGACCGAGGCGAACGAGGCGGCCATCAAGCTGGCCCGTCGCAACGGCCACGACCGTGGTGCGTACGCCGTGGTGTCGCTGACGAACTCGTTCCACGGCCGCACGCTCGGCTCGCTGGCGGCGACCGGCCAGCCCAAGTACCAGGAGCCCTTCACCCCGCTGCCGGAGGGCTTCTTCCACGTTCCGATCAACGACTCCGATGCGCTGCGCACCGCCGTCAGCGAGCAAACGGCGGCCATCCTCCTGGAGCCGATCCAGGGCGAGTCGGGCATCCACCCGCTCACCGATGAGTTCCTGCTCGCCGCTCGCGAGGCGGCCGATGCGGTCGGCGCGCTCCTGATCTTTGACGAGATCCAGACCGGGATCGGCCGCACCGGCACCTTCTTCGCCTTCGAGCAGACCCCGGTGGGGCCCGACGTGGTGACCATCGCCAAGGGCCTGGGCGGCGGCGTGCCGATCGGCGCGATGCTCGTCCGCGAACCGGCTTCAGTCTTCCACGTCGGCGACCACGGCACGACCCTCGGCGGCAACCCGCTCACCGCCGCCGCGGCGCTGGCCACCCTCCGGGTCATCGACGAGGAGGGGCTCATGGACAACGCGCGCGCCATGGGCGAGCGCTTCGCCACCGGCCTGGCCTCGCTGGTGGCGGACGGCCTGGCCAGCGAGGTGCGGGGGCGCGGCCTGATGATCGGCCTCGAGACGGCCGGACCGATCGCGCGGCAGGCGATGGCCATCGCCCGCGACGAGCAGCGGCTTCTCGTGAACGCGACGGGCGACACGACCCTGCGCATCGTGCCGCCCCTGACGATCACCTCCGCGGAGGTCGACGAGGCCGTGGCCCGGCTGCGAGCCTCGCTCGAAAAGGCCGCGGCAGCGTGACCACGCGATCGGCCATCATCACGGGCGCCGCGGCCGGCATCGGGCGCGAGACGGTCGACCTGCTGGTCGGCGACGGGTGGCACGTGGTCGGCATCGATCGCAGCGGCGGTGCGATCTCCGGGGGCGACCTGCTCATCGGCGACGCCGGTGACGCATCGGTCCTGCGCGACGCCGTCGAGCATTGCGACGGACTGGTGGATGCGCTGGTCTGCTCGGCCGGCATCCCGCCATCGGGCCAATGGGACAGCCGCGAGCACTGGGACGAGGTGCTGGCGGTGGACCTGTCGGCGCCATACGAGGCTCTTCGGACGTGCTGGCCGGCGCTCGTCGCCGCTCGCGGATCGGCCGTGCTGGTGGGAAGCATCGTCGGAAGCGCGGAAGGGTCGCTCCGCTCGCCGGCCTATGCCGCCGCCAAGGCCGGGCTCGAGGGCCTCGCGCGGTCGTTCGCCGTGCTCGGCGCGCCGGACGGCGTGCGCGTGAACGTCGTGGCGCCCGGAGCCATCGACACCGACTTCGACGAGCGGCTCCTGCCGGCCGACCGGCGGACGGACGTTCCGCTGGGGCGGATGGGGACGGCGCGCGAGGTTGCGGCCGTCATCGGGTTTCTCGTCGGCCCGGAGGCGAGCTACGTCACCGGGGCGGTCTGGACGGTCGACGGCGGGCGGACGATCCTCTCGGCGGCGGATGCCGGGCGAATCTCGCCTCCGGGCTGACGCCGGCCGGGCTGCCGGTGCGACCGGGCGGCAATCAGGGATCGCTGCCAGTCGCCGTGGCCGCGGGTTCGAGCCGGCCGACCAGGAGGTAGGCCGCGAGGCGGCCCTTGCCCTTCACGTCGATCTGGCCCCGTCGCTCGAACCGGAACTCGTTGCGCAGCCTCCGATACATCGATTCGGTGACCTGGATGCGACCGGGAATGCCGTGTGACTCCATTCGGCTCGCCGTGTTGACCGTATCCCCCCAGAGGTCGTACGCGAACTTGTGGCTGCCGATGACGCCGGCGATGACCGGGCCGGTGTCCATGCCGATGCGGATCGCGTGGTCGGTGCCCAGCTTCAACCCGACACGGTCGAACTCCGTGAGCATCTCGAGCGCCATGTCGGCCATCACCTGGGCGTGGTCCTCGCGTGGCTCGGGGAGCCCGGACGCGACCATGTAGGCATCGCCGATGGTCTTGATCTTCTCGAGGCCGTGCCGCTCGGCGAGCGCGTCGAACGCGCTGAAGATCTCGTCGAGCGCCCCGACGACGCCCGCGGGCTCCGTCCGCTCGGCGAACGAGGTGAACGAGACGACGTCGGCGAAGAGGACGGTCACCGCCGGATGCGCCTCCGCGATGACGCCGCGCTCGCGCTTGAGCCTGTCCGCGATGGCGCGAGGCAGGACATTGAGGAGCAGGCCCTCCGACCGCGCGTAGGCGTCGTCGCGCGCTCGGACCGCGTACTGCAGCAGGGCGTAGGCGGTCACCGAAACGCCGCTCACATTGAGGACGAAGAACGCGGTTCGCAGCGCGTCCGGAATCGGCGCAGCTGCCCGGGCGAAGACCGGGTCGAGCAGCCCCGAGAAGATGGTCAGCCCGAGGAAGGCGAGGAACCAGGGGATGGAGGCGCTCGCGCTGTAGAAGAAGAGTGTCCCGATCGCTGCGACCAGTGCCCAGAGGCTCACCGCGCTCGACGCCACGTACCCGCCGATCGTCCACTGCAGCAGGAACGGCAGGAGCGACATCATCCCCGCCTGCGTGGCGCGAAAGAAGGGGTAGCTCTTCGTCCGGGCGAAGACCGCGAGGCTGGCCAGCGACGCGAGCTGGTAGACGAACGGAATCGACGCCGCCAGGGGCAGCCCGATGACCCAGTAGGTGGCCACCCAGACGACGGAGAGGACGATGACGCACGCCGCGGCGATCGTCAGGGTCGCCTTCTGGGCACGCAGCGGTTCGGGATCGGCCTCGGTGACGCCGATCACTGCGAGCCGGCGCACCAGCTGACCGGCCGCCTGTCGGAGTCTCATCGGGCCGAAGTATGCGCTGCAGCCGATGATCCAGATCATTGACACCGTGAAGGAATCCGCCGTACAGTCCGCGCACCAATGTCCCAGATGTGGTTTTACGGCTAGCGGGTACGAGGCAGGCGAGTAGATCTCGCCGGCGCAGGCACTCGTGCCCGCAGACGCAGGAAGCGAAAGCTCCTGCGTTTTTTGTTTCCCTCGGAGAAACGGGCCGGGAGCGGAGAGGCGGCAAGAACGAATGATCGTGGTGATGCGTCCATCGGCGACGCAGCAAGAGGTCGACGGGGTCAAACGCAGCATCGAGGAGCACGGCCTCGAGGCGTTCCTGTCGGTCGGCGAGGAGCGGACGGTGATCGGCGTCGTCGGGGACGTCGAGCGCATCAGCCACCTCGGCACCCTTCCCGGCGTCGACCAGGTGATCCGGGTCAGCTCGCCGTACAAGCTGGCCAGCATCCAGGAGCCCGGCGAGCGGACGCGGGTCCGCATCGGTCCGGTCGAGATCGGGCTCGGATCGGAGCTGGTCATCATGGCCGGGCCCTGCGCGGTCGAGTCCCGCGAGCAGCTGCGTGAGACGGCTCGCTGTGTCGCTCGCGAGGGCGCTCGCATCCTGCGCGGCGGCGCGTGGAAACCACGCACCAGCCCGTACTCGTTCCAGGGCATGGGGGTGCCGGCGCTGAAGCTGCTGGCCGAGGCGCGCGGCGAGACCGGCCTGCCGGTGATCTCCGAGGTCACCGACCCGCACGACGTCGAGGTATTCGACGAGCACGTCGACATCCTCCAGGTCGGCGCCCGCAACATGCAGAACTTCGCGCTGCTCCGTGCCGTCGGCCAGAGCCGCCGCGCGGTGCTGCTGAAGCGCGGCCTGTCCGCCACCATCGAGGAGTGGCTCCTGGCCGCCGAGTACGTGCTGGCCGCCGGCAACCCGAATGTCATCCTCTGCGAGCGGGGCATCCGCACCTTCGAGACCGCAACCCGCAACACGCTCGACCTCTCCGCCGTGCCGGTCCTGCGGCAGAAGACGCACCTGCCAA
>DASVEQ010000166.1:0-29250 GCA_036380455.1 Candidatus Limnocylindria bacterium | reverse complement strand
CAGCGTCGGATTGCCGCCGGTCAGCTGCGCGACGACGAACAGGCTGCCCTTCGTGCGGGCGAGGGCGCCGACCGTCGGCTCCTGGAAGGCGACGAGATCGAAGGCATCTGCCGGCCGCTCCTCCGCGGACGGCAGCCCGATCCTGGTGGCGACGCGGTTGCTCATGGACGCCAGGGTGCTCTGCAACGGCTCCTGGACCGATTATAGGAACCGGTCAGTCCCGATTCCGACCCACCGATACGGCCAGTCCGAGGAGCACGATGGTCGCCCCCGGACGGCCCTTCATCCGATCGTTCACGCTCCACACGAGGGCCTCCGAGCGCAGCGTGAGCTCCTGGGCGAGCATCGGATCGGAGGCCTCCACGTGGGCGGTGCCTCCGGTGACGCGCGTCACACGGCTCGAGAGCGGGCCGCGCTCCAGGCGCGCGTCCTCCACCGTCTCCGCCCACGCGACGCGGACCTGGGCGACCGCGAGCTGCTCCGCAGCGCCGGGTCCCATGCAGGACAGGAGCGCCCGCTGCACGGCCGCTCCGGCCTCCTCGCGCCGATTCATGCAGCCAGCTCCAGCCGGCCGTCGACGATGCGCCACATGGCTGCCCGCGGTGTGCGCGCACCTTCCAGCGCGCCGGGATCCGCCGTCGTGACGATCACCTGGCCGCGATCGCCGAGGAGTCCGGAGAGGCGCGATGCGCGATCGGGGTCGAGCTCGCTGAAGACGTCGTCGAGCAGGATGATCGGCCGCGGGCCGTCCGCGCCCAGCAGATCGGTCTCGGCGAGCTTCATGGCCAGGATGATCGTGCGCTGCTGGCCCCGGCTGGCATGGGCCGCCACGTCGCGGCCGCCGAGCTCCGCCCGCAGATCATCCCGCTGGGGCCCGACCAGGCTGACGCCGTTCCACGCCTCCTTCTGCCGGAGGTCGGCGATGCGCCGGCGATAGGCGGCCGCCAGCTCGTCGTCCGTCGGCGGTCGCTCGTCCGCCATCGCCCGCTCAGACCATGCCTCCTTGAGCGCGTCCAGGTACACCATCCGGACCGATGCGCCGCGCTCGTCTGGCGCGGCCACCGCGTCGTGGAGCGGACCGATGCGCGGGCCGAGCTCCGACACCGCCTCGAGGCGTGCGCGCATGACCCGCCCGCCGATGGTGGCCAGCTGCTCGTCCCAGAAGGCGAGCGTGTCGAGCGAGGCCTCCTCGGCGCGAATGGCACGGAGGAGTGCGTTGCGCTGCGCAACCACGCGGCCCACGTCCACGAGGTCCCGCGCCGCGCGACGATCGCGCTGCGCGACGATCCCGTCCAGGAAGCGGCGGCGCTCCGAGGGCGAGCCCACGAGCAGGAGCATCTCCTCGGGCCGGAACAGGACCGAGCGCGCCACCTCGGTGACCGACGTGCTGCGCCGGGCCACGCCGTTCACGGTCAGCCGCTTGCGGATCCCGGCCGAAGGTGCGGCGCCCGGGAGGACGAGCTCGATCGTGCTCCCGCCGGCCGTCGTGCCACCATCCAGCTCCAGCCGCACACGGGCGAACGGACTGCCGTGCCGCACAAGATCGGCCTCCGCCGCCGCCCGATGCGAGCGACCGGTGATGGCGACGTGGATTGCTTCGAGGAGGTTCGTCTTGCCGGCCCCGTTCGGCGCGGCGACGATCGTGAGCCCGGCCTCGGGGGTCAGCTCAGCGGCGGTGTAGCTGCGGAAGTCGGCGAGGGTCAGCCGCGTCAGCGCCGCAGATGTCGCGCCGGCGGTGCGGGGTGCGGCGCTGAGCGCCATGGGCTGGGCCGAGGCTACGACGCGGTCCGGACCGGCATGATGACGTGGACGTAGTCGTCCTTGCCGATGCCGCGGATGACGCCCGGCGCGAGCGGTCCGGAGAGCTCGAGGGCCGCCTCATCGGCGCCGAGGTTGCTGAGCACGTCGATCAGATAGCGGGCGTTGAAGGCGATCGCAGTCGGCGAGCCCTCGATCGCGGCCTCCACGCTATCGGCATTGTCCCCGACGTCGGCGGCATGCGCGGTGATCGACACGCCGTTCGCCTCGCCATCCTCCGCGCCGAGCTCGATCTTCACGATGTTGGCGCTGTCGCGCGCGAAGATGCTCGCCCGCCGGGTGCCAGCCAGGAACGCCTCGCGATCGATGACCGCACGCGAGCTGTGCGAGGTCGGGATGACGGGCTCGTAGTTCGGGAACTGCCCCTCGATGAGACGGCTGACGAGGTCGATGCCCTCGATGTGGAAGAGCACCTGGCTCTTGTTGGGCGTCACGGTGATCTCGATCGGCGCCTCCGCGTCGGGGAGGACGCGCATGAGCTCGGCGTACGAGCGGCCCGGCACGACGATCGTGACCTCCGGGCTGACCGGTCGATCCAGGGTCAGCGTGCGCACCGCGATCCGGTAGTTGTCTGCCGCGGCCAGCGTCATCTGGTCGCCGTTGAGCCTGGTCAGCACCCCGGTGAGGATCGGCCGGCTCTCGTCACTGGCGGCGGCGAAGACCACTTCCCCGAGGGCCTCGCGCAGGACCCGCGCGTCGACCGAGGTCGCGGGCGCCTCACCGATGGCGGCCACGACCGGGAACTCATCGGCCTCGATGCCCTTGATGCTCGAGCGGTTGTTCCCGCAGGTCAGCTTCAGGGTGCGGTCCTTCGCGGACAGGACGAGGTCGATCCGCTGGTTCGGCAGCGATGCGACCAGGTCGGTGAGGAGCTTGGCCGGCACCGTGATCTCGCCTTCCTCGGCCACCTTGCCCGGCACCCAGCAGTTGATCCCGATCTCGAGGTTCGTGGCGGTGAGCTTCAGCCCGGCGTTCTCGGTCTTGAGCAGCACGTTGGCGAGCACGGGCAGCGTGGCCCGGCTGCTCACCGCGCGGCTCACGGTCTGGAGCCCGCGCGCCAGGTTCTCCTGCATCACCGAGACGTTCATGCCGACCTCACTGCATGCCCCTGCAACCGGGAAGGTTGTCCACGAGGCTCATCTGGATCTCTATCGGATCTTGTAAGAATACTCATCCGTCGTCGTCCTTCCGTAGGCGTGTGGACGTTGTGGACGACGGCGACCCACCACTCGGCGGTGGAGCGCGGAGGCCGCTATGGATAACCCGCCACCCGCCGGTGGACGATCCTCCCCGAACCGGGTACGGGCCGGGGACAGCGGCGACTCGACGGTGGACGAAGGGTACTCATGGCGGCCCCGGAGGGTGACGATTGTCCACATCGGGCCGGAGATATCCACCAGATCGGGGCACTTATCCACGAGGGAGGGCGAATTCGGGTGCGTGGAAGCACCCGGGCACCCGTTCGTCGAGCGGGCGCTCACTCGGAATAGATCATCTCCCGGACGGCGCTGATCTCTCTGCGCATCTCGTCGTTCTCGGACAGCTCGCGGGCGATCTTGTCGCACGCGTGGAGCACCGTCGAGTGATCGCGGCCGCCCAGCTCGGCGCCGATGCGCAGCAGGCTGATGTCGGTTTCCTCGCGGATGAGGAACATCGCGATCTGGCGCGGGACGACGATGGCGCGGTCGCGCTTGCTGCTCCGCAGCTGGTCCAGGTTGACCCCGTAATAGTCGGCAACGGCACGCACGATGCGCTGCGGCGTGATCGACTTCTTGCGCGGGTTGTACATGACATTGCTGAGCACGGCGCTGGCAAGCTCGATGTTCACCGGCATGCCGCTCATGCTCGCGTAGGCAACGACGCGGTTCAGGGCACCCTCCAGCTCGCGGACGTTGCTCACGACCTTGCGGGCGATGAACTCGATGACCTCCGACGGGATGAGGTGGAGCTGGTCCTCCGCCTTCGAGCGCAGGATGGCGATGCGCGTCTCCAGGTCGGGCGGCGTGAGGTCGGCGATGAGCCCCCACTCGAACCGGCTCCTGAGCCGCTCCTCGAGGGTGGTGATGGCCTTCGGCGGCCGATCGGAGCTCAGGACCACCTGCTTGCCCGCCTCGTGGATGGCGTTGAAGGTGTGGAAGAACTCCTCCTGGGTCCGCTCGCGTTCGGCGATGAACTGGATGTCGTCAATGAGGAGGACATCGATGCGCCGATATCGGCCGCGGAAGTCCTCCATCTTCTGCTCGCGGATCGAGTTGATGAAGTCGTTCGTGAACTTCTCACTCGTCGCGTACAGGATCCGCTTGCGCGGGAACTTCTGAGACACCGCGTTGCCGATCGCGTGCATGAGATGGGTCTTGCCGAGGCCGACACCGCCGTAGAGGAAGAGCGGGTTGTACGCGTGGCCGGGCCGCTCGGCGACGCTCAGCGCAGCGGCGTGGGCCAGACGGTTCGCGGACCCGACGATGAAGTTCGCGAAGCCGTAGCGGCTGTTGAGATTGATCGCGTTGCCGCCCGCCGACAGAGGCGGCATCTGGACCTGCGCGTCCTCGTCGACCTGCTCCGGGATCGGCCCGGAGGCATCGGCGACGACGAACTCGACCTGGACCGATCCACCCACCACGCGAGCCAGCGTCTGGCTGATCAGTGGCCGGTAGCGGTTGTCGAGCCAGTCGCGGGCGAAGCCGTTCGGAGCGGAGATGCGATAGCGGTTGTCGTCGATCTCGATGAGCTCGGTGTCCTTCAGCCAGGTCTCGAAGTTGGCCGGGGAGAGGGAGACCTGCAGCTCGCCGAGGGCGGCGCGCCACACCTGCTTCGCATCCATCAATCGAGGTTCTCCGAGCCGAGTCCGGGGTCTGCCACGAGGGCTGATGAGTCCGTCCTCCGGGCCGAGATCGGACGTCGAATCGGGTCGAGATCGGGCGGTCCGGGCCGGGGGTCGCGCCACTATAGCAGCGGCCGAAACGGCGGGGCAACGGATCGGGACGATTGCCCCGACGGACCCCCGCCCGAAGGTCCCGCCACCGCCGTCGGGCGTCGATCCGGTCGCCGTCGGCGCCCGCCCGACCCTGCCAGATTCCGCTCAGGGTGGCCTTCGGCAGCCGCGAGCAGAGCTCGGCGGGAGCTTGGGGGCGCCGAACCTCCGCAAGTCTGTGCCTTGCCGCACGACCCGCGGGCAGGACCGCGTCCAACGCCGGCGTCGGCGGAACATGGCAACGAACCTGACCCTGCGCGTGACCGCCTCTGAGGCCTGCGCGCGTGCCGCCTCGCCGGCGGGCACGAATCAGCGAATGGTTCACAGGAGCGCTGCGAAACGCCGGGTCGCGCGATCGTTTCGCCGATTGGTCGGCCGTCGTTCACGGCCAGGCTCGCCAAGGTGAACGATTCGCCGATTGACGAGCAATCCCACCGGCCGACGGCGTTTGACCATGCACGGCAGGCACGGCTAGAATCCGCCCAGAGCGAAACGGGCCAACCGATGATCGCGCGCAGGCTGGCGGAACGCCAGCCCTTCGTGTGTTTGTCGGCCGGAATTCGCAAACGCTGAACGAGGAAACGGCACGCAGCCATGACGAAGAGGACGTATCAGCCCAAGAAGCGCGCGCGCAAGCGCGAGCATGGCTTCATGGCCCGCATGGCCACGAAGGGCGGACGTCGCGTGCTCGCTCGTCGTCGAGCCAAGGGACGGAAGAAGCTCTCGGCCTGACCGCCGACGGATCGGGAATGCCTGCGCTGCCGACGCTCCGGCGCCGGGCTGACTTCGAGGCCATCGGCCGTCATGGCACCGCTCGCTCGACCCCGATCCTCGTCCTTCGCGGGATGAGGACCGATCGGGCCGAGACGCGAGTCGGGCTGTCGACCCCCCGAACGCTCGGTGGCGCCGTCCAGCGAAATCGAGTTCGACGTCGCCTGCGGGCGGTGATCCGCGAGCGGATCGGAGGGATCGGTCCCGGCTGGGACCTGCTCCTGATCGCGCGGCCGGCCGCCGGGGATGCGAGCCACGCCGAGCTGGGAGAGGCGATCGACGCGCTGCTGCGGCGAATGGACATCGGGAGATGAAGACCATCGGGCTGGGACTGATCATCGCGTACCAGAAGCTCACCGCCTGGATGCCACCGAGCTGCCGCTATTCCCCCACGTGCTCGGTCTACACCTACCAGGCGATCGAGCGCTACGGGCTGCTGCGCGGCTCGTGGATGGGCGCGAAGCGCATCGGTCGCTGCAACCCGTTCCATCCGGGTGGGTATGACCCGGTCCGCTAGCGAGACGAGCAGAACTTGAGCCCCATCATCGGCGCCGGCTTCTTCGGGATCGAGCACTTCACCCCGCCGTGGGACGTCTTCTTCCTCCCGCTCTTCAACCTCCTCGTCTTCCTGTACGAGATCCCGTTCTTCGACTTCGCGCTGGCGATCATCGTCTTCACGATCGTCATCCGCACGATCCTCGCCCCGCTCTTCATCCGGCAGATCCGCTCGCAGAAGGAGATGCAGCGGATGCAGCCGCTCATCCGCGAGGTGCAGCGGAAGCACAAGGGCAACCGCCAGAAGATCTCCGAGGAGACGATGGCGCTCTACAAGGAGCACGGCGTCAACCCGGCTGCAGGCTGCCTGCCGGTGATCCTCCAGCTCCCGATCCTGTTCGCGCTCTACCAGGCGCTCATCCGGGCGTCGGGCATCATCCAGGGCTTCGTGCCGAACGAGGGCAACCAGGTCGCCTTCGACCGGCTCCAGGACCTGAACCTCGTCGCCCCGATCGCAGGTCGCACGGACTGGTACGAGATCGCCGTCAACGGGCAGTGCAACCTGCCCGAGTTCAGCCAGCTCCCCCAGTTCCTGCCGCTGAACTGCCAGCTGATCGACCCGATCAAGCTGACGCAGCCGGTGGACACCACGATCGGCTGGCTGCTGGGTCTCGATCTCGCCCAGATCGATACCGTCTTCGCGCTTCCGCTGTTCGGCGGGTTCGCGCTCTCGCTCCTGGCCGTCGTCGCCGCCGTCCTGCAGTTCGTGCAGGTCAAGATGACGAGCCCGCGCCCCAATCCCGAGGACCCAACCTCCGGGATGACGAGCACGATGATCTACACGTTCCCCCTTCTCACGATCATCTGGGGCGGCATCTTCCCGAGCGGCCTGATCCTCTACTGGATCGTGTACACCGCGTACCTGGTGGTCCAGCAGTACCTCATCATGGGGTGGGGCAACCTCTTCCCGCTCTTCGGCTGGCAGCCACGCTGGGCGCCGTCGCCGGAAGCGGGCATCGCGCGCACCTCGCGCCCGAAGCGCGGTGAGACCGATGACGCGCCACTCGAGTTGCCCGACCCCACCACCACCCGTGCCCCCGCATCGGGCGGCAGCCGCGCCACAGCGCGGCCCGCGAACCGAAAGCAGGGCGGCTCCAAGAAACGAGGCCGACGACGATGACCTTCCGAGAATTCACCGGCAAGAACGTGGAAGAGGCGATCCGCTCCGCGATGGCGGAGTTCAGCGCCGACCTGGGGGATCTCGATATCGAGATCCTCGCGCAGGGCAGCCGCGGCATCCTGGGTGTGGGCGGCGAGGAGGCGCGCATCCTGGCGGCGCCGAAGTCCGCGGTGGCCGCCGCCGAGACGATCCGATCGGAGCCGATCCCGACGTCGCCCGCAGAGGGTGAGCCCGTGACCGAGGCCAGCTTCACGGACGACGGCCCCGCCGAGGAACCGATGCCCTCCATGGAGACCCTCGAATCGGTCGAGACTCTCGGCATCGGCGACGCGCCGGCCGACGACCTCGCCCGCGGCGAGCGTTCCGATGCCGGCCGCCGGTCGCGTGGCGGCCGTGGCCGCGGCGGCCGTGGCCGCAACGGGCGCGAGCGAGAGCACGGCATCCGCGAGCCCCGCGCGGACCGTCCGCCGCGCGAGCCCCGATCCGACCGGCCGAGCCGAGAGCCCGCGCCGTTCGTCCCCGGCAAGCCGGTCGAGGAGCTGTCGGACGAGGAGCGGGCGACCCTCGACACGGCGAAGACCGTGCTGACCGAGATGCTCAGCCTCATGGGCCTCGCCGGCACGGTGGAGGTCGCCTCCGGTGGCGACACCGCGCGCCTCAACGTCCGCGGTGACGACCTGGCGCCGCTGATCGGTCGCCGCGGCGAGAAGCTGGCGAGCCTCCAGCACATCGTCAACCTCATCGTCGGGCGACGAGAGGGACAGCACCACCGGATCGCGATCGACGTGGAGAACTATCGCGGCCGGCGTGAGGACCAGCTGCGGGACGTGGCGGATCGGGCGGCCAAGCGCGTACTCCAGACAGGGAAGATCATCCAGCTGGAGGCGATGCCCGCCGTCGAACGCCGCATCGTGCACATGGCGCTGCTCGAGAACCCGAAGGTCCGCACCCAGAGCGTCGGCGTCGAGCCGAACCGACGAATCGTCGTGCTCCCGGCCAGCCAGGTGAAGGAATAGCCGACGGCCGTGGAGCCCGGCTCCGAGGCGCCGCCCAATGGAGATCCCGGCCTGCGCGGTGGGGCGGCTCGATCCCGGGGGCCCGTGGATCGGCTTCGCGCCGACCCTGGATGACGGCTACGCGCTGACGGTGCGATCCGAGGGCCAGACTCGTCACCGGCCTGCGGAGCCCGTCGACCTCGTCGCCCTGGCGGTCCTCTACTTCGAGGACGCGGTCGATGCCCCCCCGGAGGAGCTGGCGGCGACGCACGGGGACATCGGGTCCATCGTCCGTCACGCGGCGGAGCGCGTGAACATCCGGGAACGCCGACGCGCCTTCGACGAGGCGGTTGACGCGATCGACGACGGCCTGGCCGCGGACGTCGTCATCGAGCGCCTGGGGCGCGCGCTCGGCGACGGAGTGGACGCCGTCGCCCACCTCCGTCGCCGCGTGGCTGCGCTGACCGAGGAGAGTCCCTAGGCGGGCGGGCGATCCTCGTCGTCGGGCCGGTACGGATCGTCAGCGGGTGGTTCCGCGGGTGCGGTGGGCTCGGCCAGTGATCCGGCATCTGCGGAGGGCGCGCTGGGCGCCGCGCTCTCCGGTTCGGCCGCGGCCATCGGTTCCGGAGCGGACGTTGCCGCGGGCGCCGGGGCCGCCGGCTCGGTGCCAGTCGCACCGCTTCCTCCCAGCACCCACCTGCCCCCCTCGCGCTGGAGCTCCTGCCAGCCGGCCCACGCCATGACCGCCGAGCCGATCAGCGCGACGATGAACAGCAGCGTGCTGAACCGGCCGAGCGTGTCGAACGTGTAGCCGAGGTAGCGGAGCAGCTCGATGGCCGCGCCACCGAAGGCGATGAGGCCCAGCACCGCCAGCAGGCTACCGCGAGAGCCAGGCAGCGAGGTCTTCGGCGAGAGCTGGGGCAGGAACAGGACGATCGCCACGCCGACCGCGGCGAGGATCGACAGGTACAGGAGACCGCCCCAGTTGCTGATGATGCCGGCCAGGAACACGACGATCGCGCCGTACAACGCGAGCTTCTCGTTCTGGCTGAGCTTGGACAGGTCCATGGGAATCCGCACCCTCCGCTGCTTGGTCCGCAGGCCCCCGCCCCCGCGACGGCGACCGTAGCACAGGGGGTCAACTCCAGCGGCGCCCGAACCGCGAAGCCGGCGGGTCCGCGTTGTCCGCGATCACCGCCGGCAGTCGGATGCGTGATGGTGGAGATGGGGGAGAATCGAACTCCCCGTCCAGAACACGTTCCCCGAGAACTTCCTACAGGTATTTCCGGCCAACTTGCGTTTCGCGATGCGGGCCCCCGACCGGCGGGGTGCTTCGCGCGCTATCCGGTGTGCCTCTCGGCTCTTTGACGCCACTCACCGGAGTCGGCGACGCCGCACCTCCCCTGATGACATCTTCGCCGTCCGGGGAGGGGGGACGGCGTCGATGCTCACTGCCTAAGCAGCGAGGGCGTAACTATCGTTGCCAGTTACAGCAATTGCCCGCTGTTTTACGAGGCCTGCGAGCAACCTCGACCTGCGATTCCCAGTTCACGGGCCCTGTCGAAACCTGACATCCCCACGAACCGATTGGACGCCGATTGTAGCAGACCGATGCCTCGATGTGAACACCTGTTCGAACCAGAATCTCGGCTCCCCGCCGAGTCGGATGTTGTGCCGATCGAGGGACATCACGGGGAGATCATCCCCTCCACGGCAGACATCCACGCTCCGCTCGCCATGCCGATCCCATTCTCCGGCCCCTATTGCTCTCATCGCGGCCAGTTGTCCGAGTCGGGCGGGCGCGGGTCGGACAACGCACGCGATGCGGCCGGATGTCCGAGTCGGTTCCCGTATTCAAAGCTTGATGCGGCCACTCACCTTCGACTCGCGCTCGAGCTCGCGGCGCATGTCGCGCTCGGCGATCGTCCGCCGCTTGTCGTGCGCCTTCTTGCCCTTCGCGACCCCGACCTCGAGCTTCGCCACTCCGCCGCGGAGGTACATCTTGAGCGGCACGAGCGTCAGGCCCTTGGCCGACTGGAGACCGAGCAGCTCGCTGATCTGGTCGCGGTGGAGGAGCAGCTTCCGGGTGCGGGCGGGGGCGTGGTTGAAGCGGTTGCCCTGGGCGTACTCGGCGATGTGGGCGCCGATGAGCCACGCCTCGCCACGTTCGATGCGCACGTAGGCTTCGGCGATGTTGACCTTGTGGGCCCGCACGCTCTTGATCTCGGTGCCGGTCAGCACGATGCCCGCCTCGAGGGTGTCCTCGATAGCGTAGTCGTGGCGCGCCCGTCGATTGACGGCGATCGTCTCGTCCGGCATCGGTGTCGTCTCCGTTGAGGTCCGGCGGCGGACATGGAAAGAGCCGACCCCAGTCTCATCGAGCCGGGGCCGGCTCTTTCTGTCGCTACACCACGCGAAGCTGTGTTAGCGCACCGCCTCGGTGGTGGCGTGCGTGGAACTATCCATCAGCAACACCACCTCCTTTCGTTGCCGGCGATGCTAGCAGATGGGTCGCGCGGCCACAATGCCGACCGCTGCCGGCAGCTCGAAGGCCCGGTTGGCGGCCAGGTCGGCCGCTGGGGCGAGCGCGCCGGCCTCCTCGGCGACGGGCTGCTCGGCAAGGTAGTCGAGCGCGGCATCAAGGATCGGGTCCTCCTCGGGCGGCGTCCCGGCGGTGCGCTCGGCGGCGATGTCCGGCTGGATCCCGTCAGGCGCGACGCTGTTGTGCTCGGGGGTGAACCAGCGGCTGATGGTGATCCGCACGCCGCCGTCGTTCTCGAGGCGGCCCCACACCTGGACCGTGTTCTTCCCGAACGTGGGCTCCCCAACCAGCGTGGCACGGCCGCGCTCCTGGAGCGCCGCAGCGACGATCTCCGATGCCGATGCGGAGCCCCCGTTCACGAGCACCACCACGGGCAGGGCCGGATCGCTCGCGATGCCCTCGCCGGTCGATCGGTACTCCTTGACGTCGTCGCCGGCCGACTCCTGGGTGAAGATCAGGCCGTCGTCGAGGAACTGGCTGGCGATCTCCTGGGCGGCGTCGATGTAGCCGCCCGGGTTGTCGCGCAGGTCGAACACGATCTGGTCCGCGCCCTCGTCGATGAGATCGGCCAGGCCGGCGGCGAACTGCTCGTTGGCCGGAGCGGAGAAGCCGTTGAGCGAGATGTAGCCGATGTGACCCTCGAGCAGCTCGGTCTCCACCTCCTGGAGCCGGATCTCGGCACGGGTGATGGTCACGTCGAACGGCTCGCCCCCGTCGCGCTGGATGGTCAGCCTCACGTCGGTCCCCGGCTCGCCCCGGATCCGGGTAATCTGGTCGTTCATCGTGGAGCCGTCGACGCTCGCGCCGTCCACGGCCAGCACGACATCGCCGGACTCGATGCCGGCCGCCTCGGCGGGCGTGTCCGCGAGGGGCGCGACCACCACCAGCCGGCACGCAGCCGAGAGCTCGGTGCAGCTGGCCAGGTCCTCCGGGTCCTCGACGTTGCGGATCGCCATCTCGGCGCCGATGCCACCGAACGAGCCGGAGAGGTCGCCGAGCGCCTGCTGGTACTGCTCCGGCGGCATGTAGCCGGAGTACGGGTCCTCGACCCCGTACTGGAACATGCCGCGGATGGCGCCCTCCGCCAGCTTCTCCGGGTTGAGGTCGTCCACGTACTCCTGCTGGAGACGGTCGTACGCCTCGCAGAAGGCGGCAAACGACTCATCCGGCGCAGCGCAGCCGGACGCGGAGCCGCTCCCGCCGGCCAGGTAGCCGCCGATGAACAGGAGTGCCCCGATCACCGCGGCAAGGCCGAGGCCGACGATCCACGGGAGCGCGGAGGATCGACCCGGATGGGGCATCGGCTCGGGCGGCGGGGAGGGATCGGTCATGGGAGCTCGCAGTCTAGCAATCGGCGGCACGGGACCGGTTTCGGCCCGATTACGTTTCCGACATCCTCAAGCGCTCGCCGGCCCTCCGAGGGCGACGAGCGGGTTCAGCGGGCGGCGGCGAGGTACGAACGGACGCTGATCCAGGCGCCGATGGCTCCCACGCCGAGCCCCACCGCCAGCAGCAGCAGCGACAGCGTGGTGAGGAACCGCGTGCTCACCGCGGTCGGCATCTGGAACACCTGCACCATGGCGGGCTGGATCGGGTCCCAGACGGCGGCGACGAGGAAGATCGTGATCACCGCGCCGATGAGCCCGCACAGGATGCCCTCCAGGATGAACGGCCATCGGATGAAGGAGTCGGATGCGCCCACGAGCCGCATGATCTCGATCTCGTTCGCGCGGCTGTAGACCGCGATCCGGATCGTGTTGATGATCATGAACAGCACGGTCAGGCCGACCAGGCCGATACCCACGATCCCCACGGTCCGAATGACGTCGATGATGCCCAGCAGCGTGTCGTATTCGGCCTGCTTCGTGAGGACCCGCTCGACGGCGCCGTGCTGCGAAAGCGCGGTGCTGACGTCGGCGGAGGCGTCAGGGTCCGACAGGGTGATCTCGAGGCTCGCGAACAGGGTGATCGGCGAGTCCGGATCCCCGAGGTCGAGCTCGCGGCCGATCTCTCGATAGCTCGCCTCGAGCCGATCCATCGCCTCCTCGGGCGACACGTACTCGACGGTGGCGACGCCGGGCATCGCCTCAACCTCGGCGATGAGGCGCTCGACGCGCTGCTCGGTGAGGTTGTCCTCCAGGCGGGCGGTGACGGCCACCTTGCTCTCGATGAACTCGAGCCCGGCGTTCAGGCCGCTGATGACGATGAACAGGGCGGCGAGCAGGACGAGCATGAGGATGACGGTCGCGGTGGCGGCCAGGCTCATCATCGCGTTGCGCCAGAAGCCCTGCCAGGCGCGGACCACGCTGAAGCCGATGAAGCGCACGAATGGCATCGGTCAGTACTCGCGCTCGTAGGCCGCGGCGGCCTCGTCGCGGACGAGGTGGCCGCCCTCGAGCGCCAGCACCCGGCGACGCATGGCGTTGACGACCTCCTGGTTATGAGTCGCCATCAGCACCGTCGTGCCGAGCTGGTTGATCTGGATGAGGAGCTGGATGATCTCCCAGCTCGTCACCGGGTCGAGGTTGCCGGTCGGCTCGTCGGCAATGAGGATCGCCGGGTCGTGGACCAGTGCCCGCGCGATCGCCGTGCGCTGCTGCTCCCCGCCCGAGAGCTGGGTCGGCAGATGGTGCGCGTGGTCCTGGAGGCCGACGAGGCTGAGCAGCTTCGGGACGCGGCGCCTGGTGGTCGCGCCCGAGACCCCGGTCACGTCGAGGGCGAAGGCGACGTTCTCGGCCACCGTCTTGTTCGGAAGGAGCCGGAAGTCCTGGAACACGATGCCGATCCGGCGGCGCAGCCCCGGCACCTGTCCGCGTCGCATGCGCAGCAGGTCGCGCCCCGCCACGCGAACATGGCCATGAGTGGGGAGCTGCTCACGGATGAGGAGGCGGATGAAGGTGCTCTTCCCGGCGCCCGAGGGACCCACGAGGAACACGAAGTCCCCGGACGGAATGCTGACGTTCACGTCCGCCAGCGCGACCTTGCCATTCGGATAGGTCATGCCGACGTCGGCCATCGAGATGACGGGTGCGTCGGTCGGCTCGGACCGGGTGCGTCGGCGCAGGAGGGATGTCATCGGTTCGCGACCGATGGTACTCAAGATCAGGCGGCCGGCGACGGGTCTCCCTCCCCCACCCGTGAGCGGAGGTAGCCCTCGATGAACGCGTCGAGCTCGCCGTCCAGCACGGCGGTCGGGTTACTGGTCTCCACGCCGGTGCGGAGGTCCTTGACCATCGTGTACGGCTGGAGGACGTAGGACCGGATCTGGTTTCCCCACCCGGCCTCCACGTGCTCGCCGCGCAGGCGCGCCATCTCCGCCTCGCGCTCCTCCATCTGGCGCTCGATCAGCTTGGCGCGCAGGACCGCCATGGCGCGGTCCTTGTTCTGGTGCTGGCTGCGCTCGGACTGCACCGCCACCACGATCCCGGTGGGCAGGTGGGTGAGCCGCACGGCCGAGTCGGTCTTGTTCACGTGCTGGCCCCCTGCCCCACTGGCGCGGTACGTGTCGATGCGAAGGTCCTTGTCCTCGATCTCGACCGCCGCGTCCTCCGGCACCTCGGGCAGGACCTCGACCAGGGCGAAGCTCGTATGGCGTCGCTTCTGGGAGTCGTACGGGCTGATCCGGACGAGCCGATGGACCCCGCGCTCGCTCCGCAGCCGCCCATAGGCCCAGCGTCCGTCGATGCTGACGCTCACGCTCTTCAGGCCCGCCTCCTCGCCCTCGGTGGCCTCGAGGATCTCGGTCTTGAAGCGGGTCCGCTCGGCCCAGCGCAGGTACATGCGGAGAAGCATCTCCGCCCAGTCCTGGGACTCGGTCCCGCCGGCGCCGGCATGGACGGACACGATGGCGCCGCGTTCGTCGAACGGCTCCGACAGCAGCAGCTGCTGCTCCATGCGGCCCCAGTCGGTCTGCAGTGCGGCGAGGTCGCGCTCCAGGTCGGGCCCGAGCGATGCGCCCTCCTCCGGGTCGGCCGCCGCCATCTCCGCCATCTCCGCGAGGCCGCGGGCGCGCTCGCCCATGGACCGCCACGACTCGATCTCCGCACGGAGCTCTTCCGCGCGCCGCATGATCGACTGGGCCGCGGCGGGGTCGTCCCAGAGGTTCGGGTCGGCCGAGCGCTCGGTCAGGTCGGCGAGCTCGGCCTCTTTCGCGGGAAGGTCAAAGGCGCACCGACGTGTCGTCGACGAGGCCCGCCAGGCGGGTCGCCTCGTCCCTAATTGCGTCCAAGCGACGCCACCATCGGGAGCTCGGCCATCTCGGCCAGACGGTTCTGCTTCGTCCGGATCTTCGCCGGGTTCACGCACGGGCAGTAGTTCTGGCGCGGGCAGATGCCGCAGTTGCCATCGCAGTCCAGCGTGGCGGCGTAGCTGCAGCGCATGCAGTCACGCTCGCACATGATGAGGTCTTCGTAGGGGAGGTTCGGATCTCGGAAGCGGGTGACCGGTGGAAGATGGGCCGCCGTGCTGACGGGGAGTGGGACGGAGACCCTGGTAGGTGCGGTCAATTGCTTCAACGATTCCCTCCACCGAGCTGGAGATGCGTGGGGTCCGAGCAGCCCCGCGTGCATCGTTGGTGTCCATCGTAGCGAGTCGATCAGATAGCGCAACCCCGCACGATCGTCCGGTCCGGGTGGTGCATCATGGCCCGGCGATGCCTGACCCGTTCCTCGTCATCCTGGGCGTGATCGCTGTCGCCTGCGTGGTCCTCTACCCCCTCCGAGTCTGGCGCAAGCGGCACCACCGCTACGGCAACGAGACCGATGCGGACGACGGCTGAACCTCCGCGCGCGGTGCGTGACCCACCCACGAGTCAACGATCGCCGGATTACGGAGCTCCCGTGCGATCCACCCGCTCGTGCGGGTCATTCGTTGCCAGAGCCGCCGATGAGCTGAGGGCTCCGTCGTCCGTAGGCCCGCCCCACGGGTCATGGGCGCCATCTCCTCGCAGGCCTGGGGTGGGGCGCGCTCACGATGCGCCCTTCGGGCGCGATGTGGGTCATGAATCGGCGATCACGTCACCGGAGCCGGAGCCAGCGCGGGTTCCGGTGAACAGTTCGCTCACCCATGAGTCCGATCAACACGCGCCGACCGGCACACGTGAACCATCCGCCGATCGATCGGGCTCGCGCACGCCCGGGCCCCGCGCGATCATCGCCGGGCTGTCAGGCGCCGTGACACCTCTTGTACTTCTTGCCGGAGCCGCACCAGCAGGGATCGTTGCGGCCGAGCTTCGGCCCCGAGCGGGCCGGCTGTTGGGCCCCGTTGCCGCCACCGGCGACCGCGGTGGCAGTCGCGGCGCCGGCGGCTGACGCGGTCCCGACGGCCGGGGCGCGGCCCTCGACCACGTTGCGCGCCATCGGCCGCTGCTGGACCGGGGCGCGCTCGATGGTGACGCGGAAGATGGTGTGCGTGACGTCGTGGCGGATCGTCGACTTCAGCTCGTCGAACATCCGGTACGCCTCGATCTTGAACTCGTTCAGCGGGTCGCGCTGCGAGTAGGCCCGGAGGCCAATGCCGCGCCGCATGTCGTCGACGGCGGTGAGGTGCTCGACCCACAGCGAGTCGATGACGCGGAGGAGGACGAGCCGCTCCAGCACGGCCGATCGCTCCACGCCGAGCTCGGCGCGGCGAGCCTCGTACCGTTCCCGGACCACGTCGCCGAGCGTCGCGGTGACCGCGTCGCTCTCGCGGGCATCCTCGAGGAAGCGCAGGTCCGCATCGGTCAGTGATGGCACCATGGCGGTGAGCTGGGTGCGGAGCCCGTCGAGGTTCCAGTCGGCCGCATGGTCGGCGGCGGTGTGCTCGGCGACGAGGGCGGCGATCTCGTCCTCGAGCATGGCCTCGATCGTCGGACCGAGGTTCGTGGAGCGCAGGATCCGGTCGCGCTCGCGATAGATCGTCTCGCGCTGGCGGTTGATGACGTCGTCGTACTGCACGACGTGCTTGCGCGCGTCGAAGTTGTAGCCCTCGACGCGGGATTGGGCATTCTCGATCGTGCGGCTGACCAT
Source organism: Candidatus Limnocylindria bacterium (assembly GCA_036380455.1). Classification (GTDB taxonomy): domain Bacteria; phylum Chloroflexota; class Limnocylindria; order QHBO01; family QHBO01; genus JACDBZ01. The sequence goes on along the minus strand of DASVEQ010000166.1, from coordinate 12,470 downwards.
CTTCGACTCGAGCGCCGTGTCGTCGCTGAAGCCGAGCGTGCGCATGATGCCCTGCACGCGGTCGTTCGCGAACCGGCGCATGAGATCGTCCTCGAGGGACAGATAGAAGCGCGACGAGCCGGGGTCGCCCTGGCGACCCGACCGACCGCGGAGCTGGTTGTCGATTCGCCGCGCCTCGTGCCGCTCGGTGCCGAGGATGTGGAGCCCTCCCGCCGCGAGCACCCGCTCCTTGTCGGCGGCGCAGATCGCCTCCGCCTCCTTCAGCGCGGCGGCGTACTCCTCCGGTGACGCCTCGAGGAGGTTCGTGCCCTTCTTGTGCAGCAGCTCTCCGGCCAGCTGCTCGGGGTTGCCGCCGAGCAGGATGTCGGTACCGCGACCGGCCATGTTCGTGGCGATCGTCACGGCGCCCGAGCGCCCGGCCTGGGCGACCACCTCCGCCTCCCGCTCGTGGAACTTGGCGTTCAGGACGTTGTGCTTGATGCCCCGCCGCTTCAACAGCTCGCCGAGCATCTCGGAGACCTCGACGCTGATCGTTCCGACCAGGACGGGACGGCCCTTCTCGTGCTCCTCGGCGATCTCGTCGATCACCGCGTTCCACTTCGCCTGCTGCGAGGCGTAGATGAGGTCCGCGTAGTCGGCGCGGATCATCTCGCGGTGCGTCGGGATCACGACGACCTCGAGGTTGTAGATCTTGCTGAACTCCTCCGCCTCGGTCTCGGCCGTGCCGGTCATCCCGGCGAGCTTGTCGTACATGCGGAAGTAGTTCTGGAACGTCACCGTCGCGAGCGTGCGCTGCTCGTTCTTGACGGCCACGCCCTCCTTGGCCTCGACGGCCTGGTGGAGGCCCTCGGACCAGCGGCGTCCCGGCATCAGGCGGCCGGTGAACTCGTCGACGATGATCACCTCGCCGTCCTTGACGACGTAGTCGCGGTCGCGCTGGTAGAGGACCTGCGCCTTCAGGGCCTGCTCCAAGTGGCGGGCGAGGCTGAAGTCGTCGGCGAACATGTTCTCGACGCCGAGCCAGGACTCCATCTTGTCGGTGCCGGCCTCGGTGATCGCCACCTGCTTGAACTTCTCGTCGACGATGTAGTCCTCCTCGGCCTTGAGCCGGGGGACGAGGCGAGCGAACTGGAGGTACTTGTCCGCCGATTCCTCCGCGTTGCCGCTGATGATCAGCGGGGTCCGCGCCTCGTCGATGAGGATGTTGTCGACCTCATCGACGATCGCGAAGAAATGTCCGCGCTGTGAGCGGTTGGCGAGATCGATGACGAGGTTGTCCCGGAGGAAGTCGAAGCCGAACTCGTTGTTCGTGCCGTACGTGACATCGGCCGCGTACGCCTCCTGGCGGCTGACCGGCCGGAGCTCGCGAAGCCGCTCGTCGGTGGCCACGAAGTCCGGGTCGTAGACGAAGGCGCCCTCATGCTGGATGGAGCCGACGCTCATCCCGAGCCGATGGAACATCGACCCGATCCATTGCGCATCGCGCTTGGCCAGGTAATCGTTGACGGTCACGACGTGGACGCCGCGGCCGACGAGCGCATTCAGGTAGGCGGCGAGCGGGCCGACGAACGTCTTGCCCTCGCCGGTGCGCTGCTCGGCGATCGCCCCGCGGTGGAGCACGATGCCGCCCATCAGCTGGACGTCGTAGTGGCGCTTTCCGAGCGCTCGCACCATGGCCTCGCGGACCGCGGCGAAGGCCTCCGGCAGCACGCCCTCGAGCGCATCGTTGATGCGCTTCAGCTCCCGCTCCCGCTGCTGCTTCAGCTCATCGGCCAGCCGCGCCGCATCGGCGCCCGCCAGGGCGGACTCGGCCGCCTCCTCGTCGGGGTCGAGCTCGCGCAGCTCGATCGGCGTGAGAATGTCGCCGATCTCGTCCCGGAGCCGCGCTCGCAGCGTCTCGGTATGGGCGGCGAGCTCGGCATCGGAGAGCGCCTGGATCTCCGGCTCGAGCGCGTTGATCGCGTCGACGATCGGCTGGAGGGCCTTGACCTCGCGCTCGTTGGTGTCCGTGAGCCGAGAGAGGAACTTCATCATGGGGAGGGCGAGTATAGAACCGATCGCGCCCCCACTCCGACGTCGAAGGTTCCGGTCCCGAGACCTTGACGCCGATCGCCCTGGGCGCCAATCCTGTCACGCACGCCGAACATCCGGCCGTAGAGGAATTCGAAATGGGTGGCGACCCGAGCGCCCTGCGCCACCGCCTCAGCGTCGCCACGCACCTTGCGCCGGCGGTGCTGCCGGTCTACGCCATGGCGGCCCGGCGGATCGGGGAGCAGCTGGAGCGTCCCGCGCAGCTGGTCGTCCCGACGGACTACGTCCGGTGCGGAGCCGATCTCGACGACGTCTGCTTCGTCTGCAGCGTGCCATACGTGCTTCTCGCCCGGCGGGCGGCGATCGAGATGGACGTCATCGCCGCACCCGTGCTGCGCGGCGAGAGATACGGCGGGCGGACCGTGTACTTCTCCGACGTCATCGTCCGCCGGGACGCCCCCACTCGCCGGTTCGAGGACCTCGCCGGGTCGCGATGGGCCTACAACGAGCCGTTCAGCCACTCGGGCTTCCTCGTCGTCCTGCACCACCTCGCGGAGATCGGAGCGACGGCGGCCTTCATCGGGGAGCCGATCGAGGCGGGCTACCACGACGACGCGATTCGCCTCGTGCTCGACGGCCGCGCCGATTGGGCAGCCATCGACAGCCAGGTGCTCGATATCTGGCGGCGACAGCGTCCGTCGATCGATCGGCAGCTTCGAGTGATCGCCACGTTGGGGCCATCCACGATCCAGCCGGTCGTGGCCTCCGCGACGCGCCTCAGCCTCCGCGAGCGACGGGCGGCGGCGGACGCGCTCGTCGACCTGGCCGACGATCCACTCGCCCGGCCGCTGCTCGACGCGGCCGGCATCGACCGCTTCGTCCCGGCGACCGACGCGGATTATGCCGATATCCGGCGCATGTTCGATCGGGTGGAGGGTGCGGGGCTGCTCCCGTCGGGGTGGTGGGCGCGCTGGGAGGCGGAGGTCGGACCCGGTCTCAGCCGGCGCTCACCCGAAAGGGGGCCGGCTCCTCCGGCGCGGAGCGCTCCGCGTCCTCGTCCCAGAAGGTCATCTCTTCGACCATCTCGACCTCGGAGCTGAACAGGGCCCCGACGCTCTCGCCCCGGTGGATGCGCTTGATCGCCTCCCCGAAGAGCGGGGCGACGCTGAGGACGGTGATCCGCGGGTCGTCCGCCTCCGGCGGCAGCGGGATCGTGTCGGTGACGATGATCTCCGTCAGCGGGCTCGCGGCGATCCGCTCGAGCGCGGCCCCCGAGAAGACCCCGTGGGTGGCGCAGGAGAAGATCGCGCGCGTACCTGCGGCCTCGAGCGCACCGACCGCCTCCATCAGCGACCCGGCGGTGTCGATCTCGTCGTCGATGATCACGGCCGTCTTGCCGTGCACCTCGCCGATGATGTTCATGACCTCGGTCCGGTCCTCGTTGCCGAGCCGGCGCTTCTCGACGATCGCCAACGGCGCCTGGAGCAGCTCGGCGAAGTTCCTGGCCTTCTTCGCGAAGCCGAGCTCGCTGACCACCACGAGATCGTCGAGGCCCTTGGCCTTGATGTGCGCGCAGATGAGGTTGACCGCGGTGAGCTCGTCGACCGGGATGCTGAAGAAGCCCTGGATCTGGCCCTGGTGGAGGTCCATGGTGAGGACCCGATCGGCGCCGGCCACGGTGAGCATGTCGGCGATCAGGCGAGCCGTGATCGGCACCCGGGGCTGGTCCTTCTTGTCCGAGCGACCGTAGCTGTAGTACGGGATGACGGCGGTGATCCGCCCGGCCGATGCGCGCTTGAAGGCATCGATCATGATCAGCAGCTCCATGATCGACTGGTTCACGGGCCGGCTGGTCGGCTGGACCAGGAAGACGTCCTGCTCGCGGACGTTCTCCATGACGCGCACGAAGATGTTCTCGTTCGCGAACTGGAAGACCTCCACCGCGCCGATATCGGTCTGCAGATAGCGGCAGATGCGTTCCGCAAGGGGCCGGTTGGCGTTGCCGGCGTAGATGCTGAACTCGTCGGCGTACACGGCGTCGTCTCCTGCGGCGCTGGGTCAGGCTACGCCGATTCTACCCGACCTCGCTCTGGCCGCCCGGCATCATGGCACGGTGTCGATCTCGGTCACTCCCTACGATCCCGACTGACCGACGCGATCCACGCACTCCGGGGCCAGCTCGACCGCGCCCTCAACCGCAGCTCAGGTCCGCGCGATCGAGCACATCGGGAGCACCTCGGTCGCGGGTCTTGCCGCGAAGCCGGTGATCGACATAGACGTCGTGGTCGACCGGCCCGATTTCGAGGCGGCCATCAACGCGCTGGAACAGCGGGGCTTACCGGCATCGTGGCGACATGGGCATCGTCGACCGCCATGCGCTCTGTTCCTGCTCGCGATCCTTCGGACTGCCGGCTTCACGGACGCAGAGCTGGCAGCGATGACAGAGGCGAACCGTCCGGTCGAGCGCTGACTCGGACAACGTGCCACGACGCGCGCACTACGGGCTGGATGGGCGCGCGAGGTCCCGATCCTGAGCGTGGTTCAGGAGGACCAGGCTCGTCGCTTCCCCCGATGGCGTGCCAAACAGCCTGGTATCCGAGTCGCGGGATCGGGACCTGGATAACGTCCAGGTGCTCGAACGTTGTCCAGGTCGGTCCCGCACCCGCTCACTCGGCGTCGGGAAGCTCCTCCAGCGGCCGGTTGTCCACGAAGGTGGTGATCGACACGATCCGGTCGTCGTCCTGCGGCTTCATCACCGTGACGCCCCGCGACGCGCGTCGATAGCGGTTGATGCCACCCACCTCGGTCCGCAGGATCGTGCCGAGCTCGGTGATGAGCATGAGCTCCTCCTCGTCACGGCCGACGAGGCGGACGGCGGCGACGTCGCCGGTGTCCGCGTTCAGCGAGTTCGCGATCACGCCGCCGGTGGCGCGGTGCTTGATCGGGAAGTCGGCGACGTCGGTGCGCTTGCCGAACCCCTGCTCCGTGACGACCAGCAGCTGCTGCTCGAGATGCTCGACGACCTCCATCCCGACGACCTCGTCGTCGCCCTTGAGCCGGATGGCGGTCACGCCCTGGGTCCCGCGGCCGAGCGGTCGAACCTCCTTCTCCCGGAAGCGGGCCGCCTGGCCCTTCTTGGTGGCCACGATGATGTCGTTCTGGCCATCGGACAGGCCGACCCACTGGAGCTCGTCGCCGTCGATGAGGTTGATGGCGATCAGCCCGTTGGCGCGGATCTTCGCGTAGTCCTCGAGCGAGGTCTTCTTGATCATGCCCCTGCGGGTCGCCATGACGAGGTAGTGGCCGGGCTCGAACTGCGGGAGGCTGATGATCGCGCTGACGTACTCTCGTTGCTCGACCTGGACCCCGGGCAGGTTGATGATCGGCAGGCCCTTCGCCTGGCGCGACGCATCGGGCAGGGTGTGGACCTTGGTGATGAACACCCGCCCCCGGTTCGTGAAGAACAGGATGTTGTCGTGGGTGTTGGCCACCAGCAGGTGGCGTACCGCATCCTCCTCGCGAGTGAGCATCGCGAGCTTGCCGCGGCCGCCGCGGCGCTGTGACCGGAACGTCGAGATCGGCTGGCGCTTGATGTAGCCCCGCTGGCTGAGCGTGACGACCACGTCCTCGGAAGCGACGAGGTCCTCGGCGGTCAGCTCGCGGTTCACGTCCGCCTGGATGCGGGTCTTGCGGTCGTCGCCGTAGCGCTTCTCGAGGTCGGCGAGCTCGTCCTTGATCACGGTCAGGATCTTGCGCGGGTTGGCGAGCAGGTCCTCGAGCTCGCTGATGAGCTTGATGATCGCCCGGTACTCGTCCTCGATCTTCTTGCGCTCGAGGGCCGCCAGGCGCCGCAGCTGCATCTCGAGGATCGCGTTGGCCTGGACCTCGGTGAGGCCGAACTTCTTGATGAGGGCCTGGCGAGCGGCGTCGACATCGGCGGCCGCGCGGATCGTGGCGATCACCTCGTCGAGGTTGTCGAGGGCGATCTTCAGGCCCTCGAGGATGTGCGCCCGCTCCTGGGCGCGGGCGAGGTCGAACTCGGTCCGGCGGCGCACGACCTCGCGCCGGTACGTGATGTAGTGCTCGAGCATCTTCTTCAACGGCAGCGTCTGGGGCTGGCCGTCCACGAGCGCGAGCATGTTGGCGCTGAAGCTCGTCTGGAGCTGGGTGTGCTTGAAGAGCTGCTGCATGACCGTGTGCGGTGAGCCATCCCGCTTCACCTCGACCACGATCCGCATCCCGTCTCTGTCGCTTTCGTCGCGAATGTCGCTTACATCGGTGATCTTCTTCGTGCCGACGAGATCCGCCATCTTCTCGATGAGCGTCGTCTTGTTCACCTGGTACGGCAGCTCGGTCACGACGACGGCCATGCGACCCGGGCGGACCTCCTCGAACGCGACCTGGCCCCGGATGATCACCCGCCCACGCCCGGTGGCGTACATGTGACGGATGGCATCGACCCGCTCCTTCTCACCAGTGATCGAATTCCGCTGGTCCTCGAAGCGGAAGACGGTGCCGCCGGTCGGGAAGTCGGGACCGCTGACGACCTCGCACAGGTCGTCGACCGACATGTCCGGGTTGTCGATCAGGGCTCGGATGGCGGCCGAGATCTCGTTGAGGTTGTGCGGTGGGATGTTCGTGGCCATGCCGACCGCGATGCCGGACGAACCATTGACGAGCAGATTCGGCAGCTTCGATGGCAGGACGGTGGGCTGGCGGAGGCGGCCGTCGTAGTTGTCGACGAAGTCGACCGTCTCCTTCTCGATGTCGGCGAGCATCTCGTCGGTGATGGACGACATCCGCGCCTCGGTATAACGCATCGCCGCCGGCGGATCCCCGTCGACCGAGCCGAAGTTGCCCTGGCCGTCCACCAGCGGGTAGCGGAGGCTGAAGTCCTGCGCCATGCGGACGAGCGTCTCGTACAGCGCCAGGTCGCCGTGCGGGTGGTACTTCGCCATCGCCTCGCCGACGACGCCGGCGCACTTCCGGTACGCGGCGTTCGAGCGGAGCCCCATCTCCTGCATCGTGTAGAGGATTCGCCGATGCACCGGCTTCAGGCCGTCGCGCACATCCGGCAGCGCTCGCGCGACGATCACGCTCATCGCGTAGTCGATGTACGAGGTACGCATCTCGTCCTCGATCGACACCGGCCGGACGTTGCCGACCCGATTCATCTCCATCGGTCAGTTCCTCTCCCGCGCCACCGTCGATACCGGATATCCGACGGCGCGGACATGCGCTGTCGCGTTTGTCGTCATTCGGCGCCCACCCCCCGGGTGATGCCGTAGCGGTTCTTCAGGTCGGCCTTGTCGCTCGGAGTGGCACCGAGGTAGCGCCCGGAGCCCTGCGCCACGAGCCGGCCGTCGGCGCCGCGCACCTCGCCCTCGACCTCGTAGATCCGTCGTCGCTGCTCGACGACGCGCCCGCTGGCGGAGAGCTCCTCGCCCGGTGCTGCCGGCGAGCGAAAGCGGATGGTCATCTCGGCCGTCACCGCCCACGAGTCGTAGCTCGACGGCGCCCAGGCCATCACCTCGTCGAGCAGCGTGGCGATGATCCCGCCGTGCGCCTTGTCACTCCAGCCGACGTAGTCGTGGCCGACGGTCCAGGTCGTGCTCGCGGTGCCCTCTCCGAGCTCGATATGGAGCCCCATGCCGATCGGGTTCTCGCCACCGCAGGCGAAGCAGTTGTGATCGGCGAACGCGTAGCGCCGGCCGTCGGCGGTGACGATCTCTCGGCTCGTGGACCCCTCGACCATCGGCTCGTCCATGACTACCAGCGGGCATCCTCCTCTTCGGCGTCGTACTCGTCCGCGCCCCACTCGTCGTCGTCGTTCGCGCGACGCAGGCACTGGTCGGCGATCGCCAGCGCGAAGGCGTGGCTGACCGCGTACGAGTCGCGCAGCATGTTCACCGCCTCGCGGCGGTCCCCGACGCCGTTGGCCTCGAGCAGCTCGCACCACTCGTCGAGGGTGCGACCGGTCTTGTTGGCCACCTGCCGGATGTCGGCGGCATGTCGTGATGGCATCGTTGGTGATCGCCTCTCTCGTGTGTCTTGCTTCCCACTCAGATGTCCAGGTTGCGGACCTTGCGGGCCTCGCCGCGGATGAAGTCCCGCCGCGGCTCGACCTTCTCCCCCATCAGCGTGCTGAAGATCTCGTCCGCCTCTGCCGCGTCGCCGACGTCGACCCGCAGCAGCGTGCGCGTGTCCGGGTTCATCGTCGTCTCCCACAGCTGGTCGGCGTTCATCTCGCCCAGGCCCTTGAAGCGCTGGACGCTGACGTTCTTCGTCTTGCCATCGCGCGACAACTCCTTCACCGCGGCGTCGCGCTCCTTCTCCGAGGTCGCGTAGCGCGTCACCTTGCCCGTGCTCACGCGGTACAGGGGCGGCTGGCAGATGTAGAGGTAGCCGTTCTCAATGATCTCGGGCATGTGCCGGTAGAAGAAGGTGAGCAGCAAGGTGCTGATGTGTGCGCCGTCGACATCGGCGTCCGACAGCAGGCAGATGCGGTGGTAGCGGAGCTTGGCGATGTCGAACGTCTCGCCGATGCCGGCGCCGAGCGCGATGACGAGCGGCCGGATCTTGTCCGAGCTGAGGACGCGGTCGAGCCGCGCCTTCTCGACGTTCAGCATCTTGCCGAACATCGGCAGGATGGCCTGGAAGCGCCGATCCCGCCCCTGCTTGGCCGATCCGCCGGCCGAATCGCCCTCCACGATGTAGAGCTCCGACCGCGCCGGGTCGCGCTCCTGGCAGTCGGCGAGCTTGCCCGGCAGGGCCATGCCCTCGAGCGCGCCCTTGCGAATCACGAGGTCGCGGGCCTTGCGGGCGGCTTCGCGGGCCCGCGCCGCCGTCAGACACTTCTCGATGATGCGGCGACCGTCCGCGGGGTTTTCCTCCAGGTGCTGGACGATGCCCTCGGTGACGACGTTCTGCACGACGCCCTTGATGTCCGCGTTGCCGAGCTTGGCCTTCGTCTGGCCCTCGAACTGCGGCACGGTCAGCTTCACGCTGATGACAGCCGTGAGGCCCTCTCGGACGTCGTCCCCGGAGAGGTTCGCCTCCTTCTCGGACAAGGTCCCCGACTTGCGCGACCAGGTGTTGAGCGAGGTGGTCAGCGCCGCACGGAATCCGGCGACGTGCGTGCCACCGTCGACGGTGTTGATGTTGTTCGCGAAGGCGATCACGTTCTCGGCGAACCCGTTGTTGTATTGCAGCGCGACCTCGACGCTCGTCGTCCCGACAAGGCGCTCGACGTAGATCGGTCGGGCGTTGAGGACGTCGCGGCGCCGATTCAGATGGCGCACGTAGCTCGTGACGCCGCCCTGGAAATAGAAGTTCTTCTCGGCGTTGGTCCGCTCATCCCGCAGCCGGATCCACAGCCCTTTGTTGAGGTACGCCGACTCGCGGAGCCGATTGCTGATCGTGTCCCAGCTGAATTCGAGCGTCTCGAAGATCTCGGGATCGGGGTGGAAGAACGTGCGGGTGCCGTGGAGGCGCTTCCACGCCGGGTCCAGGCCGCGGTTCGCCTCAGCGGGCCCGCCGGACTGCTTGACCGGGCTCCTGGGCGCACCGCGCACGAACTCCTGGACGTGGCGCTTGCCGTCGCGCAGCACCTCCACACGCATCTCCGAGCTGAGGGCGTTCACGACGCTGGCTCCGACGCCGTGAAGGCCCCCGGACACCTTGTACCCGCCACCGCCGAACTTCCCGCCGGCGTGCAGCTCGGTCATGATCACCTCGAGGGCGCTCTTGCCGGTGCGGTGCCGATCGACCGGGATGCCGCGCCCGTCGTCGACGACCTCGAGCTGGCCGCTGGTCTGGATCGTGACGTCGATTCGGGTGGCCTGATTGGCCATCGCCTCGTCGATGCTGTTGTCCACGATCTCCCATACCAGGTGGTGCAGGCCACGCGTGTCCGTAGAGCCGATGTACATGCCCGGGCGCAGGCGAACGGCCTGCAGGCCTTCGAGCAGCTGGATGTCGGCCGCGGTGTAGGTCGACGACTTGCTGCGGGTGGTCTTCGGTGCGCGTTCGACGGTCATGCGGATGGGGCAACCTCGTGGTCGGGATGGGCCGATGCGGCGCCCTCGCCGGTCGCACCGGCGGCACCGCGGGTGATGATCGAGTACAGGCGGTCGAGCTCCTCGTCGGAGTAGAAGTCGATGACGACGCGTCCGCCGCGCCGGGTGCGCACGATCCCGACCTTGGTGGCCAGCACGCCGCGCAGCTGCGCCTCGAGGTCCTGGAGATCGTGGCTGAGCGCACGGCGCTCGCGTGCCGGATGCTCCTCCCGCTTGCGGCGCACGAGCTCCTCGGTCTGACGGACCGAGAGCTGGCGCTCGAGCACGACCGCCAGGATGGCGCGCTGGAGCTCGCCGATCGTGATGGCCGCCAGCGCACGCCCGTGGCCCTCGCTGATGCGGCCGTCGATGATCGCCTGGCGGGTCTCGTCGGCGAGATCGAGCAGGCGAAGCGAGTTGCTGATCGCGACACGGCTCTTGCCCACCTGGCGGGCGACCGCCTCGTGGGTCAGGCCGAAGCGATCGATGAGCTCTCGGTAGGCCAGTGCCGTCTCGATGGCGTTCAGGTTCTCGCGCTGGAGATTCTCGATGAGCGCGAGCTCCAGTGACGTCTCGCCGTCGTCGGTGTCCCGGGTGATGGCGGGGATCGTGTCGAGGCCGGCGAGCCGCGCGGCCCGCAGGCGGCGCTCCCCGGCGATGAGCTGGTAGCCCCCGTCGGCCATGGGGCGTACCAGGATCGGCTGCAGGATGCCGTGCACGGCGATCGATGCCGCCAGCTCACCGAGCTGCTCGTCGTGGAAGGCCGTGCGCGGTTGGTTCGGGTTGCGCTCGATGCGATCCAGAGGAATCTCGAGGACGCCGCGCTCCTCGCGCCCGGGGATGAGGGCGTCGAGGCCCCGGCCGAGTCCGAACGCGCGCGTTCCGCGCGCCGGCATGCTAGCCACGGGCAGCCACCTCTCCCGCCAGCTCGCGGTAGGCGCTGGCGCCCCTGGAGGACGGGTCGTACAGCGCGATCGGCAGGCCGTGGCTCGGCGCCTCGGACAGGCGCACGGAGCGCGGCACGACCGTCTCGTAGACGGTGCCGTTCATGTGGCGGCGCACCTCGGTGGCCACCTGCGCCGACAGGTTCGTGCGCGCGTCGTACATCGTGAGCAGCACGCCCTCGATCTCGAGGCGCGGGTTCAGCCCTTCGCGGACGCGCCGGATCGTGTTCACCAACTGGCTCAGGCCCTCCAGGGCGTAGTACTCCGTCTGGATCGGGATCAGGACCCCGTCCGCGGCGGTCAATGCGTTCACCGTCAACAGCCCCAGCGATGGAGGACAGTCGATCAAGACCCGGTCGTACGTGCCGTCGAGCTCCGCCAGGCTCGCCGCCAGTCGGCGCTCGCGCGCCGTCACGCCCACCAGCTCGATCTCGGCCCCCGACAGCCCGGGAGCCGACGGAACGAGATCGAGGCCGGCGACCGGGGTCTCCATCGTGAGTTCACCGATCGGCACACGGTCGACCAGCGCCTCGTACGAGGAGCGCTCGACGGTGCGCCGGTCGACGCCGAGGCCGCTCGTGGCGTTGCCCTGCGGGTCGAGATCGATGACGAGAATTCGAATACCGGAGAGAGCGAGGTAGGCAGCCAGGTTGACGACCGTGGTGGTCTTGCCGACTCCGCCCTTCTGGTTCGTGCAGGCCGTGACCCTGACCACGAGCGCTCCGCTGCGAGTTCAAATGGGCCCCTTCATTCTAGCAGTTTCAGCGCTTACCGGCCGCTTACCGGTGCCGACCTCCGGGGCAGGGCGATGGCGGACTTATCCACTTTTTGAGATGTTTCACGTGCTACGTTCTCGGCGTAACGATGGATGTGCGCGAACATCGCAAGCTGCAATTGGCTGTTGACGAGATGGGAGGGAAGCGATCCGAGCCATATCGCCACGACGGGCGCCATTCATGACCGATGAATGGCGCGCGGAACCCATCTCAGGCAGATTCTCCTCCCCGTCCTGGATGCGAGAATGAGTCCGACGTTCGACGCCCACTCTTGGGAGCGGTACCGGGCATTGCTGCGTGGTGACGAGCTGGGGTCTCCCGGTCGCGCCGTAGGCTGGGACCCGATGGTCGTCCCAGCGTCCGTCGACGGTTGACCGGTGTCCTACATCGGCCCACTCCTCGCCGTCGTCGTGGGCATCGTGCACGCCGCGATCGCCCCGGTGATCGTCATCGGCGACGTGAAGCCGAATCTCGTGCTCGTCGCCGTGGTCATCGTGACCTGTCTCGGGGGGTTCGGGGCCGGGATCATCACCGCGTTCGTGGCGGGGCTGACGGCCAACCTCCTGGTCTCCGATGCACTCGGGTCGATCCCGCTGGCACTGCTCATCGTTGCGGCGCTCACCGCCGGCGGCGCGCGGATCCTGGGACAGGCAGTGTGGGTC
>DASVEQ010000165.1:0-5265 GCA_036380455.1 Candidatus Limnocylindria bacterium | reverse complement strand
AGCGGCCATCGGCGATCCGGCCGGCTCCTCGAGCGGGGCGAGCAGCCAGGTCAGCACGTAGACGATGAGCCCGAAGCCGGCCGCGAAGACGCTGGCCACCAGGACGACCCGCACGATGGTCGAGCTCAGGCCGAGGTGCCGCGCGATGCCACCGGCCACGCCCGCGAGCATGCGATCGTCCCGGCTGCGCTCGAGCCGGGGGTGGCTCCGAGCATTCACGTGCGCCATGGCCGGATCTTCCCACAGGCCACCCCACATCACGATCGGGGGAAACCCCGAGCGGGACGGGCCGGCTCAGGGTCGAATCGGGGATGTTCCGGATGGTCACCGCCGTCGACGGTGCCGATCATCGGGGCATGACCACAGAGCAGCACTCCACACCCCGTCGCCTCTACCGCCGATCCGATGAGCGGGTCATCGCCGGCGTCGCGAGCGGCCTCGGTGACTACTTCAACGTCGACCCGCTCCTGATCCGCATCGCGCTCGTGGCCAGCCTCGTGTTCGGCGGGCTCGGCATCTTCGTGTACGCCGCCGCGTGGTTCCTCGTCCCGGAGGAGACGTCGGACCGATCGGCCGCCGAGCGGCTGTTCGGCGGCGCGGCACTGGGCGGTGGCCTCGCCGGAGGCATCGTCGTGCTCATCGGCATCGTGGTCCTGCTGAGCGTCCTCGGCGCGGTCCTGGGTGGGATGCCGGGCGACGGTGGGGCGGCCTTCGTCTTCGCGGTCCTCGTCGTCGGGATCGGGGCACTCCTGCTGCGCCGAGGCGGAGTGTCGGACGCGCCGGTCTCCGCGGTCACCGCCACGCCACCCGACCGCGCAACGGCGCCGCACGCCACGGTGCCGGGCCAGCCGGTGCGGACTGCCGTGCGACGCAAGCCGCGGCCTCCGTCACCTCTCGGCTGGTACGTCCTGGGGGCTGTGCTGGTCGGCATCGGCGTGATGGCGCTGGCCAGCGGTGCGTGGGACCTCGGCTTCACACCCGGCACGTATGCCGGGATCACGCTGGCCGTCATCGGCGCCGGCCTGCTGGTCGGCACCTTCTGGGGCCACGCGCGCTTCCTCATCGTCATCGGCCTGCTGATCCTGCCGATCGCGTGGGCGGCAAGCCTGGTGAGCGTGCCATTGGAGGGCGGCTTCGCCTCTCAGCGGTTCACTCCCGCAGCCGCCGGTGCGATCCGCGACGAGTACCGGCTCGCCGGCGGCCGGCTCGTGCTGGATCTGACGCGGGTCCCGGACGACGGCGAACCGATCACGGTCGGCGCCAGCGTCGCGTTCGGCGAGCTCGTGGTGCTCGTTCCCGACGACTCGACCGTCGACGTTGACGCGTCCGTCGGCGGCGGCGCGATGCGGATCCTCGGCACGCCACACCGCGGGACGCATCTCGAGGCCAGCGAGCTCATCGAGGGCGACGGCCCGCATTTCGTCCTGGACCTGGGCGCCGGCATCGGCGAGATCGATGTCGCCACCCGCCCATCGGAGGGCCGCTGATCATGACCCGACATCCCGCCGACTTCGTGTCGCTCGCCTTCGGTCTCCTGTTCGGGGTCATCGGACTGGTGATGCTCTCCGGCGACCAGCTGGCGATCTCCTGGGCGTGGCTGGGACCGGCGACCGTCATCGGCCTCGGCGCGATCCTCATCGCGGCCGGCTGGAGCCGCCGCACGACGCCGGACGGACCCTAGCCGGTCGCGACGGGCGAGCTGTCACGATCGCTCGTCACGCTCTGGCCATGAATGCTCACCCGCGCCTCGTCAGCGTCAACGCCCGTCTCGCCTCGGCTGAGCTCGGACTCGACGTCGAGATTCGCATCCGAGACCTCGACGGCCGATGGCTGGCGGTCGCGGATTTCGGCGGAGAGCCGGAGGTGGGCATCGGCGGGACACCTCGCGTCGCCCTGGCCGCCGCGCTCGCCACGCTCGGTGAGCGCGCGGCCGCCACGCTCATGGCCGACCCTCAGCTGTTCGGCGTCAGCGTCGCCATCGCCCGACCCGCCTGACTAGCTCCCGGCCCGTCGATGGTGCATGCGGCGCGTTCCTGTCCCTGCACCTCGACGATCAGGCGGTACGTTCCACCGCGTTCGATCTCGGCCTCGATGGAGCAGATGTCGTGCGGCGGGTCGAGGAGCCCGCAACTGCCGTCGCAGGGTCGGTGGTAGGCCACGAGCGTCTGGGCGCCGGCCGGGATCTCCAGGGTGGAGTCTGGATGCCCGACGATGCGGTCGAGGATCACCGTGCCATCGACATCGAGTGACCGAAGGAAGAACATGGCGCCTTCGATGCCGAGCATCACGGGCCGGTCGGGCTCGGGAAACGCGACCTCGAGCGTGGCCACCTCGGCACCTTCCGGCCGCGTCTCGACCCATGGCTCGGTGATGACGACATGGTCCTCGTCAACGCCGACGATGATGTCGTGCGACGTCGTGAGCAGGAAGCCATCCTGCACTGACAGATCGACGTAGAGCCCGAATGCGCTGAACTCGTCGACGATCCGCCCTGAAACCCTGTCACGTCCGCCGTGCACGGCGAACGTCCACGATGTGACCAGCCGATGCGGTGTACCGGCCTCGTCGATGACCAGCCGCGTGTCGTAGGACTGCAGATCGCTCCGCGGCAGCCTGTCTTCCGGCACGACCCCGATCTCGACCCAGTCGCCGAGCGGATCGCCCTCGAGCCATGGCCTGACCTGGAACTCGAGCAGCCCGTCGTCGGTGACGCCGGCGAACGCGAGGTCATCGGCCGTGAGGTCGCGCACCGCCCCCGGTCCGCGCGGGGGTTGGGGTCCCTCGATCCACGAAGAATCGATGAACGACCCATCGCGTAGCTGCGTCGTGCCGTCGACATGGACGACGTGGCGATCGACGGCCCACTTCAGCTCGCGCAGCCGAACCCTGACGGAGCCGCCGTAATCGTCACCGCGGACGTCGTAGCGGCTGGTGATCAGGATGGCCGGCCCGCCTCGCGGATCCTCGGTCCCGGCTCGGAGCTCGCCGTTCACCCGGTAGGTCAGGTCGGGATCGGCCATCAGGTCGAGGAACGCCGCTACGGCCTCTCGACCGTTCCCCAGGTCGTCGGCAGAAGCCGATGCGCGCGGCACGGGGATGGTCGTCAGGCCGTCCGGAGAGGCCGATGCGCGCGGGACCGGAATGGGCGTGGGGCCGCAGGCACCGAGCACGACAGCCATCAGGATCGCGGCGCCGCGCGATTGCCACCCGTTCACGGCCCCCTCCGGGAACGGCCAGCACCGGGCGCCGGTCGAGCTCCATTCATCCATCCGGATCGTACCCCGGCTCGCAACTCGGTTCGGGCGGTCCGAGCCGGCTCGGGACGCAGCGGGAGGTCCCCCCGTGGTACTGCACCGCACCGCATCTGGGCGGTGCGGTGACGACCGGGCGAAGGCCGCCGCGGCCCCGAGGTACGAGTTCCTCATGGCCAGGACCGACGGCAGGGCGGGATGCTGCCGCCGACGCATGGCTCCCCGCCCGTCGTGCGTCGCCGAACGTTGAATGGTGGGGATCTCCGGGGTGATCATGCGGCGCCCCGCAACCCACCTGCTCGTGTCCGCACGCCGAGCAGCGATCCTCACCATTCACCGCCAGGTGACGCGGCGCGCGAGGGTCGCCGGCGAGACGGTCAGCGGGCAAGCTGCGAGTCTGCGATCGCAACGGACAGCCGCTCCATCCCGAACTCGAAAGCCGCGTCGACATCGCCGCCGAGCCTGAACGCGCCGGCGAGCTCCATGCTCACGAAGCCGTGCGCCCATGCGACGATCAATCGCGCCGCATCGAGGGCGTGCTCCGGGCCGCCGAGGCTGGCGGCTGTCGCCATCATCGCATCGTTCGCCGGGGCTAGGGTCGCGAGATCGGGACGCGACTCGTCCGGCAGACGGCTGAAGATCACCGTATAGGCGCCCGGATTGGCATGCGCGAACCTGCGCAACGCCTGTGCCAACCCTCGCACGTCGCGGCGCGGGTCACCTGAGCCCGCGGCGCGCCCCAACTCGTCGGCCAGCTGCTTTGCGACATCCTCCACCGCGAGCCGGACGAGCTCGCCGCGGGACCTGACACGCTTGTAGAGCGATGGCGGACGGACACCGACCGCCTCGGCGACGCGCTGCATGGTGAGCGCGGCGAGGCCATCGTTCTCGAGGATGGAGCGAGCGGCCTCCACGATCCGGTCCAGCGAGGTTCGCGCGGGGGTTGGCACGTCGTGTCTCCTTGGGTGGGAATGGGCTATTGACATTAGCCTTCATGGCTACGTATCATAGCCATCGCATACGCATCATAGACAGGACCGACTCGCATGGCAATCGCGAATCTCACGCTTCGATTCTTTACCGAGCCGCTCGGCATCGCCGCGATCGGCGATGCCGGCTTCCAAGTCGCCGCGCCGGCAGGAGTGGCCCGATGAAGCTCGCACTCTCGCTGCATCGGGTCGGTTCCGATCTCGTCAACGCCTACCTCGTTGAGGCGGACGGGCAGCTCACCCTCATTGACGCAGGCGTGTCCGGGCAATGGAGCGATCTCCTGGCCGAGCTTCGCCAGATGAGGCGCTCGATCGACGACATCCGCGGCGTGGTGCTGACGCACGCCGACACCGACCATGTCGGGTATGCCGAGCGCCTCCGCCGTGACCATGGTGTGCCGGTCTTCGTGCACGCGGCGGATGCCGCCCTGGCCCGCGGCGAGGCGAAGAAGCGCGTGGGCATGGGGCCGATGAAGATTCGGCCCCTCCTCCGCTTCCTCTGGTACGCGGGGCGCCGCGGCGGTCTGCGCACGACGCCGATCACGGAGGTATCGACCTTCGCGGACGGCGACACCCTCGACCTGCCCGGCCAACCGCGGATCATCCACATCCCCGGGCACACCCCCGGCAGCGTCGCCGTCCATGTACCGTCGGTCGACGCGCTGTTCGTCGGCGATGCGCTGACGACAGGTCATGTCCTGACCGGGGGGACGGGGCCCCAGCCGGCTCCGTTCACCATGGACCCGGAGGCCGCGCTCGCCTCGATGGCAAAGCTTGAAGCCGCATCGGCGACCTGGGTCCTCCCCGGCCACGGCGCGCCCTGGGCGGGCGGCGTCGCGGAGGCGATGCGGCTCGTGCGGGCCGCCAGCGGACGATAGGATCGAGGGCCGGCTGCGAGGCGTCGTTGTCGGCGGGGCGCAGGCGGAAGGGTCGGCCGGCGGCCCGCAAATCGCGCGGATGTCGCGCACTCAGGGCGATCGAAGGCGGGCCAAGCCGTCCAGGAGCAGGTCGAGGGCGAAGGCGAA
>DASVEQ010000164.1:0-13521 GCA_036380455.1 Candidatus Limnocylindria bacterium | reverse complement strand
GGCTGAGGTTGACGAACGGCGGGAAGTGCTCGCCGCCCTCCGGCAGGTGCACCTCGAACAGCTGGCGCCCTCGGAAGTATGTCCGGCCGATCCGCCAGCGCACGCCCCGACGCGCCACCTGCTCGCCGACATCGGCGCGTGCCCAGATCTCGAGCGTCTCGCGCTGCATGCAGATGGCCCTCGAGCCGATGCGACGGCGTTCCGCCTCGGCCTCGAAGACCGCGACCGGCACGCCATGCTGGGCAAGGCGCACCGCCAGCGTCATCCCCACCGCCCCGGCGCCGATGACGGCGACCAACGGCTCAGCCGGCGAGGGCGTCCCAGACCTCACGATCGCGCTCTGCGGTCCAGATCCGCGGATGCTCGATCCCGTCGAGCTCGTCCCACGCGCGCTGAATGTTGAACGGCATGGTGTGCTCGAAGATCGGGAAGCCCGCGTAGCGGGGCGCAAGCTCGGCGTGCACCGCCTCGAAGGCTTCCCTGAGGCTGCCGCCCGCCTCCTTCACGGCGCGCGTCCCCTCCAGGGTGCTGTGCACGAACGCGCGCGTGTCGGCGATGGCGGTGCCGACCGCTGCGTCGCGGACCACCGGCCCGCGACCGCCGACGAGCTGCCGCGCACCGAGGGCCGCAACCGCGTCCAGCGTGCCGCTCGACCAGGCGGCCGGATAGGAGTCGCCCATGTAGGGCGCCGCCTGGGCCTCGACGAGGTCGCCGGCGAACAGGATTCGCTCGTCCGGGAGCCACACGACGAGGTCGCCCGAGGTGTGGCCGCGACCCAGGTAGCGGAGCTCGACCGTCCGGTTGCCGAGGTCGAGCGTCATGGCATAGGTGAACGTGTCGGTCGGGCGCGTGAGGCCGGGGATCGTCTCGGCGCCGGTGAACAGGCGCGGCATCCGGCCCTGCTCGCTCGCCCAGTCCTCCACGCCCCGCTCGTTGATCAGGGCGCGGGTGTTGTCGTGGGCGATGATCCGGCGCGCCCCGAACGCGCTCGCCCCGAGCGTCCGCACGGCGTGGTAGTGGGTCAGCACGAGGTCGCCGATTGGCAGGTCGGTCACCTCGGCCCTCAGGACGTCGATCCACTTCCGGGCCGTGAACGGCGTCGCACGCGCTTCGATGGCGAGGACCGCGTCGGTCCCGACGATGGCGCCGACGTTCGGGTCACCCTGAGCCGTGTAGGCGACCACCCCGTCCGCCAGGCGCTCGAGCGTCGCCGCCTTCTCCGCGAGATCGGCCGACGACGCAAAGGGCTTTGCCATGCGCCGATGATACGGCCGGGTTGCCGTACCATTCGGGCCCGTGCCGACCTTTCGCAGAGCTCTAACCGCGCTGGCGCTCGTCGTCGTGTCGGTGGCGGTCGCGGCCGGGGCGGCCCTGGCGGTCGACCGCATCGGCATCGGGCCTAGTGCCATCGTTCCGCTGGCGGCTGCGATCGTGGTCGCTGGCACCTACTGGCGATGGCCGGCCGAAGGACTGCTCGCATTCGGCACCTTCTCCCTGGTGGCCGACACGCTCGAGCACTGGCTCCAGCTCGACGTCCTGCTCTTCGACGAGATCGGCCTCCTTCTGCTGGGCGGCGTGGCGCTCACCGCTGGCCACCTGGCGCTCGCTCGCGTGCGCCTGGGCTGGCTCGAGGGCGCCATCCTTGTCCTCGCCATCGCCGGCATCCTGTCAAGCGTCATCAACGGCGTTCCGATCGTGACGTGGGTGGCAGGGCTCTTCCTCCTGTTGAAGGGCGTTGCGTTCTTCGAGCTCGTCCGGTTCATGCGCCTGACATCGGCAGACGCCGAGCGCATGGGGATCGTCATGCTGCTGGTGGCAGGGATCATCGGGGGGCTCGGCTTCCTCGAGTGGTTCGATCAACCGGCATTTCAGGCGGCCTTCCGCCTGCCGCTCCACGAGCAGATCCGCGGGGAGGTGCCGGTGATCCGGTCGATCTTCCTTCACCCGGCGCAGTACGGCTGGCTGACCGCCTACGCCAGCCTGTTGTGCTACGCAGTCGTCATCACACGCCGCTCCTGGTGGGCGCTCCCCGCCGGCCTCCTGTTCAACCTCGGCACGTTCGTCTCCGGGCGTCGCACGCCGCTCCTCGGGGTCGGCGCGGCCGTTGCCATCGGGCTCGCCTGGTGGAGCGCGCGGCTCGGGTGGCGCAGGGCTCTCGTCCGGCTCTGGGCACCGGTAGCGGTGCTGGCCATCGTCGGGCTGCTTGTGGCGGCACCTTCGTTCCAGCGACTCGCCGAGGTCACCATCGAGGAGTACGTGCCGTCCCTGGACTACGCCGGAGAGATCCTCGCGACGGCGCCGCGCGCCGACGTCATCGCCGCGGTGCACCCACGGGTCGCGCTCTATGCGGGTTCGGCAGCGATCGCGCGCGACTCATTCCCCCTGGGCGGGGGTCTGGGCCGCTTCGGCAGCCATCTCAGCCGCGAGGACTACAGCCCGCTCTACACACGCTACGGCCTCGACCAGATCCGCCTCCTCCAGCCGGGCGATCCACAGGCCGCGACCGATGCATTCTGGCCAATGGTCCTCGGCGAGACCGGCCTCATCGGCGCCGTGGCTGCCCTCGTTCTCTTCGTGGGCATGGCGGTCGTGTTGTGGAAGGCCGCCTCAGCAGACGGAAGCCGACGGAACCGGATGATCGCGTTGGCGGCGCTGCTCGTCGTCGTGGAGGGCCTCATCCGATCGGCCACGTCCTCGGTGTACGTGGCACCGCCGATCGGCTACTTCGTGCTGGGGACGGCCGGTGTGGCACTCGCCGCGACGTCAACACCCGAACCGGCCGGGACAGAGGACGCGGGCGCCGACTGAGGGGCGGCTCAGCGCGACGGAAGCTGCACGAGCCGGACCTCGACGATCCCGTCGGCCGCGCGAATGCGGTCGAGGATTGCGTCCTCGATCGCCTCGTCGACCGAGATGAACATCATGGCCTGCCCGTGCTCGGAGAGGCGCGACAGCTCCAGCGACGAGATGTTGATGCCCGCCTCCGCGAGGATTGTCCCGACCGCCCCAACGATGCCGGGCCGGTCGTGATGGCGGGTGACGAGCACCGTGCCCGCGAGCTCGGCGTCGATCGCGAACCCATCGACGCCCGCGAGGTGCTGATGCCCGTGCGCGGTTGAACCGGCCAGGCGCAGGATCGGCTCGCCATCGGCTGGACCCACGGCGATCTCGACCAGGGAGGCCCATGGATCCGACGAAGGTGTTCGCTCCTCGCGCACCGTCAGGCCGCGCTCGCGAGCGACGAGGTCGGCGTTCACCGCGTTGACACGCTGGTCCGTGACGGCCTCGAGGAGGCCGGCCAGCGCGGCGGTGCGGATCGGCGCGCACTCACCGCCGGCGATCTCGCCGGCATAGGTCAACGACAGGGCGTCGAACGCCGAGGGGGCGAGCTGGCGGGCCAGGATCGCAAGTCGACGTCCGAGCTCGACGTACGGTCGCACGCGCGGGGCCGTCTCGGGAGCCAGGGCCGGCGCATTGAGGGCGTACGGCGGCGTCACCCCCGCGAGCGCCATGAGGACCTGCTCCGCCATCTCGAGTCCGACGCGGTCCTGGGCCTCTGCAGTCGATGCGCCGAGATGGGGCGTGAGCACCACGTTCGGCGCCGATCGCAGCGGATTGTCGGCGGTCATCGGCTCCGCGCTGTAGACATCCACCGCGGCGCCGGCCAGGTGCCCGCTTGCGAGGGCGTCGGCCAGCGCTCGCTCGTCGACGATGCCTCCGCGCGCCACGTTCAGGACGAATGCACCCGGCTTCGTCGCCTCCAGCTGCGCGCGACCCAGGAGCCCTCGTGTCTGCGGAGTGAGCGGCGTGTGCACCGTGATGACGTCGGACCGATGGAGCAGCTCGGCCAGGCCCACGAGTCGCGCCCCGGCTTCGCCCGCCTGCTCCTCGGTGAGGTACGGATCCGTCGCGATGACGCGCATCTCGAACCCGGTGGCGCGCCGGGCGACCGCCTTGCCGATCTTGCCGAGTCCAATGACGCCCAGGACCTTGCCGCGGAGCTCCCGCCCGGTGTACCTGGCCCGATCCCAGGCGCCCCCGCGCACCGAGGAGTCGGCGTCGGGGATGTGTCGCAGGAGCGCGAGCATCATCGCCATGGTGTGCTCGGCAGCGGCGACCGTGTTGCCGGTCGGCGCATTGACGATCATCACGCCGGCTCGGGTCGCCGCCTCGACGTCGATGCGATCGATCCCCACGCTTGCGACGCCGACCACACTGAGACGCGGCGCGGCAGCTGCCAGAAGGTCCCCGTCGACGCGCGTCTGGGAACGCACGACGAGCGCGTCCCAGCCGCCGACCTCGCCGAGGAGCTGAAGCAGCTGGTCGCGCGGCAGACCGAGGCGCACATCGGTCTCGTGGCTCTCGGCGAGCAGGTCGAGCGCCGGCTGTGCGACGGGTTCGGCGACAAGGATCCGTCCCATCAGGAAGCCGAGTCTAACTCGCCGAGGCAGTGCGCCGCGTGCCGTCCGTCGGGTTGCGCTCCACCCCACGTCGCGTACAGTTGGGGCCGCCCGTCCGGTTCCGACTCGGTGCGGTTGGAGGAGCGCGCAAGAACATGATTCGACGGCACCTCATGGCCCTGAGGGTCGCCCTCATGGTCGGAGATGGCCTCCTCGCGGTGTTGGTGTTCGCTCTGGTCTCGGTCATTCGGTTCCGCGACGGCGATCCCGACGCACTCTGGGCGGCGATCGCCATCGATCCACGTGTGGCGGCGGCCGGCTTCGCGGTCATCTGGGTCGTCGTCATGTGGTCGATGGGTCTTTACCGGCTGACCGCCCGGTGGAGCCTCTGGGCCGAGGCACGCGATATCGGCAAGACGACGGTCGTGGTGCTGGCGATCACCCTCTCGACGCTGTTCCTGATCCGGCAGCCAGACGTCAGCCGACTCTTCCTGGCCATCCTGTTCATCGCCATGCCGGCGGTAACGCTCGCCGGTCGCGCGCTCCTGCGCTCGGGCTTCGCCGCGCTCCGTCGGAGGGGCTACGACACGCGCTACATGCTGGTGGCCGGCGTCGGGCGGCTCGCGCAAGACTTCTCCGACCGCCTCGAGGGGCATCCAGACCTGGGGATCGAGGTGATCGGCCACCTGGAGGCGCCCGAGGAGCCGGAGCGGTCGGTGAGCAGGCCGATTCTGGGCTCGATCGAGGAGATCGAGGAGATCCTGCACTCGCGCATCGTCGACGAGGTCGCCGTCTGTCTGCCCGCCCCCGCCGCGCACTATGTGGAGCCGATCACCGGACTTGCGGCCGGGGAGGGAAAGACCGTCCGAGTCCCGGTTGACCTGTCCGAGGAACTGCCTGCGACATACCAGGAGGACTTCGACGGGTTCCTCGTCCGTTCGCTCGTCCACGATGGCCAGCGCGAGGTCGGGCTGGTCATCAAACGGCTGCTCGACATCGTGGCATCGGCAATCGGGCTGGTCATCCTGAGTCCAATCCTCCTGATCACCGCCCTCGTGATCCGAATCCGCGACGGCTCGCCGGTCCTCTTTCGCCAGGAACGGGTCGGCCTGCACGGGCGGCCGTTCACGATCCTGAAGTTCCGCACGATGATCCGCGGTGCCGAGGAGCAGCTCGACGATGTCCAGCACCTGAATGAGCGGAGCAAGGTGGCGTTCAAAGCGACGAATGACCCGCGCATCACCCCGATCGGCCGATGGCTGCGCAAGAGCTCGATCGACGAGCTGCCCCAGCTCTGGAACGTGCTGACCGGACGGATGAGCCTGGTCGGTCCGCGTCCTCCGCTACCCAGTGAGGTCGACGCGTACGACGTGTGGCACCGACGCCGGCTCAGCATGAAGCCCGGGATCACCGGCCTCTGGCAGGTCGAGGCGCGGCACGAGCCGGACTTCGACCGATGGGTCGAGCACGACCTCGTCTACATCGACGCCTGGACGCTCTGGCTCGACCTCAAGATTCTCGCGAAGACCCTTCCCGCGATCCTGACTCACGGAGGGCGGTAGCCGAGGATTCATGCCCTCCTGAGGCGATACGTGAGGGTCGGAAGAAGCGGCTCGAGTGGCCGAAGCAGGCGATCGGGGATGAGGCGCACGCCCCGTGCGAGAAGCGAGCCGCCGCGCTCGATGTCGAGCGTCAGGCGTATCGCCTGGACTCCGAGGCGGCTTGCCCGGAAGCCCGCCGTCGCTAGCATCCTCTCAATCGTCCCCGCCTCCAGCGGCTCGACGTCGTACTCTTCGCCGGCCCGCAGGAGGCGAAGATACGGAGTACGCCATGAGCGCGGCCACAAGCTCAATGCGGGCAGCCGGTAGTGCGGCTCGATGAGCCGCCAGCGGTTTGGGACGGCGAGGTAGGCAACGCCCGACGGCTTGAGGACGCGCCGCACTTCGTCGAGGTGGGCTCGCTGCGCCTCGATGTTGCCGACATGCTCGATCACGTGGTTGCTCAGCACGACGTCAAACATCTCGGAGGGGAATGGAAGTGCCGTCCCGGTGACCAGCTGGAAGGTGTATCCCTCCTTGACGATGCGGGTGTCCACCGTGTCGATGCCGTGCACCCGGTGCCCCGCTGGACGCGTCGCGATGTGCTGCGAGATGCCCCCCGAGCCGCAGCCAATGTCCAGCACCGCCAGCGAGCGCGACATCTGTTCCAGATCGAGTAGCCGCTCGATCTTGGTGGCCTTGAGCGCCCGCGACTCGAGGTCGAGGACAGCGTGGGTGCGATGGTCATTCATCGCCTGAGCCGCACGGCAGCGACCATGCCCCGGATGAAGGGTCGAGTGGGGCGGCGCCTGATTGAGACGCTCACCATCGAAGTCCGTCGAGGTTGTGCACCTGTCCAGAACCTACCACGCCCATGACACCCTGATCGGAGCGAAACCGGTATCCTCCGGCCGCCGGGGACGCGGGCCCACTTACAGGCTCCGGGAACTGGTCGATGCTCGGTGACCGGGTCCCTCAATCGGCGCGACGGCTCACAGCAGGAGTACATGGGGCGAAGAGCTGCTCGCCCTCCTCGGTCAGCCACATGGAAACCGCTCAGCTGATCCTTGCCCTCGGCTTCTGGACGGCAGTCCCCCTGACCGGGTACTGGGTCCTCACGTCCGCGTATCGCGATATCGCGACGTTCGGCTGGCTTGAGACCGTGGGTCTGTCCAGCGCAATGGGCATTGCAGCCTGGTCGCCTGCGCTCCTGTCTCTCGTCGCCCTGGAGGCGTACTCGCCGGACATCGTCGGCGTGATCGGTTGGCTGGTGATCGGTGGCCTGCTGGCGTGGCGTGTGCGATCCGCAGGGCGCCCACGTCGCCGCCTGCGCTCGCCGGCAAGCGAGCTCGATGCGTGGGATCTCGTTCTGGCCGGGGGCCTGATTCTGGTGGCTGTCCTCTACCTCGGCTTTCCCGGAGAGTTCGTCATTGGGGGCCGAGACGAGAACTCGTACACCCTGCATGCGGTCTGGATTGCGGAGCACCGCCGGCTCGACATCCCGTACCCGTGGCCGAGCGACCTGCACTCGATGTTCTACGACGCGTTCTTGCGCTGGTCCGGCACGTTTCGCACCGAGCCCACCATGACGCCGGCCTTCGGTCACCTATTCCCAGTCTGGATCGCGCAGGCGATGTCGGCCTTCGGGTATGAGGGCCTGCTTCGGCTGAACGGCGTCTTCAGTGTGATCTCCGTCTTGGTGGTCTATGGCCTGTGCCGATCGGTGATCAGCAAGCCCTTCGCGGTCGCCGCGGCCCTCGTGCTGGCGCTCAATCCCGCGCAGATTTGGATCTCCCGCACGCCGTTGACGGAAGTGCTCACCCAGATGCTCCTCTGGGCGTCGATCTGGCTTGTGGTGACCGCCTTGAGGCGTCGTACGCCTGTGCCGGCGCGAGTCGGAGGCTACGTTCTGGGGGTCGCCGTCCTCGTGCGAATTGACGTGCTCCTAATCGCTCCGCTCATGGTGCTGGCGCATCTCGGCACGGCGCTGCTCAACGATGAGAGCCCATCGTCAACGCCGATCTGGTCCGCGTTCTATTCCACGGCCATCCCGAGCATCGTGCTCGCGAGCGGGTACTACCTCACATTCAGCATGCCGTACGTCGCAGAGCTCATGCCGCAGCTGGCCCAGATCGCCGCGCTCGCGGCGGTCGCGGCGCTCCTTCTCACCGCGGGAACTCGCCGGTGGGTTCGCCGCCGGGTGGGCCCGATTGTCACGAGCCGGGCGTTCATGGTCTCAGTTGGCCTGGGCCTCGCTGGTCTGACGATCTACGCCTGGCTGATCCGGCCGATCCATGAGCCGTTTCGCGTCTTCGCTGAGTCCCAGGTGGGCCTGGCCGGCAAGCGGACCTTCGCCGAGGAGTCGCTGCGCGACCTCGCCGCCTACCTGTCCACCCCTGTGGTCCTCGCCGGCATCGTCGGGTGGTTCGCTGCGCTATCGAAGGCAACACGATCGCGCTCGGGGTGGTGGATGCCACTGCTGCTGATCCCGGCGGGACTCTCAGTCCTGTACCTGTGGAATCCATCCGTCACTCCAGACCACTTCTGGGCGGTGCGGCGGTTCGTGCCGATCGTGATTCCGGGGTTCGTCATCTTCGCCGGGCTCGGCGGATGGCTGGCCCTGCGACGGCGTCCCCAGGTCTGGTCGACCGCCGTTTGCCTGGTCAGCCTCCTCCTGTTCGGCATCTTCAGCTACCAGGCGTTTCGCCCGTTCCTCTTCGAGGCGGAGCACAACGGGTACCGAAGCCAGCTGGCCGCCCTTGCGGCGGAGCTGCCCGATGAGGGACTGGTGCTGGCCCTCAATGGCGAGCGTTGGTGGAAGCCGCTCTACCTCGCCTTCAACAGGCGGGTCATCAATCTCACCCTGGCGTCAGCTGAGGGCGTCGCGGCGATGAGAAGCTGGATCTCACGCGAGCTCGATGAGAGCAAGGAGCCAATCGTCATCGGCGTGGGCGACGAGCTTCCGGTGCCAGGCCTGCTCTACGAGCGCGTCCACACAACCACCATGGATCGGCGCTTTCATTTGGGATCGCGCCGGCCCCTGCCGAACCGCATGGAGGACGACAGCGTTGAAATCAGCGTGTTCAGGATCCTGGGAGCCGATCAGTCACAAGCCTACAGGGACACGGACCTTCATGTGGGCCTGAGGTGGGACGTCATCCGATCGGGATTCCACGACCCGGAGGTCTTCCAGGGCGCCCGTATCGCGTGGACCAATGGGCACGGCAAGGTCTCACTCCCAATCCGTGGCGGTCCACCGGCGGCATTAAGCCTCTCAGTCCGCGGCTCCGCAATACCCGACGCGGAACTAAGGGTCGCCGTAAACGGCGTCGAGCTGTTTCGCGAACGGATCCCGTTGGACGGGCTGCGGACGACGATCCTGCTCGACGGCGTGCCGGTCGAATCGACCATGGTGATCGAACTCACGAGCGAGTCCCTCAGCCAGATACGGACGGTGCCCATCGACGGATCGCTCTACCGACGAGAGACGGAAGAGAGGTCCATCGGTGTGGCGGTGGAGTCGCTGAAGCTCTTGGGAGTCCGGAGCGTCAGCCGGCAGCCCGTGGGGCACCTCAGCGGCGACGAAAGCCGGTTTGTAGCCGATTGAGATCCGCACGACCGACCTCGCCACTGATGATGAGCAGGCCCACGCCGATCAACGAGGCAACAAGGTAGGCTCCGATGAGCGCGAGCCCGCGCGCATCCAGCACGGCAAGCCCGACTCCAACCGCGGCTGAGATGGCCGTCACGCGGAGAATCGAGGCCCACGGCAACGCGCCGGGCAAGGACGACTCCAAGCGTGCGAGCAGCAGCGTCAGCGTCACCGCGGTGCTGGCGCACGTCGCGATTGCGCCGCCAACGGGCCCGAGCGCTGAGACGAGGATGGCGCAGCCGATGATCGCAACGCCGAAGCCGAGCCCGGCGCTCGTCGCCGACCACCCGGGGTGGCCCGTCCCGCTGAGCGCGCCGGCCGCGACCGAGGCCACCGCCAGCGCGGCCATGCCGACCGCCAGAATCGATAGCGCGGCCGAACCCGACGCATAGGTGGAGCCGTACAGGAGGTCGAGCGCCCCTCTAGATGAGCCTGCAACGATCGCGGAGATGGGCACCGCCGCCAGGACTGCGATGCGGAGTGCCTGTCGAGCCGTGCCTGCGCGTGCCTGTCTGCCATCGCGCAGCATCCCGGCCAACGCTGGAAGCACCAGCACCGCCATCCCGCTCATGAGGAAATAGGGGATGCGGGCGATGTTCTGAGCGGCAGCGTACAGCCCCGCATCGGCATCGTTGACGCCGAGGGCCTTGACGAACAGGATATCCACGCTGATTTGCGCCACCGATGCAAGCGCGTACACCGAGAGCGGCGCTGCCAGGCGAAGCAGCGGCCAGATGCCAACCGACGGCTCGCCACCGACCGGACGCACGGCCGCAACGACGCAACCGATCACGGCGGCCACCACGTATCCGAAGATTGCTCCGATCAACCGCAACGGGTAGGCGAGAGCGATGACCGCGACGGCCTTGCCAATCGCGTACGCGGCCTGGGATCCCGCCTGTCGCGTGTAATCGCGACGCCCGTTGTGGTAGGCAACGAGCAGCGCGTAGACGCCGTAGGGGGGCACGATGAATGCCGCGGCCCGCAAGGCGGCTGTGAGGGCGTCGTCTCCCAATGCGGCCGCGATCAGCGACGCCGCGGCCGCCAGGGCAATCCCAAGAGCGGCGCCGATCCCCAGTTGGAGTAGCAGCCCTCGCCGCAACAGGGCGGCTGCGCCGTGCGGGTGGCTGGCGGTGTATCGCGCGACCGCCTGCGGCACGGATGCGTTCTGGAACACGTTGATGATCGTGATCAAGGCGAGCACGACTCCGAAGCGTCCATAGTCTGCCGGGCCGAGCAGCCGACCCAGCCAGACGTTCACGGCATATCCGGAAACGACGAACAAGCCCGAGGCCGCGGTGACGAGCGCGGCACCTCGGACCATGGACTCCGGCCCGCGCGCCACGCGCACTTCAGGAGTCAACGCGCCGTCGGTTCGTGCAGCGTGAAGCCACCGTCGCCGACACCGTCCCGGGGTGACGGCCGAACGCTCGTCAAGTCAGGCTCGCGGCGGGGTCCGCCAGGGCGTTCATGTACTCCTCGTCTGATGCGGACCGCCAGCCCGGCCCACGAAGGAATACCTACCTCCGGAGCCGACCGGTAGACTACCCGAAGCCCACCTCGACCACACGAATCGTCCTGCTCGCGACTGGGTGCTTCGCCTCGGGAACCAGGCTCCGGGCAGCCGCGCTGGATGGTCGTCGCACCCACGGCGGCCACGAGGGTGCGTGACGGCGGCGATCTCCAGAGTTGCGGGCAACAACGAAGGCGTTGGGCAGCGGCGCGTTACACTCTCAGCGTCGCGATTGGAGAAACCACAATTCGCCCCGGTCGAGGCATGTCTTGAAGCTGATCGTCATGATCCCCGCCTACAACGAAGAGGCCACGATCGGGCGCGTCATTCGCGAGATCCCGCGCTCATTCGAGGGCATTTCGAAGGTCGAGGTGCTTGTCTGTGACGACGGTTCGGAAGACCACACCGTCGATGCCGCGACAGCCGCAGGCGCCGATCACATCGTCAAGCTGCGGCGCAACTTCGGCCTTACCACCGCCTTCAGCACCGGGCTCCAGGCGTGCCTCGCCCTGGGCGCCGACATCATCGTCAATACGGACGCCGACTCGCAATACGATCCGGCTGACATCGAACGGTTGATCGCGCCCATCCTTCGGGGCGAGGCGGACATGGTGTCCGGCAATCGGCAGGTCGAGCATCTGGACCACATGCCGCCGGCCAAGAAGTATGGGAACCGCGCTGGAAGCTGGATGCTGCGGGTGATCGCAGGAAGTCCGGTGAAGGATGCATCGAGCGGGTTCCGCGCGCTCAGTCGCGAGTGCGCTCTTCGGCTGAACCCGCACATTGGTCACACCTACACGCATCAGACCCTGATCCAGGCTGCGCACAGCGGGATGATCGTTGTCGAGGTGCCGGTCGCCTTTCGCCGGTCGGCGCGCGAGGGCGGCGGGTCCCGCCTGATCGGCGGCGTCGGATCGCACATCCTCAAGTCACTGGCGACCATCGTCCGAAGTCTGACCACCTACCGTCCGCTGGCCGTCCTGGGCCGCCTGGGCCTGGCGTTCATCGTGGCTGGCTCCGTCATCGCGATCATCCCGATCACGAACTGGATCGCGCAGGGAGACACCGAGGGCCACCTGCAGTCCCTCATCACCGCGGGCGTTCTCGGACTCGTCGGGCTTCAGCTCGTCGTCTTCGGGTTGCTCGCGGACGCTGTCAGTGCCACCCGCCGGCTCACCGAGGAGGTCCTCTACCTGATGAAGGCCGAGCGCGTGCGTGAGTCCGCCGCCGTCCCCCCGTTCGAGCCCATCCAGGAGCGCTCAGGTGTCGAGCAACCCGGGATTCGCACCATTGCCCAGGTGGTTCCCGGAGCTGCCGCCGATGCGGACCGATACCAGAGCGGCTCAGTCGACTCTGCCTAGGGCGTGGCCAGGCGCGCGATGCGGGCTTGGGCCGCCGCCGTTGTGAGCTCTCACCCTTCCCCGGCCTCCGAACGACGGCGGGCCGGCCGGGCACCACTGTTCCTGACGCGGAAGTTTCCCCCGGCGGTCGGCGGAATGGAGGTACTGGCCGAGAACATCTGGGCATCCATGCGCCAGCGCTTCCCGGGAGCCCGGCTCATCGCGAACCGACGTGGCAACCGGATGCTACCGACGTGGTGGCTGGCTTCCATCCCACGCCTCGCCTTTGTCCTCGCGTCCCGGCGCGCGGGGATCGTGCTGACCGGAGATGCGTTCGCCTATGCACTGTTCCGGCCACTTCTCGTCGGCGCGCGCGTTCCCCACGCGACGATGGTGATGGGTCTCGATGTCACGTACCAACACCGCCTCTATCGTGCGATCGTCCATCCGGCCCTGAGACGTGCCCCCCGCGTCATTGCGATCAGCGAGGCAACCGCCCGCGCGGCAATCGACATCGGTGTGGACCCGCGCCGAGTGTCGGTGATCCGACTGGGCCTGCCCGCTCCGCCAGTGCAGCGGGGTGGCAAGGCGGAGGCAGGGCAGACGCTGCGGGCAGACCTTGGAATCCCGCCGGACAAGGTCATCGCCGTGACCGTCGGGCGTCTCGTCCGACGCAAGGGGGTGCTGTGGTTCGTCAGGAGGGTCCTGCCACACCTGCCCGCATCAGTCATCTACGTGGTGGCGGGCGATGGCCCGATCGCCTCTCACGTGCGGGATGCGGTCGACGAACTCGGATTGGGACCGCGCGTCAAATTACTCGGACAGGTTGATGACGGCATCCGTGAGCAGCTCCTCCGGGGCGCAGATCTCTTCGTCCAGCCCAACGTCCGGGTACGCGGCGACATGGAGGGGTTCGGCCTCGTCGTGCTTGAGGCGACGATGCGCGGAACGTTGACTGTCGCAAGCGGCATCGAAGGCATCCTCGACGCCGTCATCGATGGAAGCACCGGTGTCCTCCTGCCCGCCGAGGACGAGGATGCCTGGGTGCGACGCCTCTCCCTTCTCGTCTCGGACGTTC
>DASVEQ010000163.1:0-19390 GCA_036380455.1 Candidatus Limnocylindria bacterium | reverse complement strand
GGCGTGGCGATGTCCGGCGAGCGCCAGGTGGGCGCAGCATCCCCGACGCTGGTGCACGGGTTCGCCGCCTCGGTCGGTGGCCTGTCCGGGGCGGCGGGGGGATCCGTCGTCGCCGGGGCGGTCGCACGCCTCGGTCCGCGTCCGATCCGGTTCCTCCTCGCCCTCGTGGCCGGCGTCGCGATCGCCGTGCTCGTCGTCGGCGCGCTCCTGCCGGAGGCGACGAGGGCCGTCTGAGGTCAGGCGTTCTCGACGAGCAGGCAGGCGGCGTGGTGATCAGGCCCCACCGTGTACAGCGGCGGATCGACGATCGGGCATCGATCGAAGGCCAGTGGGCACCGTGGGTGGAAGCGGCAGCCGCTCGGGATGCGCGACGGATCGGGGGTCTCACCGCCGAGGATCACGGGGCGCCGACGAGCCGCCGGGTCGGGAACCGGCACGACCGAGAGCAGGGCCTGCGCGTACGGATGTCGGGGCGCAGCGAGCACCTGCCGTGTCGGCCCGTGCTCGACGATCCGCCCGAGGTACATGACCGCGATCCGGTCGGCGTAGGCCGCGACCGTGGATAGGTCGTGGGTGATCATCACCACCCCGATGCCACGCTCGCGCGCCAACGCGCTCAGCAGGTTCAGGATCTCGGCCCGGATGCTGACGTCGAGCATGCTGACCGGCTCGTCGGCGATCAGCAGTGACGGCTCGAGCGCGAGCGCGGCGGCGATCACCACCCGCTGGCGCTGTCCACCGGAGAGCTCGAAGGGGTAGCGCCGCAGGTAGGCCGACACCGGGGTCATCCCGGCCGAGGTCAGCGCCGCGTCGACCCGCTCGCGCACGCCGGCGCGCGAGCCGCCGACCCGGTGAACCTGCAGCGGCTCGGCCACGATGTCCCCCACCGTCATCCGCGGGTTCAGCGACTCGTAGGGGTCCTGGAAGACCATCTGCGCGCTGCGCCGCAATCGCTGCAGGCCCCTCCCCGAGAGCCGGCCGACCTCCTGCCCATCGAGCACGACCCGCCCCGCGGTGGGCGGCAGCAGGCCCATGAGCAGGTTGCCGGTGGTCGTCTTGCCACAGCCGGACTCCCCCACCAGGGCGATGACCTCGCCGGCGCGGAGCTCGAACGACACGCCGTCGAGCGCCCGCACCGGCCGCGCCGGGCGGCGGCGCAACCAGTCCAGCGCGGAGCGCCGGCCCGGGAACTCCTTGACGAGGTCCTCGACCAGCAGGAGCGGCTCGCTCATCGGCGGGCCTCCTCGTTCGGGTCCAGCAGGAAGCACGTGGCGCGACCGCCCGCGGCCGTCGGGTATTCCGGCGGGCGCTCGACCGTGCATCGGTCGAAGACGTACGGACAGCGCGGCGCGAATCGGCAGCCGCGCGGCATCGCGTCCAGGCGAGGCGGCGAGCCGGGGATCCCGCGCAGGGGTCGATCGGGATGCGCGACGTCCGGGAACGAGAGCAGCAGCTGCTGGGTGT
This sequence comes from Candidatus Limnocylindria bacterium, assembly GCA_036380455.1. Classification (GTDB taxonomy): domain Bacteria; phylum Chloroflexota; class Limnocylindria; order QHBO01; family QHBO01; genus JACDBZ01. The sequence continues at coordinate 17,926 of DASVEQ010000163.1, read as the reverse complement.
ACGGGTGCTGCGGGGTTGCGAACAGTGGGCCGGCCTCGTTCTCCTCCGCCAGGCCCCCGCCGTACATCACGACCACCCGGTCGCACGCCTGCGCGACGACCCCGAGGTCATGGGTCACGAGGATGATGCCCATCCCGAAGTCGCGGGCGATGCCGCCCAGCAGCTCGAGGATCTGGGCCTGGATCATCACGTCCAGGGCGGTGGTCGGCTCGTCGGCGATGATCACGTCCGGCTCGCAGGCCAACGCGAGGGCGATCATCGCCCGCTGCCGCATGCCACCGGAATACGTGTGTGGATACTCACGCGCTCGCCGTCTGCCGATGCCGACGCGCTCGAGCAGCTCGCCCGCGCGGCGGTGTGCCTCGGCCTTCGAGGTCTCGGGCGCATGGAGGCGGATCGCCTCCGCGATCTGGTCGCCGATCGTGCGCACCGGGTTGAGCGCGTTCATGGCGCCCTGGAACACGAGCGACAGGCGCGTCCAGCGGAACGAGCGAAGCGCCCGTCCGTCAAGGCTGAGCAGGTCCTCGCCGTCGAACCACACCTGGCCGGTCACGATCCGGCCGCCCGGAGGAAGCAGCCGCAGGATGCCGAGCACCGTTGTCGTCTTGCCGCACCCCGACTCGCCGACCAGTCCGAGCGTCTCGCCACGGCGCAGGTCGAAGCTGATGCCGTCGACCGCGCGGAGCGGTCCCTCGGGGGAGTCGAACTCGACTGCCAGATCGCGGACGCGGAGGATCGGAGCCGCCACCTCGAGCGCCGGGGGCGGCGCGTCGAGCACCGGCCGGTCATGCGCGACGTCGCCGCCGGGAGCCTCGAGGTGGTGCCGCTTCAGGCGCGGGTTCATTGCGTCCTCCAGCGCCGTGCCGAGCAGGGTGGTGCCGAGCACAACCCACACGATCGCGAAGCCGGGCGGAAGGAGGGCCCACCACGCGCCGGCCGACACGGCGCCGCGGCCGAACGCGAAGTTCAGCATCTGCCCCCAGCTGATCACCGTCGGGTCACCGAGGCCGAGGAAGGCGAGCGTGGACTCCGAAAGGATGGCCAGGCTGATGACGAGCACCATGTTGGCGAGCATCAGTGGCAGGACCGCCGGCAGGATGTGGCGCCGCAGGATGTGGGCGTCGCCGGCGCCGATCGCCCGCGCGCGCATCACGTACTTCCGCTCGCGGACCGTCAGCGTCTGCGAGCGGACCAGACGGGCGGTCGTCGTCCAGCCCAGCGCCCCGATGACGAGAATGATCGTCCCCAGCGAGGGGCCGATGATCGCCACCAGCACGATCTGCAGCGCCAGGTCCGGGATGACGAGGAAGAAGTCGGTGATGCGCATCAGGAGCGAGCCGACCCAGCCGCCACGGTAGCCGGCGACGATCCCCACGAGGCCGCCGATGACGAGCGCGATGGCGGCCGCAGCGAAGCCGACGATCAACGAGACCCGGGCGCCGTAGAGCAGCGAGGAGAGGACGTCCTTGCCGCCGTCATCGGTCCCCAGCAGGTGGGCGGTGGATGGCTTCTGGTAGATGTCCAGGATGGTGACCCGGGCGCTCTCGTACGGATCGTACGGGGCGAGCAGCGGCGCGAAGACGGCGACCACGAGCGCCACCAGCAGCATCGCGGCACCGACCAGCCCCATCCGGTGCCGGAGGAAGCGTCGCCAGGCCCAGCGCGATGGTTCGACCGCCGCCGGAGCGGTGACCTCGATCAGCGCGCTCATCGAGTCATCCTTCGCTCACCCGCGGGTCGAGCCAGCCGTAGATCAGCTCGGCGACGAGGTTGGCGACCACCACGGCCACGGCGATGAGGAGGAAGGCACCCTGGAGCACGGGATAATCGCGATCGGCCACGGCGCTCACCGTCAGCGCGCCGAGCCCCGGCCACGAGTACACGGCCTCCACCTGGATCGCGCCCGACACGGTGAACCCCAGGTTCAGTGCGATGAGCGTCACCATCGGCAGCATCGCGTTGCGCAGCGCGTGGTGCCGGATGATCCGGTACGTCGAGAGTCCCTTGGCGCGCGCGGTCAGGATGTAGTCCTCGCCGAAGACGTCGAGCACGCTGCTGCGCATGATCAGCATGTACTCCCCGAGCAGCACGAGCGTCAGGGTCAGCGTCGGCAGCAGCAGGTGGCGACCGACGTCCCACGCAAGGTCCCAGAAGCTGGCGAAGTCTCCGCCGATCGTGATCCGCCCCGAGGTCGGCAGCCCGAACCAGTTCGCGCCGGCCACCAGCAGGATGATGCCGAGGAAGAAGGTCGGCAGCGACCACATGAACAGGCTGAAGGTGAGCGCCGCCAGGTCGAGCGGCCGACCGCGCCGCCAGGCGGCGAACAGCCCGAGCGCGGAACCGAGGACGATGGCAAGCAGCTGCGATGGGAGGACCAGCCACAGCGTGTTGACCAAAGCCTGGCCGATGAGGTCCGCGACCTCCTGGTCACGGAAGGCGTAGCTCGTCCCGAGGTCGCCGCGGGACAGCGCACCGAGGTAGGCCGTGAACTGGGTGTCCAACGGGTTGCCTCCGCCGTCCAGGTCGAGGAAGACCTCCTTGTCCAGGCCGAATCGCGCACGAAGGGTCTCGACCGCCGCCGGGTTGAGACGCGGGTCGCGCATCCCGGACTTCGCCGGATCGCCGGGCAGCACCCGGAACAGCAGGAAGTTGAAGGTCACGACCACGAGGACCGTGACCAGCGCCCAGCCGATCTTGCGCAGCAGGTAGCCGCCGCGTCCGCTCATCGACGGTGCTCGCTGCAGGGACGCGCGTCCCGGGCACCACGGCGGCGCCCGGGACGCATCGGCCTAATCCGCGGGCCGCAGGTTGAGGAGCGAGGTCGGATCGTCGAGCCCGAAGGTCGGGTCGTTGTCCTGCCAGCCGGTGAAGGTGTCGGTCCGCCACGCCTCCACGTTCTGGCTGTAGTACGGAATGATGTACGGGACGTCATCGATGAGCAGTTGCTGCATCTGGTGGATGAGGTCCACCCGGGCTGCCGGGTCCTGCTCGATCGCCTGCGCGTCGTACAGGGCGTCGTACTCCTCGTTGCAGTACCCGGTCTCGCTGAACCCGCTCGGGATCTCCGTGCACAGCGCCACTCCGAGCAGGAACGCCGGATCCGGATCCGAGCCCCAGCCCCACAGCATGATGTCGTAGTCGAAGCCCGGGCAGCACACGCTGGTGAGCGTGTCGGGGTCGAGGCCCTGGATCTGGATTTCCACGCCGATGGCCTGCCACATTCCCTGCAGCAGCTCCGCCTCGCGCGGGGCGGTGTCGATGTCATCGGCGTAGTTGAAGCGGAAGGTCAGGTTCTCGCAGTCCTGGTCGGCCAGGCACTCCCGGATGCCGTCGCCGTCACTGTCCTCGTAGCCCGCCTCGTCCAGCAGCGCATTCGCCGCGTCGACGTCGAAGCCGTAGTCCTCGATCTCGTCGGCGTAGAACTCGCCGAGGCCCGGCGGGACGAGCGACAGTCCCGGTGACGCGGTGCCCAGCGTGGCGACGTCGATGATCTGCTGCTTGTCGACCGCGTGCGCCAGGGCCTGCCGCACAGCGAGATCCTTGAGCGCCGGATGGCCCGAGCAGACGCCGTCATCGGGCGGGCAGTTCTCCTCGGTCGTGATGTTGAAGAAGACGTCGCGCAGGCTGCCGCCGGCGGCGACGTCCGCGATGTGGACGGTGACGCCCTCGGTGTTCTGCAGGGTGCTGACCGCGGTCGCCGGGAACTCGGTGATCGCGTCCACCTCGCCGGTGGTGAGGGCGGTCACCCGCGCGTCCGCGTTGCTGATCGTCTGGAAGATCACGCCATCGATGTTCGGCGGGGTGTTCCAGTGGTCCGCGTTGGCGGCCAGCTCCACGAACTCGCCCTGGCTGGCCTCGACGAGGCTGAACGGTCCGGACCCGACCATCTCGGCGTTCTCGAAGGCGACGGCGTCCTCCTCGCCCTCCCAGATGTGCATCGGCAGGACGTAGATGAAGGCCATGTACGACTCGAACGTGACGAGCGGATCCTCGGTGGTCAGGACGAGGGTGGTGTCGTCCTCGGCGCTGACCTCGACGAACGGCGTGGCATAGGAGGGGAGGAAGGGGAAGTCCTCGGTGTCGCGGTACAGCTCGATGGTGAACGCGACGTCCTCCGCGGTCAGCGGCTCGCCGTCGTGGAAGGTGGCGCCCTCGACGATGGTCATCGTCCAGGTCAGGCCGTCGTCGGAGACCGACCAGTCGGTCGCGAGCTCGCCGACGTACTCGCCGGCCGGGGTGACCGAGATCGGCGTGTCGTAGACCAGCTCGTAGAGCGCATAGGCCTCGGACAGCACGCCGTTGCCGGGGTTCAGGCTGTCGGGGTAGCCGCCGATGCCGATCCGCACCGTGCCGCCGGTGGCGGTCCCGCCGCCCTGGCTGGGCGCCGGCTCAGACGCGTCAGGCGCCTCGCTGCCCGCATCGGCCGACGGCGACGCCTGGTCGCCACCGCAGGCGGCGAGCACGAGCGCCAGCGTGATCGGCATGGCCGTGAACAGACGAAGTCGTCGCACCTTGGGTACCTCCTCCGAGTTGCCGCGGCGCGGAATGCCCGGGGCGGGACGGCCGCATCGATGCCGGAGGATGGCACACTCCACGGAATCCGGTCAACGATTCCGCACATGCGGCGGAATCCGCCACGGGCCGAGACGGCATACTCCGGCCATGAACGCCGTCACCCCCCGCGCCCTCGTCCGAGCCCAGATCGCCCTCGAATCGTACCGGCTATCGTCGAACGGGTCGTCGATCATCTATGTCCTCCGCCGGGTCGTCGAGGACGACTACCAGTCCCACCTGTTCGCCCGCCCGTTCCGCGGTGGCCCGCCACGGCAGCTCACGCGCGGGAAGGTTCGGGACGTCTCGCCGGACCTCGCCCCCGACGGACGGCAGGTCGCCTTCGTCCGCTCGCCCGTTGGCGATCCCCAGGCCGTCGGCCAGGTCTGGATCCTGCCGCTCGACGGCGGCGAGGCGTGGCAGCTGACGTCGCTCGAGCACGGGGTGTCGAGCGTGCGCTGGAGTCCCGACGGCCGGCGCCTCGCGCTCGTGGCGCAGGGCGGCGACCCACGGTTCATCGTGGGCAGGGAGCACAGGGGCCGCACGCCGACCGCTCGACGCATGACGCGCACCGACTTCCGCGACGACGAGTCCGGGCACGTGGTGCGGCGCCTTCACCTGTGGTCGGTGGAGGTGCGACCGGGGGCGCGCCCTCGGCAGCTGACGACGGGCGATTTCGACGTAGCCGGCCCCACCTGGTCGCCCGACGGACGCACGATCGCGTTCGCCGCCGACCCCGGCGAGGACACGAACCTCGACCCGCGGTCTCGCCTGTTCAGCGTCGCGGCCCGGGGTGGACGGGTCCGCGAGCTCGTCGCGCTCGCCGGCGAGGCCGAGCATCCCGCCTTCTCGCCCGATGGCCGCCGCCTGGCGTTCGTCGGCACCGACGTCGCCGATCCACCGAACCACGTGATGCCATCGCTGTGGGTCGCCGATCTCGCCGGGGCCGCGCCGCGCAACCTGACCGAGTCGCTGGATCTGCCGGTCGGCGACTGGGCCTGGTCCGACCTGGTCATGGCCGAGGACGTCATCGGGCCGATCTGGCTCGACGATCGGTCGCTGCTGGTGTTGATCGGAAACCGCGGCCGCAACCTTCCATACCGCGTGACCCTGGACGGGACGGCGGAACCGATGGCGGATCCCGCGCTCGTCCTCGACGGTGCCGGACTCGCGGCCAGCGCGGACGGGCGGACCATCGCGATGAGTGCAGGGTTCGAGGGACGCAGCTCGGAGGTCTACGCCATCGCGCGTGGCACGCTGCGACGGGTGACGCGCGAAGGTTCGCGGTGGCAGCGTTCCTCCTGGATGCCGGGCGTCGAGGAGCTCGACCTGCCCGGTCCCGCCGGTCCGATCCAGGCATGGCTTGCGTCGCCATCGGGAGCCGGACGGCGGCGGCTGCCGCTGGTGCTCGCGTTCCACGGCGGCCCCACCGGCGCATGGGCCGGCGTCGGCTCCATGGATGCCACGGCGCTGTGCGCTGCCGGCTATCGGGTCGTGATGCCGAACATCCGCGGCTCGGCGACGTTCGGAGCCGACTGGGTGCGGTCGCTCGAGGGCCGCTGGGGTGGCCCGGACGCCGAGGACGCGATCGCAACGGTCGACGCGCTCGTCGACCGCGGACTTGCCGACCCGTCGCGGCTGTACGTGATGGGCCTCTCGTACGGCGGATACCTCACCCAGTGGCTGGTCGGGAAGACCGATCGGTTCGCGGCCGGCGCTGCCGAGAACGGGGTGTCGAACCAGGTGAGCACCTGGGCCAACTCGTACTTCGGGGTGCACTACAACCGCCGCCACGGCCTCGGCGATCCACTGTCCGACGAGGGGATGCTCCGGCTCTGGCACTCGTCGCCGTTGCGCAACGTCGCGCGGATCACAACGCCGCTCCTCATCCTGCAGGCCGAGGAGGACCGCATCTGCCCTCCCGCCGACAACGAGCAGCTGTTCACGGCCCTGAAGGTCCTCGGGCGCGAGGTCGAGTACGTCCTGTATCCCGAGGAGCACCACGAGCTGAAGAACTATGGCAGGCCGGATCGGCGGATCGACCGCATGGAGCGGATCATCGGGTGGTTCGACCGCCACCGGCGTCCGCGAGCGGGTGGCGCGCGGAAGGCGTCAGCCCGCCGGTGACTTCCGGCTGAGCCGGTCGGCCAGGCCGCCGATCGTGAGCGCCAGCCCGAGTGCCAGGATGCCGATGGCGGCGATGAGCCGGAACGCCTCGCCACCGAATGCCGTCGCGAACACGAGGTAGGCGATCACGCCCCCGGCGGCGATCCCCGAGCCGATCCACTTGAACGCCGGGGCATCGGCGATCCAGCCGGCAGCGTACATCCCGAGCCCGAAGCTGAAGGGCAGAACGCTCCACAGGTACGTCCACGCGGCCCACCGGTCGGCGAGGCTGGTGTACAGGAGGGCGCCGCCCGCCCCGGCCATGATGGCGCCGGGGATGACCATCCCCGCCCGGAGCCGCCGATGCTGCCGGCCCACGAAGCCCGGCACGAGGAAGAACAGCGAGAGCAGCACGAGAAGCGTCGGCCACCAGGCGAGGACATCGTTTGGGATGCCCAACTCGCGAACGACGTCGAGGATCGGCTCGCTGGCCAGCACCACGATTCCGACGACGAGGAGGATGAGGCCGGCGATCAGCTCGATGGTTCGGCTCACGGCGCCGAGTATACGGTGGCATCATGCCGCCGATGCCGCCGCGGCCCAGCCTTCGAACGCTCCTGCGCAGCCTCGGCCGGCGGACGGCACGGACGAGCGGTGCGCTGCGCGTCACGGGCCTGGCGGACGAGGTGGCGATCGCCCGCGACCGCTGGGGAATATCGCACATCGAGGCCACCTGCGATGCCGATGCCTGGTTCGGCCTCGGCTTCTGCCACGGTCAGGATCGCGGGTTCCAGCTGGAGCTGCTGTCGCGGGCGGGCCGCGGGCGGCTGGCGGAGCTGCTGGGCGCCCCTGCCCTGCCGATCGACCGCCTCAGCCGCACGCTGGGCTTCCAGCGGCTGGCGGTCGTCCAGCTGCCGATGCTGGCGGCCGACATCCGAAATCTGCTCGATGCGTACGTGGCGGGGGTGAACGCCTCGATGGCCGCCGCACCCACGCCCCACGAGCTCGCCCTCCTCCGGGCGCGGCGCTCGCCCTGGGTGGCGGAGGACGTGCTCGCCTTCCTCGGGCTCCAGTCGCTCGCCCTCGCGGGGAACTGGGACACCGAGCTCGGCCGCCTCGCGGTGCTGCTCGCCGACGGCCCCGATGCGATGGCCGCCGTCGCCCCAGCGTACGGTCCGGGGCTCCCGACCGTCGTGCCGGTGGGCGGCGTGGCGGGCGAGCCGATCGACCGCCTGGCGGCCGACCTCGCGCTGTTGCGGGACCTGGTGGGCGGGCCGGGCGCGTCGAACGCGTGGGCGCTGGCCGGATGGCGCACCGCCAGCGGCGCGCCGATCCTGGCGAACGACCCACACCTCGCGCCCTCGATCCCCGCGTCGTGGTACCTCGCCCACCTTCGCACGCCGGACTGGGCGGTGGCCGGTGCGTCGTTCGTCGGTGGGCCAGCCTTCCCGACCGGCCACAACGGGCACGCCGCATGGGGCATCACAGCCGGATGCAGCGACTCCGCCGATCTGTTCTGGGAGGAGCTCGACGTCGAAGCTGGCACCGCACGTGGTCCCAGCGGACCGGAGCCGATCGAGCGGCTCGAGCAGCGCATCGCCGTCCGCGGCGCGCTCGAGGTGGTCGAGTCCGTGCTCGTGACGCGGCGCGGACCGGTCGTGACGCCGATCCTGGATCTCGAGCATGCGCTCTCGCTGCGAGCCACGTGGCTCGAGCCGGCGCGCGTCCGTGGCTTCCTCGACGTTCACCGCGCCCGCGACTTCCCCACCTTCCGTGCGGCGTTCGCGGACTGGCCCGGGCCGGCGCTCAACGTCGTCTACGCCGATGCGGACGGCCACATCGGCTGGCAGCTGATCGGGACGCTCCCCCGACGAAGGGACGGGAACGGGACCCTGCCACGCCCGGCCTGGGACCCGGCCGGCGGCTGGGAGGAGTCTCACCTGCCGTTCGACTCCTTGCCGTGGGTGCTCGACCCCGAGGCCGGGCAGATCGTCTCCGCCAATAACGCGGCGCGCGCGGACGTTGCCGAAGCTCCGTTCCTCGGCGTCGACTGGCTCGATGGCTATCGCGCGGCTCGCATCGGCGAGCTGCTTCCGCAACGTCGGGACTGGGACGTGGCGGCCACCATGGCGTTGCAGACCGACGTGACCTCGGTCCCATGGCGCGACCTGCGACCCTTCGTGATGGAGACACAGCCCGGAGACGGCGATGGTGCGCTGGCGCGCGCCCTCCTGCAAGACTGGGACGGGGTGGTCGGCGCCGGCTCGTCGGCCGCCGCGGTCTTCGAGCTGTTCGTGAGCGAGCTGGCCGCGATCATCGCCCGCGACCGGGCCCCACGCGCGTGGCGATCGGCGCTCGGCGGGGGCGTCGGACCGGCGATGCCACGAACGTCGCTCGGCGCGGTCACGCTGAGCAGGCTGGTGGCCCGTCTGCGCGCCGGGCCGGACGCATCCGCGGAGATCACCGCGGCGTTGGGATCGGCGGTGCGGACGCTTCGCGAGTCCGCGGGCGACGACCCGAAGGGCTGGGCATGGGGCGCGGTCCGACCGTTGCGCCTTCTCCATCCGCTGGGCGTGCGACGTCCGCTCGACCGGCTGCTGAACGTGGGACCCGTGCCGCTCGGTGGTGACACGAACACCGTGGCGCAGGCCGGTGTGCTGCCGCTGGATCCCCTCCACAATCCGGCCGCCATCCCGAACCATCGGACGGTCATCGACCTCGGCGATGTCGAGCGCAGCCGGTACGTGGTCGCGGGCGGCCAGTCCGGGAACCCCCTGTCGCCGCACTATGCGGACCTGTTCGCTCTCTGGCGCCTGGGCGAGGGCGTCCCGATCCCCTGGTCCGCGGCTGCAGTGTCCGCGGCGTCGGTCAACGTGCTGGCGCTGAAGCCGGCCCGAACGCAGGAACCCTGAGGGCGATTCCGGGATTTCCCTGATTGATGACGTCATCCGCAGGCTGCCATGGTCGGTCCATGGAGCAGCGGAATGCCTCCGGCGCGTTGAGGAGTCGAGCGCGCATCGCCACCGGGCTCGCCGTCGCCGTCCTCGTTGCCGGCCTGGTGCTGACGCTGGCGTACAGCGCCGCCGAGGCGGTCATGAGTCCTGGCTCCTCGGTGGTCGACGGGTACGGGCAGGGTGCGTTGCCGTGGATGGGCATCATCGAGGTCCTGGTCGTCGGCGGTGCGACGGCGTGCATCGTCGCGGGCACGATCGCCGTCGCTGTTCGCGGCGGCTGGGTGCGACAAGCGCTCCTGATGCTGCCCGCCGCCGTCGCCGGCCTGTGGTGGTTCCTGGCCTGGGCGCGAGCCGGCATCAGCGGAGCGGCATGCTCGGGCTGCCCGGAACCGTCGTTCGACCCGTGGGCGTACGCGTACTCGACGCCGCTGCTGGTGCTGCAGATGCTGATCGTGCCGGCGTTGGTTGTCGCGCTGCTGGCGCTCGGACGGCGTACGCCCGCGTAGACGCCTACATCTCGCCTTCGAACGGCAGCTGCGGCATCCGCAGCTTGCGATCCTTCCGGTAGCCCAGCAGATAGTCAGCCTGCATGAGGGTATGGATCTGCGAGGTCCCCTCGTAGATCACCGAGCCCTTCGAATTCCGCAGGTAGCGCTCGACGGGATACTCGTTCGAGTACCCGTATGCGCCGTGGATCTGGATGGCATCCATGGCCGAGGCAACCGCGTGGTCGGTGCAGAACCACTTCGCCAGCGAGGTCTCGCGCGTGTTGCGCTCGCCGCGGTTCTTCTTCCAGCCCGCTTTCCAGACGAGGAGCCGCCCCGCCTGGATGCCCTGCTCCATCTTCGCCAGCATCTGCTTCACGAGCTGGTGCTGCCCGATCTCGGAGCCGAACGTCTTGCGCTCGTGGGCGTACTTCACCGACGCGTCGAGGCAGGCCTGCGCCAGCCCAACCGAACCGGCGGCCACGGTGTAGCGGCCCTGATCGATCGCGCTCATCGCGATCGTGAACCCCTCTCCCTCCTCCCCGACACGGTTCGCGGCCGGCACCTCGCAGTCGTCAAAGGTCAGGATGCCGGTGTTGCCGGCCCGGACGCCGAGCTTGCCGTGCAGCGACTCCGAGCTGAAGCCTGAAAACGAGCGCTCGACGACGAAGGCGGTGATTCCCTTGTACCCCTTGGACCGGTCCACGCTGGCAAACACGAGGAAGTGGTCGGCCGTATCGGCCAGCGAGATCCAGATCTTGCTGCCGTTGAGGATGTACCGATCGCCGTCGCGACGGGCGGCGGTGGCGAGGTTGGCCGCATCGGACCCGACGCCCGGCTCGGTAAGCCCGAAGGTGGCGAGCTTCTCGCCGCGCGCCTGCGGAACGAGGTACCGCTCCTTGAGGTCCTCTGACCCCCACTGGAGCAGCGTGAGCGAGTTCAGGCCGGTATGGACCGACAGGATCACGCGGAAGGCCGTGTCGGCGCGCTCCATCTCCTCGCACAGCAGCGCGAAGGCGATGTAGTCCATGCCCGCGCCGCCGTACCGCTCCGGGATCGGGAGGCCCAGGAGGCCCTCCGCGCCCATCTTCTCGTAGAGGCCGCGGTCGTAGGTCGCGCTGGCGTCCAGCTCCCCGATGCGTGGAAGGATCTCGCGCTCCGCGAAGGCACGCGCCGTGCGCTGCACCTCGCGCTGCGCATCGGTCAGCGAGAAATCGATCATCGGTACTCCGTCAGGGGCGGATGGGCGGGATCCTGATTCTAGACCGATGCGCCCTTCGGGCGGCACACTTCGCCTGATGACTCCCGAGACCCACTATGCGCGGACCGCGGACGGCACGCACGTCGCCTACCAGGTCCACGGCGAGGGACCCATCGACATCCTGGTCCTCCGGGCGTGGTACTCCAACCTCGACCACGAGTGGCGAGAGCCGATCCTGGCCGGAATCTATCGTCGCCTTGGTTCGCTGGGACGGGTGGTGCGGCTCGACCGGCGCGGCACTGGGCTCTCCGACAGGCTCCAGCGGGATGCGCTGCCGACGCTCGAGCATCGGCTGGACGATATGCGAGCCGTCCTCGACTCGGTTGGTTCGGAACGAGTGGTGCTGGTGGGACTCGCGCACGGTGCCGCCCTATGCAGCGTCTTCGCCGCGACCTACCCGGAACGGACGGCGGGGCTCGTGTTGTGGTCGCCGACCTGGACGCTCGTCGGTCGCAGCGAGGAGGCGGCGATTCGCGAGTACGCAGACCGCATCGAGCACACCTGGGGCACCGAGGCGATGGCCCGCGACATCGTCGCCGGCGCGGCGCCCAGTCGGGCGGACGACGAGGATTTCATCCGGTGGATCCGTGAGGACGGACTCGCGAGCAGCTCGGCCGCGGACGCCCGCATGCAGTGGGAGCTCGTCGCGATGACGAACATCGATGCCGTCCTGCCGAGCATCCATGTGCCGACTGCCGTGTTCTGGCGCACGGGCTCGGCAAACGCCGCTCCGTATTTCGCCAACCGCATCCCCGGGGCGCAGGCGATCGAACTGCCCGGCGAGGACCACGTCCTGATCTCCACCGACTGGCACCGCGCCCTCGCCGCCATCGAGCAGTTCATCGAGGGCCTGGACGACGCGGTGCGGGAGTCCGATCGCGTGCTCGCGACGGTTCTGTTCAGCGACATCGTGGCATCCACCGAGCGGGCCGCCGCGATGGGCGATGCCGCCTGGCGCTCCCTGGTCGACCGCCATCACGCGGCCGTGCGGCGCGAGCTCGCGCGTCACCGGGGTCGGGAGATCGACACGGCCGGCGACGGGTTCTTCGCCGCCTTCGACGGACCGGCGCGGGCGATCCGATGCGCGGCCGCAATTCGCACGTCCGTCAACGACTTCGGTCTCGATCTCAGGATCGGCATCCACGCCGGCGAGTGCGAGCGCGCAGGATCCGGACTTCGTGGGCTTGCCGTGCACATCGGGGCCCGGATCGGCGCGGCTGCGGCGCCGGGAGAGATCCTCGCCTCCCGCACGGTGCGCGATCTCGTCGCCGGGTCGGGCATCGTCTTCGAGGATGCCGGCACGCACGCCCTCAAGGGCGTCCCGGAGGCATGGCAGCTGTACCGGGTGGCCTCGTCCTGACGTCGGTGGCCAACCGCGCTTAATTCCGACCATTTCATCGGTAGTTCGTTTTGACGAACCTCCAACGTTAGGCTAGCCTAACCCGCGCTCTGAACACTCCGATGCAGACGAGGACCCTCACGTTGCGCCTACGCTCCCCCCTCATCGCCCCGCTCGCCCTCGCGGCCGTTGCCCTCGCGGCCTGCTCGCCCGCCGACCCCGGCTCGTCCACGGCCAGCGACGCGTCCGACCCCACCGCCGGAAGCGGAACCCTGACCGTGTACTCCGGCCGGAGCGAGGAGCTCGTCGGCCCGCTGCTCGAGCGGTTCAGCGACGCCACCGGGATCGAGGTCGAGGCGCGCTACGGGGACACCGCGGAGATGGCCAACCTGATCCTCACGGAGGGCGAGAACTCGCCGGCCGACGTCTTCTTCGCCCAGGATGCCGGTGCCCTTGGCGCCGTGGCGGCGGAAGGGCTCCTGGCGGACCTTCCGACCGACGTGCTGGACGTCGTCGACGAGCGCTTCCACTCGCCGGCCGGCGAGTGGGTCGGCGTCAGCGGGCGGGCCCGCGTGGTCGTCTACAACACCGATTCGCTGACCGAGGCGGACCTCCCGGACTCGATCCTCGACTTCACCGAGCCGGCCTGGTCCGGGCGCATCGGCTGGGCGCCGACCAATGGATCCTTCCAATCGTTCGTCACCGCCCTCCGGGTGATCGAGGGCGAGGACGCCGCGCGCGCGTGGCTCGAGGGCATCCAGGCCAACGATCCGAGCGTATACGAGGGCAACAACCAGGCCCTCGACGCGGTGATCGCCGGTGAAATCGATGTGGCTTTCATCAACCACTACTACCTGATGCAGCGCCTGGTCGAGGAGCCCGATGCGCCCGCCGCGAACCATTACCTCACCGACGGCGACCCCGGCGCGTTGGTGAACGTTGCCGGCGCCGGCATCCTCACTACCGCCGCCAACCCCGATGCGGCCCGGGAGCTGGTCGACTATCTTCTCTCGGCCGAAGCTCAGGAGTACTTCGCCGCCGAGACGAAGGAGTACCCGCTGCTGGAGGGTGTCGAGCCCGATGCGGAGCTGCCGCCGCTGGCCGAGATCGGGACGCCCGACATCGACCTGTCCGATCTAGCCGACCTCGAGGGCACTCTCGAGCTGCTCCAGGAGCTCGGCATCCTGTAACGGAGCACCGATGACGATCCCTGCAGCGCTCCGCGGAGCGAGAGCTCGGAGCACGACGCGGACTCCCGCCGCACCACCCTGGCTGGTGGCGGCGGGGGTGCTCGTCGCGATGGTGGGCCTGCTCCCGATCGCGTACCTGGTGGTCCTGGCCGTTTCGAGCGTCGATCCGCTGGCGCTCGTGCTGCGGGAGCGGACGATCCAGGTGCTCGTCAACTCACTGGCGCTGGCAGCGACCGTCACGGTGGCCGCCGTCCTCGTCGGGGTTCCGATCGCCTGGCTCACGAGCCGCAGTGACCTCCCCGGACGCCGCTGGTGGACGATCCTGGTCCTGCTGCCGCTCGTCGTGCCGAGCTACGTGGGCGGCTACGCGGTGGTCGCCGCCTTCGGACCGCGCGGCGCGCTGCAGGGCGTTCTCGAGCCCCTCGGCGTCGGGCGCCTGCCGGAGCTGTACGGGTTCCCCGGAGCGGCGCTGACGCTCACGCTCTTCAGCTTCCCGTACGTGGTCCTCAGCGTCCGCGGGGCGCTGCTGCGGCTCGATCCCGCCTTCGAGGAGGTGAGCCGGTCCCTGGGCCGTGGGCCGTGGCGAACGTTCGTGAGCGTCACCCTGCCCCAGCTGCGCCCGGCGATCACCGCCGGTGCCCTGCTGGTGGCGCTCTACTCGCTGGCCGACTTCGGGGCCGTCAGCCTGCTGCAGTTCGACTCGTTCACCCGCGCCATCTACGTGCAGTACCGCGCCAGCTTCGACCCCAGCCTCGCGGCAGTGCTCTCGCTCATGCTCGTGACCTGCACGGCCGGCGTGCTGCTGGCCGAGTCGCGTCTGCGTGGGCGGGCTCGGTACCACCGGTCGGGGGGCGGCGCGGCTCGTCGGAACCCCCCGGTCTCGCTCGGCACGTGGCGCTGGCCGGCATTCGTGGCGTGCGCGCTGGTCGTCGCCCTGGCGCTCGGCGTCCCGATCGCCACGATCCTGTTCTGGCTGGCACGAGGGATCGGCACCGACCAGGCGCTGAGCCTGGTCTGGGCGCCGGCCCTGAACTCGGTCCTCGCCTCCGGGCTGGCCGCCATCCTCGCGGTCCTCGCCTCGATCCCGGTCGCCATCCTGGCGGTGCGCCATCGTGGGATCCTGGCGGCCGTCGTGGAGCGCGCCACGTACGCCGGCTTCGCGCTCCCCGGCATCGTCATCGGCCTGGCGCTCGTGTTCATCGCCGCGCGTTTCCTGCCCGCGATCTACCAGACCCTGCCGTTGCTGCTCCTCGCCTACCTCGTCCGGTTCGTGCCCGAGGCGGTCGGCACCACGCGGGCCTCGCTGCTCCAGGTCAGCCCGCGGATCGAGGAGGTCGCTCGCACGCTCGGCCGGCACCCAGGGGCGGTCCTGCGCGAGGTGACGCTGCCGATCATCCGCCCCGGGCTCGTCGCGGGCGGCGCGCTCGTCTTCCTCACCGCCATGAAGGAGCTGCCGACCACGATCCTGCTCGCTCCCACCGGCTTCGACACGCTTGCCGTCAGAATCTGGAGCACGACCAGCGAGGGGTTCTTCGCGCGGGCCGCCCCGCCTGCGATGCTCATGGTGGTCGTTGCGGCGGCCTCGCTGTGGCTGCTCCTCAGGCAGGAGCCCAAGCCGTGACGGCCCTGCTCGAGGAGCCACCGGTCAGAATGGCGCCCATGGCAATGTCCACGAGTCCCGAGCTGGCGATGCGCACGCTCGCGCTCAGCAGGCAGTTCGGCGACGTGGTCGCGGTCGACGCGGTGGACCTCGACGTCCGGCGCGGCGAGTTTCTCGGCGTGCTCGGGCCCTCGGGATGCGGTAAGACAACGTTGCTGCGCCTCATCGCCGGGTTCGAGCGTCCCGATGCGGGCGGCGTCGAGATCGCCGGCCAGGTCGTGGCCGGTCCCCGGAGGAACGTCGCCCCGGAGCGTCGCCGCATCGGAATGGTTTTCCAGGAGTCCGCGCTCTTTCCGCACCTGGACGTGGCCGGCAACATCGGCTTCGGCCTTCCCCGTCGCGGCCGTGAGGCGCGCGACGCGCGGGTGGCCGAGCTGGTCGCGCTCGTCGGGCTGGCCGGGCTCCAGCACCGCATGCCCCACGAGCTGTCCGGCGGCCAGCAGCAGCGCGTGGCCCTGGCCCGCGCGCTCGCGCCCGATCCGGCCCTGATCCTCCTCGACGAACCGTTCAGCAGCCTCGACGCCACGCTGCGCGCGCAGCTGCGCGGGGAGGTACGGGACATCCTCCGCGCCGCGGGGGCGACGACGCTGTTCGTGACCCACGACCAGGCCGAGGCCCTCGAGATCGCGGACCGCGTGGCGGTCATGCGGGCCGGCCGGATCGAGCAGCTGTCAACTCCGACGGAGCTGTACCTCCGGCCTGTGAACCGGTTCGTGGCCGGCTTCGTCGGAGAGGCGAACCTGCTGACCGGCGTGGTCCGTCATGGTGAGGTCCAGACGCTCGTCGGGCGGTTCCGCGCGAGCGGTGATTCGCTGGCCGACGGCTCGCGGGCCGAGGTCCTCCTGCGCCCCGAGCAGCTCCACATGCTGCCGGTCGAGAAATTGTCGTCGCCACCCCGCGAGGACGCCGTCCTCCACATCGTGCGGCGCGTTTTCCACGGCTCCGAGGTTCACCACGTCCTTCGCAGCCAGAGCGGCATGGAGCTGGAGGCGGCGACCTCCTCGAGCGCCACGCTCGAGGTCGGGACGGCGGTCATCGCCCACGCCCGCGCGCGCGAGGTCCCGGTCTACCCACTCACGGACGAAGCCTGATCTGATCCCGTCGCGTCCAGCCGCAGTAAGCGTGCCTGAAACCCCGCGATGGAGGCAGTCAGATGGGCGCTGACTGCTGGCAGCGATCAGGCGCGGCGGCCGGGCCTCGGTCGGTGGGCGCTGACTGCTGGCAGCGATCGGCAGCGATCAGCGATCACGCCACGACCAGGCCGCGACCACGCCACGACCAGGCCGCGGTCACGCCGCGGTCACGGTCCGGTCAGCGAGAGACCCGCACCTGATCCTGCGCGACACTCATGAACCCGAGGATCACGCGCCAGGCGTCAGCGCTCGCCTCGGCGTGGTCGGTCGCCTTGCGATCGAAGAACGAGTGCGGCGCATCCTCGTACACCACGCTTCGGTGCTCGACGCCGGCCGCCGCCAGCGCCCGGGCGAACGTGTCCCTGGCCTCGGGCGGGATGCCGGGATCGGCGCCGCCGTAGATCGTCAGCACCGGGCAACCGAAGCGCGGCGCCTCGTCCGTCGGCGCGGGGAGGCCGCTGCGATGCGGGCCGACCGGCCACGGATAGCAGCCGATCACGCCCGACAGCCCGAGACCACTCGCCGCCTGCAGCAAGCTGATGCGGCCTCCGATGCAGAAGCCGATGGTGTACAGCCGGTCGGGCTCGCCGCCCTCGGCCGACCTCAGGAAGTCGGCGGCCGCCGCCACGTCGGCAGCGAGGGCGTCACCATCCAGCTCCTTGACGTGCGGCTCGTACCGGAAGTCCGCTGCCCGCTTGGAGGCCCCCGCGGTGCGCGCGTAGAGGTCGATGGCGACGGCGTGGACACCGGCCTCCGCGAAACGACGGACGAGCTCCTCGTAGTACGGGTGCAGCCCTCGCACGTCGGGGATCACGACGATCCCGGCGCCGGACGAGGCGTCGGCGCGCGCGGCGTGGGCGGCCACACGGGTACCGTCGCGGGCGTCGAGCATCAGGTCTCGGGCGTCGAGCGCGGCCCCGCGGATCGGGGGCGGCGGCGGGCGGGCATCCGTGTCGAAGCACATGCCGTCAGGATCGCACAGGCGTCGCCGCCGGTGGCCGGTTCAGCCGACGAGGATCTCGACGGCGACGAACGAGCCGACGAGGAGGACGACGGCCACGCTGGCATAGACGCCCGCCCGCAGGGACATGGGCATGCCGGTCTGCAGCTGGTCGCCCCCCGGCGTGCGCCACATCCCGCCCATGGTGGCCACCCCGGTCGGCGGCAGGAAGTACCCGAGTACGGCTCCGACGAGCAGGCCGCCGAGGTGCCCCGTCCAGCTGATGTTCGGGACGATGAAGGTGAAG
>DASVEQ010000162.1:0-8074 GCA_036380455.1 Candidatus Limnocylindria bacterium | reverse complement strand
GATCGCGACGAGCATGGCCGCCGCGGGAAGGGTTCGTTGCATTGGACGCGGACCGTATCGGTGCCAGGACCCCACCGCACCCCACCGAACGTACGGGTGGGGTCCCGTACCCGCTCAGTCCGTCCAGCGGTGGATGCGCTCGCGCACGGTGTCGAAGCCCAGGTCGTCGCAGAGGGCGATGAAGCGCGCGCGTGGCACGCCATGCCACTCGAGTGAGTCGAGCGTCGGTGTCGCGTCCTCGATTCGCGCGTCGCGGTTCAGGGTGGCGAGCCGGCGGAACAGGAGTGCATCGGCGCGGTGCTGCTCGAGGGTCGCCGCCAGGCGGCTCGCGTTGCGGATGTCGACCTCCCACTCGAGGACCGATGCGGGGATGGCCTCGAGATGGCCGAACTTCGCAAGCACGGCGCCCGCGGACTTCGCACCCCATCCCGGCAGGCCGGGGAAGCCGTCGCTGCTGTCGCCCACGAGCGCCAGGTAGTCCGGAATGCTCTCGGGTGCAACGCCGAACTTCTCGCGGATTCCGGCCTCGTCGTAGGTGACGCGCCGCATCCGGTCACGGAGCACGATCCGATCGCCGACGACGAGCTGCCCCAGGTCCTTGTCGACCGAGCAGATCACGATGCCCTCCACGCGCGGGTCGCCGCCGAAGCGCTCGATCGCCGCGGCGATCGCGTCGTCCGCCTCGTCCTCGACCATGGCCCACACCGGCATGCCGAGCGCCGCGAGCGCCCGCTCCGCGTCGCGGAACTGCGCCAGCAGATCGGGATCGACCCCGGCGCTCGACTTGTATCCGCGGTAGACATCGTTCCGCCACGACTCGATGACGTAGTCGGTAGCGGCGCCGATGTGCGTCACGTCCGGCTCGCGGAGGAGCGAGAGCATCGAATCCACCAGACCCTGGACGGCGTTCACCGGTCGGCCATCGGGCGCGCGCCGGGGCGGACGGGAGTAGTAGGCCCGGAAGAGCTCGAAGGTCGCGTCGACGAGGTGGAGCTGCATCGGCCGTCGAGGATAGCGGGTGGGGCTTGACAGGCTCCGCCGCCGCTGTATAGTTCCATAGGGTTATATAACCAGAGGGCAATGGACAGACAGCAGGATCCACTCAGCGCGATCTTCGCGGCCCTGGCCGATCCGACCCGGCGCGCCATCCTGGCCCGCCTTGCCCGTGGCGAGGCATCGGTCACCGAGCTCGCCGCGCCGTTCGACTTGAGCCAGCCGGCGGTCTCGAAGCACCTGCGGGTGCTCGAGCGGGCCGGACTGATCGAGCAGGGACGGCAGGCCCAGTGGCGGCCGCGCCGCCTGCGCGCGGAGCCGCTTCGCGACGTCGCCGAGTGGATCGGCCAGTACCGCCCGCACTGGGAGGAAAGCTTCGAAAAGCTCGACGTCTTCCTCCGGGAACTCCAGGACGACGAACGAACAGCGAGAGGAACCGATGATGACCGCGACCAGGATTGACCGAGGCAGCACCGACACGACGACGATCTACTCCGAGGATGGCGACCTCGTCTACGAGCGCATCTTCCAGGCTCCCCGCGAGCTGGTGTGGAAGGCCAACACGGATCGGGATCTGATCCCGCGCTGGTGGGGTCCCCACCGGCACGCGACCCGGGTCGAGGAGATGGACGTGCGCCCCGGCGGCGCGTGGCGCTTCGTCAGCGTCGACAGGGAGGGGAACGAATTCGCCTTCTACGGCGAATACCTCGAGGTCGTCGCGCCGGAGCGCATCAGGTGGACGTTCATGTTCGACGTCCCCGAGGTCGGTCCCCAGGGCGGACCCGAGACGCTGACCCTCGAGGACCTCGGGGACGGCCGCACGAAAATGCGCGCGATCGGCCACATGGGATCCGAGGAGGCGATCGAGGCCGCGCTCGCGACGGGCATGACGGCTGGAGCGATCGAGACCTGGGACCGGCTGGACGCGCTGCTCGCCGAGCAGCAGTAGCCGATCTCCCGACGCGGCGGGCCGGGCGTCCTTTCGGGAGCCCGGCCTCGCGCAATCCGCCAATAAGCGGCTGGTAAGCGGGCAGGTGGAAGATGGCATCAGCGGGGAGACGTGGCGTGGAGAGCGTGCCCTGCGTCGCCGGCCCCGGTTCCCGGCCAGGGTCGGCGATCCACGCCGCGTCCCCGCACGCCATGTAACGGCAGCCGGACGAATAGCACAGACCCGAGCGTCCATCGCACGAGAGGTACCTGATGCGACGACTCAGCCCAGTGATGGCACTCCTCCTTGCCTTCGCGCTGCCCGTTTCTGCCGGCGCCGCGGCGTTTCCGGACCGGATCGACCTGCCCGATGACTTCGCCCCGGAGGGCATCGCGATCGGCCGGGGTACCACGTTCTATACCGGCTCATTGGCCGGTGCGGGGATCTGGCGTGGCGATCTGCGGACCGGTGACGGTTCGCTCCTGGTCGAGGGCGGTGGGCCGTTCGTCGGCATGAAGGTCGACGCGGCCAACCGCCTCTGGGTCGCCGGAGGGCCGGCCGGGAACGGCTACGTGTTCGATGCCGCGACCGGCGGCGACCCATTGATGGTCTTCCAACTGGCACCGGCGGGTGCAGCCAGCTTCATCAACGATGTCGTGGTGACGGGCGACGCCGCGTGGTTCACCGACTCATTTCGAGGCGTCATCTACCGGGTCGATTTGGCCACCGGCGGGATCGACGAGGTGGATCTGACGACGCTCGCACCGGCGGAGCCCGGAGTCTTCCGGTTGAACGGGATCGACGCCACACCGAACGGGAAGACGCTCATCGTGGTGAACTCGACCGACGGCGAGCTGTATCGGATCGAGGCCGCCACCGAAGTCGTGAGCACCATCGAGACGGGAGGAGCAAGCGTTGCCGGTGATGGCATCCTGCTGGCGGGCCATCGCCTGTACGTCGTGCGCAACCAGGCTCATGTGGCGGTGATCGACCTGGCACCCGACCTGGCGAATGGGTCGATCGTCGACGAGCTGACCGGCGACACCGACGTGCCCACGACCGTCGCGCGATTCGGGTCGTCGCTGTACGTGGTCAACGCGCGGTTCGGAACCACGGACGAGCCGCCGGTGCCCTACTGGGTGACGCGGATCGACCGCTGATTCGAGCGACTCCGGAGCCGCTCGTCACACGGCGAGCGGCTCCCTGTACTCGCCGTACACGGCGCGCAGCACGCCGCACATCTCGCCGATCGTGGCGTACGCCTCCACAGCCTCGACGATGGCGGGCATGAGGTTCACGTTGCCGCGCCGCGCCTCGTCCTGCAGCCGCCGAAGCGCCGCGGCATGGGCCGATGCGCTTCGGTCAGCCCGGACGCGCGCCAGGCGGTCCAGGTGGCGGCGCTCCTGGTCGTCGCTGATCTCCAGGAGCGGAATTCGCAGCTCCTCGTCGGGATCGGCGTACTTCGTGACGCCCACGATCTCGCGCTCGTGGTCCTCCAGGTGGCGCTGCTGCTCGTAGGCCGCATCGGCGATTTCGGCCTGCGGGAAGCCGGCCTCGAGGGCGCGCACCATGCCCCCCATCTCGTCGATCTGCGCGATGTAGCGCCACGCCGCCTGCTCAGTCCGATTGGTCAGGGTCTCGACGAAGTACGAGCCGGCCAATGGATCGACGGTGTTCGCGACGCCGGACTCCTCGGCAATGATCTGCTGCTGGCGCAGGGCAAGCAGCGCGGCGTCTTCCGAGGGAACCGCCCAGGCCTCGTCGTACGCATCGGTATGGAGCGACTGCGTGCCGCCGAGGACGCCGGCCAGCGCCTGGATCGCAACGCGGGTGAGGTTGTTGAGCGGCTGCTGCGCCGTGAGCGAGACCCCGGCCGTCTGGGTGTGGAAGCGCATCCACGTGGAGCGCTCGTTCTCGGCGCCGAAGCGTTCCCGGCAGAGCTTGTACCAGATCCGGCGGGCGGCGCGGAACTTCGCGATCTCCTCGAAGAAGTCGTTATGGCTGTTGAAGAAGAACGACAGGCGCGGCGCGAAGTCGTCGAACCGCATCCCGCGCGCGATGGCGTCCTCCGCGTAGGCGATGCCATCGGCGATCGTGAAGGCCAGCTCCTGGACCGCGCTCGAGCCTGCCTCGCGGATGTGGTAGCCGCTGATGGAAATCGTGTTCCAGCGCGGCAGCTCGCGGGTGCCCCACTCGACGGTGTCGGTCACCAGCTTCAGCGACGGCGCCGGCGGGAAGATGTACTCCTTCTGGGCGATGAACTCCTTGAGGATGTCGTTCTGCAGCGTGCCGGACAGCTGCGCGCGCGGTACGCCGGCCTTCTCGGCGGCGACGATGTACATCGCCCAGATCATCGCGGCGGGGGAGTTGATCGTCATCGAGGTGCTGATCTCGCCCACGGGCAGCCCGTCGAGCAGGATCTCCATGTCGGCGAGCGAGC
Source organism: Candidatus Limnocylindria bacterium (assembly GCA_036380455.1). GTDB lineage: Bacteria > Chloroflexota > Limnocylindria > QHBO01 > QHBO01 > JACDBZ01. The sequence continues at coordinate 3,713 of DASVEQ010000162.1, read as the reverse complement.
TGACGGCGACGCCGCACGTCCCGAACTCCCCGGCGGCCATCGGGTCGTCGTGGTCGTAGCCGTAAAGGGTCGGCATGTCGTAGGCGATCGACAGGCCCGTGCCGCCCTCCCGAATCAGGGTCTTGAAGCGGGCGTTCGTGTCCTCGGCGGTCCCGAATCCGGCGAACATCCGCATCGTCCACAGGCGGCCACGATGGCCGGTCGGGTGGATGCCTCGCGTGAACGGCGGCTCACCGGGGAGGCCGAGGTCATCGATCTCGTTCCAGCCATCGGCCGTCACGTCGTCGGCGCTGAACCGATAGCGCGGTCGCCCCGCATCCGGGTCGTTCGCGACGTCGTGGAGGTCAGCCGGGGTCGCCACACGATCGATCTCGACGCCGGACTGGGTGATGAATCGCGCGCGCCGCTCGGGAGCGCGCTCGAGGACGGGATCGAGGCGCTCATGCACCCACCGGTCGGCGTGCTCACGCCAGCGCTGGTCGCTCATGGAGCGCAGTGTGCGGGCAAGAACGAGACCGGCGCAACCGGCGGTACGCCCCGTGCGCCCACCCCTCGCTGACTATCCGGCGCGTGCCGCCTCGCGCTCGAGCGTGAGGGCCCGCCTTGCTTCGAAGCGCGACGCCGTGGCGTCCAGATCGGCCAGGAACCGGCGCAGCTCCTCGCGGCGCTGCTCGGCCGATGGATCGAGGTTCTCAGCCTCGAAGACGCCCCAGTGGCGCAGCAGCGGCCAGATCACCTCGTCGTGGTGGATGCGCAGGTCGTAGATGCCGGCCTTCGCCATCTGCGCGGCCTTCCGCGTGAAGCTCTCCATCCCGGCGCCCGGCATCTGGAAGTCCGTCACCTCGTCGGCGATCGCGTGCACCGCGGCGGACGGGTCGATCGCCATGGCCTCCGAGAGCATGTCGCGGTAGAAGACCATGTGGAGGTTCTCGTCGGCGGCGATGCGGGCCATGATCCGGTCGGCCACCGGATCCGACGAGTAGCGGCCGGTGTTGCGGTGGCTGATCCGCGTCGCGAGCTCCTGGAAGGCGACATAGGCGAGGCCGCGCAGCACGTTCCCGCCGTCGTCATGGTCGTAGGCGACCTGGAGCTGGTTCATGCGCGATCGCTCGAGCGCGTACGGGTCGATGTTGCGGGTCACCACGAGGTAGTCGCGGAGCACGATCGCGTGGCGACCCTCCTCGGCGGTCCATCGGTTCACCCAGTTGATCCAGGCGCCGTCACCGCGGCCGAACATGCGGTGGATCTCACGGTGGTACGAGGGCAGATTGTCCTCGGTGAGCAGGTTCACCTCGAAGGCGATCTGCGCGACGCCGCCGATGCGTGGCTGATCCGGCGTCCAGGGGTCCTTGTCGTAGTCGCGGCCCATCGAGTACGGGATGTAGTCGTGCGGGAACCACTCCTTGGCCATGCCCACGTGGCGGTTCATGAGGCGCTCGGCGGCCGGCTCGAGCTCGATGAGGAGGTCGCGCGGCGGCGTGAAGGTCGGGGTCAGGATATCGGTCATGGCGTGCTCCAGGAGGGCGGGCGGATCGGCGCCCCGCTCCCTCCACGACGCGCAATTCAGATACGACGGAACCCCCATCCTCGCACGATCCGGGCCGTCCTGCCGATGGACCCTCGCTACGGGTACAGGCCCCGCAGCGTGGTCGCCTCGGCGACGCGCGAGACCGCCACCATCATCGCCGCGGCACGCAGGTCGACGCCCTCGGCGGTTGCCATCGCCTGGACGCCGCCCATCGCCTCGTCCATGACGCGGTCGAGTTGGGCGGTGATCTCCGCATCCGTCCAGAAGAAGGCCTGCATGTCCTGCACCCACTCGAAGTAGCCCAGGACCGTGCCGCCCGCGGTGCAGATGATGTCCGGGATCACCGTCACGCCTCGCTCCGCGAGGATCGCGTCGGCAGCCCCGGTCGTCGCACCGTTCGCCGCCTCCGCCACGATCCGGGCTCGTACGCCACCGGCGTTCGTGCCGGTGATCTCACCCTGGAGGCCGGCCGGGACGAGGATGTCGCAGTCGAGCCCGAACAGCTCCGCCTTCGTCATCGGCTTGGTCCCCGGCATCCCGGCCACGGCGTCGTGCTCGCGCATCCACTCGACGGCGCGGCCGACGTCGATGCCGCCGCCATTCGTGACCGCCTCCCTGTCGTCGGCCAGCCCGACGATCCGCGCGCCGGCCGCATCGAGCTCCTCTGCGAGCGTCATCCCGACCCGACCGAAGCCCTGGATCGCGACCCGGGCACCCGCCAGCGGCGTCTGCGCGGCCGCGGCCGTGGCGGCGATGCAGCGCAGGGCACCGCGGGCCGTCGCGCTTCGCCGACCTCGCGTACCACCGATCGAGAGCGGCTTTCCGGTGACCGATGCCGCCACGGTATGTCCGCGATGCATCGAGAGCGTGTCCATCATCCATGCCATGGTCTGCGACCCGGTGTTCACGTCCGGCGCCGGGATGTCCTTGCCGGGCCCGAGCAGAATCCCGATCTCGGTCGTGTAGCGCCGGGTGAGGCCCTGTCGCTCGCCCTCGCTCAGCCGCCGTGGATTGACCCGCACGCCGCCGGCGGCCCCGCCGAACGGGATGCGCACGAGCGCTGCCTTCCACGTATTGAGCATCGAGAGCGCGCGGACCTCTTCGAGGTCGAGGTTGGGGACATACCGGATGCCGCCATTCGCCGGACCCATGTTGACGTTGTGGTGGACGCGATAGCCGGTGTAGACCTCGACGCGCCCGTCGTCGTGGGTGACCGGGAAGTTCACCGTCAGCTCCCGCTTCGGCACCCGCAGCACCTTGTGCATTCCCGGGTCGAGGTGCAACCGCTCGGCGGCCTCGTCCAGCTCGCCCTGCGCCTGCGCCCAGATGCCGTTCGGAGCCGATGCCGGGGGCCGCTCGCCTGCCATGCCGCTAGGCTACCGCCGCCGCCACGGCCGGGCGTCCCGGAGTCATCACGTCCCTGATCGCTCGAGTAAGCTGCCGATCGTCGCATCGCCGATGCGACCACGGATCGCATCGGGAACGCGACCCCAGAGCGCGCGCGCCAGACGTGGGCCACGCCGGCCCAGCTCATCCACGGTCATGTCCGCGTAGCGGCCGATGCCGGGCACAGCCGCGAGCGCTCTTCCGAGGACCTGGGAAGCCTGGTCGGCAGGCATGGACTCCCGGATCTCGAGGGAGGGGCCGGCTTCCGGGGTCACCGTCCCGGCATGCTCGATCGTCTCGACCGCCTCGGCGAAACGCTCGGCGGGCGGGGGAGCGGCCGGCGCGCTGGCGGTCGGTGCGGCGGCCCCACGGAGGGTGCGACGCTGGGAAGGCTGGCGCGCAGCGCTGACGGCCGTGCGGGAGGGCCCAGCGTCAGGCGCGGCCGAGGCGCTGGAGCTGGAGCTGGCGTGACGGCCGACAGCTTCGTTGATCAGCCCCGCCACGTCGAGGCCGGTCAGGCTCTTCACCGCAGCGCCGGCCTCGGCCACCGTGCGGGTCGTGTTCTTCACCATCTCGGAGGCACCGTCCGTTGATAGGACGGTGAGCGAGTCGATGTTCCCCATCGGCTCCGCGGCGGCCCGTACGATGTCCGGCAGCATGCTCAGGACCGTCTGGATGACGGCCGCCTCGTTGAACTGCTTGTACGCCTCGGCACGCAGCGCGAGCGCCTTCGCGGCTGCCTCGCCCTGGGTCAGGGTGATCTCCGCCTCGGCGTTGCCCTCGACGGTGGTCCGATGCG
>DASVEQ010000161.1:0-14305 GCA_036380455.1 Candidatus Limnocylindria bacterium | reverse complement strand
GGCCAGGGCCGCGAAGTAGGCGGCACCCGCGCGGTTCGACTTCGGCGCCGATGCGACGTAGCTGGCCGCCTGGGCCAGCGCGTACTGCGCCTCGGGCAATCCGATCATCTCGGTGGCCTGCATCGCGGCCACCGCGATCTGCAGGGCGCGCGGATCGGCATTGCCCACGTCCTCCGAGGCGGCGATCACGATCCGACGCGCGATGAAGGTCGGGTCCTCCCCCGCCGACACCATCGAGGCCAGCCAGTAGAGGGCCGCGTCGGGATCGTTGCCGCGCATCGACTTGATGAACGCGCTGATCGCCTCGTAGTGCTGGTCGCCGACGCGGTCGTAGGCCAGCAGCCGCTGTTGGGCGGCTTCGGCGATCTGCTCGGCCGAAAGAGTGGCGCCCTCCCCCGCCGTCACGGCCGCAGATTGCAGCGCGTTCAGTGCCTGCCGGGCATCGCCTCCGGCGAGGTCCAGCAGGGTCGCGCGCGCCTCGTCGGACAGCGACACGGACGCTCCAAGTCCGCGCTCGGGCTCCGTCAGCGCGCGGTCGACGATCGCACCCAGCGCATCGGCGTCCAAAGGCTCCAGGCGGTACACGCGCATCCGCGACAGGAGCGGCGAGTTGATCTCATAGTACGGATTCTCGGTCGTCGCGCCGATCAGCGCGATCGTGCCGTCCTCGACGTGCGGCAGCAGCGCGTCCTGCTGGCTCTTGTTGAACCGATGCAGCTCGTCGATGAACGCCACCGTCCGACCGCCGGCCTCGCGCAGGGCCTTCGCCTCCGCCACCAGGGCGCGGACGTCGGCGACGCCCGAGGTGACCGCCGACAGCTGCCGCCACGAGCCGCCGGCGCGATCGGCCAGCAGGCGCGCGAGGGTCGTCTTGCCGGAGCCTGGCGGGCCCCACAGCACCATCGACGGCAGGTGGCCGGGCTTCACGACCCGCGTCAGGGCGCCATCGTCCCCCACCAGGTGCGGCTGCCCCACGAACTCGTCGAGCGTGCGCGGGCGCATGCGCGCCGCCAGCGGCGCATCGGCCGCCACCGATGCGTCGAACAGCGGCTCGGTGGGATCAGGCCGCGGGCGCCGGGGCATGCCCCGATTATGATGCGAGCCATGGAACAGAATCTCCGGACTCCCGGTCCGACGCCGATCCCCCAGGCCGTGCGCGACGCACAGGCGCAGCCGATGATCGATCATCGCGGCACCGAGTTCGCCGAGCTCCTGCGCGAGACGTCGGCCGGCCTGGCCGAGCTCATCGGCACGAAGGGCGACGTCGTCCTGCTCACCGGGTCCGGATCCGGCGCCCTCGAGGCGGCCGTGGTGAACACCCTCTCGCCGGGCGACCGGGTGCTGTCGGTGAACATCGGCGCCTTCGGCGACCGGTTCGCGAAGATCGCGACCGCGTTCGGCGCTGAGGTCGACTCCCTCGCGTTCGAGTGGGGCACGTCCGCATCGGCCGATGCGGTGCGCGAGCGCCTGGCCGGCGGCGAGCCGTACCGCGCGGTGCTGGTCACTCACAACGAGACCTCGACCGGCGTCGCGAACCCGATGGAGGCGCTCGCCTCCGTCGTTCGGCAGGCGCCCGGTGATCCACTGCTGCTGGTGGATGGCATCAGCGGCCTCGGTGCGATGCCGTTCGAGATGGACGCCTGGGGCGTCGACCTCGTCGTCAGTGCCAGCCAGAAGGCGTGGATGGCTTCGCCGGGGATCTCGATCGCGGCGCTCAGCGACCGCGCATGGACCGCAACCGAAGCGGCACGCATGCCCCGCTTCTACTGGGACTTCGCGGAGGCCCGCAACTGGGCGACGAAGGGACAGACGCCGTGGACGCCGGCGATCACCGTCCTGTACGGCCTGCGGGTCGGCGTCCAGCGCCTGCACGAGGAGGGTCGCGAGCGCACCTGGGCACGGCACGCGGCGATCGCCCGCGGTGTCGCGGCTGGCCTCGAGGCACTCGGGCTGCGGCTCGTGGCGGCGGAGGCGGACCGGTCGGCCACCGTCACGGCGGCCTGGGTGCCGGAGGGCGTCGAGTGGAGCCCGTTCAACGAGGCCATGCGCGCCCACGGGCTGGTGATCGCGGGCGGGCAGGGCAAGTGGGCCGGCAGGATCCTGCGCTTCGGCCACATGGGCGAGGTCGGGATCGACGAGATGGCGCAGGCGCTCCAGATCATGGGCGACCTCCTGCCGTACTTCGGGCAGCCCGCCGATGCGCCCGCGGCGGCAGGCGCGGCGCGGGAGGCCTTCGACGCGGCGTTTGCCGCCCGGTGACGGACCGCCGGCTCGTGGTGGTCCGCCACGGGGTCACCGACTGGAACCGCGAGGGGCGTTTCCAGGGCCATCTTGACCCGCCCCTCTCCGATGCCGGCCGCCACGAAGCACGGCTCGTCGGCGAACGCATCGCGGTGGACCCGGGGCTGCGCCCGTCCCGGATCGTCTCCTCGTCGCTCGGCCGTGCGATGGAGACCGCCGCGGCGATCGGTGACGCCACCGGCGTGCCGGTCGAGCCGGATCGGCGGCTCATCGAGATCGGACAGGGCGAGTGGGAGGGTCGAACGCACGCGGAGCTCGAGGTCAGCGACACCGATCGATATCGGAAATGGCGAGAGGCGAGCGGGATCCGCCAGCCACCGGGCGGCGAGTCGATCGCATCGGCCACCGAACGCGTCCGCGCGCTCCTCGCGGAGCTGCTCGCGGCGGCGCCGGGCACGACGTGCCTGGTGAGCCACGGCGGCACGCTGCGCATCCTCGCCCGCATCGTGCTCGACCTGGCCGACGACCGCTCATGGGCGCTCGACGTCGACAACGCCTCGGTTGGGGCGGCCACCCGGTTGGGCGACGAGTGGCGGCTCGACCGATGGAACGACACGCGGCACCTGCTGGGCGTCGAGCTCACCCATGTCGACGAGTCCGAGGGACGGCCTCTGGCCCTGTGAGCGGGCAGGGGGCCTAGGAGGTGCCGCCGTCGCGTCGCCCGAGCCGGCGGAATCGCCGTCGCAGGGCGAGGAACAGGAGCGGCCGGCGAAGGCGAGCCCAGGCCTGGTCGAGCCGGTTCGAGCCGGAGCGCGTCAGGGGCCGTCCGGAGTAGTTCTGCCAGACCTTGCCGTCGGCCACCACCTGGATCGGCTCACCATGGTTCGGCAGCTGGTCCTCCAGCCACCCGGCGTACTCGTAGATCGTCTCCGACGGGCGCGGCCCGACCCCGGCACGGTCGGCGGCGAGGGTGAGGTGCTTCCACGCGCGATCGCCGGCCGGCAGCAGGCGCCACCGTCGGCGCGAGTGGCGGGCCTGGAAGAAGATGATGATCGCGGCCGCGGCGACCAGCCCGACCATCACCAGCGCGTTGCCCTCGCGGTTCTCGGCCGCCTCGTCGACCACCGACGCGTCCGGATCGGCCGGGTCGACCGCGCCCTCGACCGGATTCGGCGACGGGACGGAGAAGACGCCGCCGCGTTCCTGGAGCGCCCGTTCGATGTCCTCCCGGAACCAGGCATCCAGGCCCTCAGAAGGCGGAGACACCGGGCCACCGTCGTCGCCGGAGACACGGACGAAGCGCGGGTCGATCGACTTCGTGGCCTCGAAGATCTGCCATCCATAGCCGGGGAAGAAGACCTCCGCCCATGCGTGCGCGTTCGCCTCGCGCACGAGCCACAGGTCCTCCCCTGCCGCCTCGCCCGGCGCCCAGCCGACGGCGACCCGGGCCGGCAGGCCGAGCGAGCGCGCCATGAGGACCATCGCGCTCGCGTAGTGCTGGCAGTAGCCGACCTGTCCACCTTCGCCGAACAGGAACGTGTCGACGAGATCGGCGCCGGCGGCGACCTCGAGGCCACGGGTCGAGTAGGTGAAGTCCGCCCCGCGCAGGTAGCTCGCGAGCGCCTTCGCCTGCTCGTACGGGTTCTCCGCCCCCTCGGTCACCTCGCGGGCGAGGTTCGCGACCCTGTCCGAGATGCCGCGCGTGCTCAGGTAGAGGTCCTCCACGGCCTGGGGATAATTCGTGCCGGCGGCCGCCAGCTGCGCCTCGGTCGCCTCGGGGATGAGGACGGCCTGGGTGTACGACTCGCCTTCGCCGATGGCGTTCGCCGCCTCGATGTGGCCGAGCAGCGGCAGGCCGGCCGGCTCCGTGATGAGCACCGGCGCATAGATCTCGAGCGGCGAGCCCGCCGTGAAGATCTGGCGGCCGAGGGACTGGCGCATCTCGATGCTCACGGAGTCGAGGCGGACCCCGTCTCGGACCGCCGGCCGCTCGCTGGTGGGGACGCTGAACAGCAGGTCGCCGGCGGCAACGCCGCGCTTGGGCCCATCGGTGCTGTCCCAGCCGCGGCCGGTGTAGATGTCATACGTCCGGGTGCGGAGGTAGTGCGGGCGCTCCGCCGCGAGGACGAGCACCTCCTCGTCGTTGCTCACCCAATCGCCGATCACCGTGAACGAGGAGCCGAAGCTGTTCCCGGTGATCCGGGAGTTCGGGTTGGTGAGGCTGCTGAAGGCCCCTTCGAATTGGTCGCGGACGCCGGTCCACACGCCGTCGAGGTTTCGCCACGCCCCGGTCAGCGGTGCCGCCACGGCGACGCTCGTGAGCACCCAGGCGAGGACCACGCTCCCGCCCGCGAAGATGATGCCGGTCCGCATGATCGACGGCGGCACCTCGAGCGTCTCGTTCACCCGGCGACGCTGCCAGCCGTCCTGGCGGTTCACGAGCGCCGCACGCAGCCAGAGCAGCAGCGCGGCGACGACGAACAGGAGGAGATGCCCGAACAGGTTCGTGAAGGTCGCGGACATGTTCGTGATGATCGCGGCGCCCAGCAGCAGGATCGCGTCGAGCACACGGTGATACCGGTAGACCACGTAGGCGGCGGTGAACGCGGTGGTCCACATCAGGACGCCGAGGCCGATCGCGTAGGGCGCCATCTGCGACGGGTATCCGCTGTCGATCAGGTCGAAGATGAACGCGAGCAGCTCGGCCCGCAGGGCCCCCAGCCGCCCGATCTGCGAGAGCGGCGTGTAGTACTCCCCGCCGATCGCCCACAGGACGAACCCGGCGCCGATCGCGGCCCCGAGCGGCAGTGCGATGACGATGCTCATCCGCACGATGCCGACGAGGGCGCCGGCCACGACGGCCCACAATGCCAGCGGCGCGAGATAGTCGAGCTGCTCGATCCATGCCGCGCCCTGCACCGACCAGGCGACGGAGAGCGCCATGACCATGAGCAGGCCAAGGCTCAGCCATCCGGCCCGCGGATAGAGGAACCGCTCGCGCAGGTCAGGCACGGGCCCGGCTCCTTCCGCCGATCGCATCGGCGATGTCGTCGCCGCGCCGCACCAGCCGGTGCTCGATGTCGTACTCGGCGAGCGCGTGGCGCACGGCGGCGAGCTCGGCGCGCGACGGCTCGTCGGGCTCGACACCGATGTACGAGCTGCGGTCGAGCAGGATGGCGAGCGCCCCGACGCCCCGACGCCGGAGTGCAGACAGCGAACGGACCCACGCGCGATCGGTGGAGCCGGTGATGATGCACAGCGTCACGCCGCGTCGGAGCTGCGGGAGCGTGGTGCTCAGCACCTCGGCCAGCGGATTCGATCCGTCGGCCTGGACGTTGGCCAGCAGGTGGAGCAGCTTCATCTCGACGCGCGGGCCGCGGTCCGGCTGGTGGAGCTGGAGGCGCCGGGCGGATGCGGTCATCGCCACCGAACGGTTGTCGGCGAGCGTCCGCATGGCGATCGAGGCGGCGATCGTCACCGCCGTCTCCACGGACGCATCGGCGCCGAGGCCGGCGTGGACGCCGCGATCGAGGTCGAGCAGCAGCCACAGGTCGGCCGCCTGCTCGAGATCGAACTCCTTCACGTGGAGCTCGCCGTGACGCGCGCTCGACAGCCAGTGGATGCGATTGATCGCGTCACCGCGCACGTACGGGCGGACGGTGCTGACGAGCGGTGTGGCCGCCTCGTAACGCCGCTTCGTCCGGGTCGTGCCGTCGATCGGCGAGGGCGGCAACCGCCAGTGGGGCAATGGCACGACCTCGGGGAAGACGACCACGTTCGTCGGCGCCCCGACGACCATCTCGGTGGTGAACAGCCCGAACGGGTCGCCGGTCCGCACCCGCAGCGCGCCGAGCCGATAGCTCCCGCGCCGGGTGAGCGTCACCTTCGCCAGCCACTGCCTCGCGCCGCGGGCCGGGAGCCCGATGACGCGGCCGGGCAGACTGGTCGGCAGGGTCGACTCGTTCCAGCACTCGATCCACGGTTTCCCGAACCCATCGTGGTTCTCGACGCGGTACAGCGCCTGCAGCACCTCGCCGACGTGCGTGCGCGGGTTGATCACCCGGTAGTCGGCCCGAACGTTCTTCAGGCCGCGCCGCGCGTAGAGCCAGGAGCCGACACCGATCGCCACGGAGAGGTAGACGAGGAAGAAGAGGAAATCGATCCCCGTGCTGAACGCCGCCACGACGAGCGCCGTGACGAGGAAGAGAAGCCTGAGATGGCGGCTGAAGAGCCCCATGCCGCTCTCTCAGGAGATCCGGGCGCGATTCGTCTCTGCGGCGGCGGCCGCCTCGGTCACCGGCACCGAGGCGAGGATCTCGCGGACGATCTGCTCGGGATCCACCTCGCGCAGCGAGGCCTGGCTCTTGACGATCAACCGATGCGCGAGGACCGCGACCGCGAGGTCCTTCACGTCATCGGGGATGACGTAGTCGCGTCCGGCCAGGGCGGCATACGCCTGGGTCGCGCGGTAGAGGTTGATCGACCCGCGCGGCGACGCACCGAGGTACACGTCGGGGTGCTCGCGCGTCGCGTTCACCAGCCGCACGATGTACTCGGCCACCGCCTGGTCGACGTAGATCTCCTTGACCCCGGACTGCATCTCACGCAGCTCGTCGATGCCCAGGACCTGCTCGACGTCGTCGATCGGGTGTCGGCGCTTCTGCTCGTCGAGGATGACGAGCTCCTCCATCGGCTTCGGGTAGCCGAGCCGCAGGCGAAGCATGAATCGGTCGAGCTGCGCCTCGGGCAGGGCGAAGGTGCCCTCGTACTCGATCGGGTTCTGGGTGGCGACGACGAGGAAGGGGGATGGCATCCGGTGGGTGACGCCGTCGACGGTCGCCTGCCGCTCCTCCATGCACTCGAGCAGCGCGCTCTGCGTCTTCGGCGTGGCGCGGTTGATCTCGTCGGCAAGGACCACCTGGGCCATGATCGGCCCGGGGCGGAACTCGAACTCGTGGGTCTTCTGGTTGAAGATCGACAGGCCGGTGACGTCGGAGGGCAGCAGGTCCGGGGTGAACTGGATGCGGCGGAAGCTGCAGCCGAGGCTCTGGCTCAGGGCCTTGGCGAGCATCGTCTTGCCGACGCCCGGGACGTCCTCGATGAGGATGTGGCCCTCGCACAACAGGGCGACGAGCGCCATCCGGACCTCGGCGTGCTTCCCGACGATGACGCGCTCGACGCTGGCGATGACGCGTTCGGCGGGCTGCTGAACGTTCTTCACGGTGATCGGGATCTCCCCTGCTCGGGTCGGTGCGGCGTTGGGTGCGGCGCGACCCGTCATGAACAATACCCCACCACGTTACGGAGCGGTTCACGGCGCCCTGCGCCCATGGCCGTGCCGCGGCGATGCGCGCTTGACCCGTGGGGCGGGTCTACGGACGCCGGAGCCCAGGAAAGGCGGGAGCTCCGGCATCGGATGACCCGCGCTGCGGGCGAACGGCGCTGGAGCCCTGCGTCCGGCGTCGGTTGACCCGTGGGGCGAGCGACGGCAATGCGCCGGAGATCTACTCCCCGGCCGCCAGCCGCAGGTACTCGGCCATCACCTGCCCGGCGATCGGGGCGGCGTTCGTCGACCCGGAGCCGCCGCTCTCGACGAGCACCGCGACGGCGATGGCCGCGCTCGCCTCCTCGCCTGCCGGTGCGAAGCCGATGAACCAGGAGTGCGGCGCCTGCTCGCCGCCCAGCTGCGCAGTCCCGGTTTTCCCGGCCGATCGCGCGTTGCTGATGCCGTACAGGGTGACGTCGCCCTGGCCGGCATACGGCCGCCCCAGCTCGCCGTTCACCGCGTCGACCATCGCAGAGCGCACCTGGCGAGCGGCCTCGGTGGAGATCACCCGGGTCCCACCGCGCGACGAGAAGCGCTGGAGCACCTCGTCGGCCGGCGCGTCCGTCTCACTGTGTGCGCGGACGTCGCTGACGAGGTACGGATGGGGCATCACGCCGTCCCCGGCGATCGCCGCGGCCAGCAGCGCCATCTGCACCGGCGTGACGAGGGTCGAGCCCTGGCCGAACGATGCGCTCGCGAGCTCCACGTCCCCCGAGAACGGTCCGCAGTCCCCCTCGACCGGCTGGGTCACGTACGACGGCGTCACCGACAGGGCGCGGTCCGGCGGGCCGATCTCGAGCGACGCGCACATCCCGAGGCGTCGGGCGGCGGCGAGGAATGCATCGGCGCCGAGGTCGAGACCCACGTGGGCGAAGTAGATGTTGCTCGAGACCTGGAGCCCTTCCGAGAGGGCCCACAGGTCCGGCTGCAGGCCGCCGAGGTCATGCTCCCGGATCGTGAAGCCGTCGACGACGAAACCCTCCGTCTCCTGCCTCGGCTGATCCGGGAACGTCGTCTCCGGCGTGATCGCGCCGGCGTCCAGGGCCGCGGCCGCGGTGAACACCTTGAGGATGGAGCCCGGCACGTATTGGCCCTGGCGAGCGCGCGAGAGGAGCGGCTGCGCCGAATCCTCGCGCAGCGCATCCATCGGCTCCTGGGCCACGTCCGGATCGCCGGAGATCGGGTTGGCGTCGAACGTCGGCGTGGAGACCAGGGCCAGCACCGCCCCGCTCGTCGGATCGATCGCCACCACCGCGCCGCGGTTCGAGCCGAGCTGCGCGGCGGCGAAGTCCTGCAGCCGTCGATCGATGGTGAGGGTCAGGTCGCGGGGCTGGGGCTGCCGGTCGAGCACGTCGTTCACCAGCTGCCGAATCGGGTTCGGATCCGACTGCCCGACGAGGAGGTCCTCGAAGGCGCGTTCGACCCCGGTGCTGCCGAAGCGGAAGCTCGAATATCCGATGACGTGGGTGAAGGCGGGATCGGCGTACGTGCGGGTGCTCAGGCCCTCCACGACCTGCGACCGAGCCAGCACCTGGCCCGACGCGTCGAAGATCGTCCCGCGCAGCAGGCTGCGTCGAGCGGCGATCACCTCCGGATTGTCACCGCGCGTGGCCAGCGCCTGGGCCTGCACGACCTGCCACCACACGATGCTCCCGGAGACCACCGCGAAGGACAGGATGAGGTAGAGACCGAGACGCCGGACGTTGGTGGCGATCACGGCTGCGGCTCCGCATCGGTGCCGATGGCGCTCCGATGGCTGACCGCCAGGAGCAACCCGACCATGACGAAGCTGGCGAGCACGCTCGAGCCGCCGTAGCTCACGAACGGCAGCGTGATGCCGGTGAGGGGAATGAGCTTCGTGTTGCCGCCCACGATGATGAGCGTCTGGAGCCCGAGGCTCGCCGTCAGGCCCACCACGAGCAGCGCGCCGAAGTCGTCGCGGGCGAGCGCCGCGATCCGCAGGCCGCGGAACACGAGCACGGCGGCGAACCCGAGCACGGCGAAGGCTCCCAGCAGTCCGAGCTCCTCGGCGACGGCGGTGAAGATGAAGTCGGTGTGGACGAACGGGATGGTCAGGCTGCCGCCGAGCGTCACGAGGCCCTGGCCCAGCCCCTCGCCGAAGATGCCGCCGCGACCGAAGGCGTAGATCGCCCGCACCGGCTGGAAGCCGGCGCCCAGCGGATCGGCGAACGGGTCGAGCCAGACGTCCACCCGCGCCTGGACGTGGGCGAAGAGCTGGTAGGCGACGAACGAGCCCGCCACGAACAGGAGGAGGCCAATGAGGACGTAGCTTCTCCGCCCGGTGGCCACGAAGAGCATGGTGAGGAAGATCCCGAAGAAGAGGAGGGCGGTCCCCAGGTCGTTGAGGCGGACGGCGATGAGCATGACCGCTCCGAACAGCACGAGCATCGGCAGGAAGTACGGCAGTGGCGGGATGGAGAGGAAGCCGATGCGGAGGCGCGCGCTCGTGAGCAGCGTGCGCGTCTCGGCCAGGTAGCCCGCCAGGAACACGACGAGCACGATCTTCAGGAACTCGCCCGGCTGCACGCTCACCGGCCCGAGGTCGATCCACAGGCGGGCGCCGTTCACCTCGTAGCCGAACAGGAGCGTGGCCGCCAGCAGGAGGATGCCGATCGCCGCCCACGAGTACTTGTAGTGCCGCAGGATGCCGTGGTCGCGGAGGCCGATGGCGATGGCCAGCATCGCCACGATCCCGACGCCGAACCACAGGAGCTGCGTGGCAGCCATGCCCAGCTCGACGTCGAATGCGCTCGTGCCCGCCAGGTCCTGCGGCAACCGGTTCAGCATGACGAGCCCGACCGCCCCCATCGCCCCGACTGCGGGAAGCAGCAGCTGGTCGCCGCGGTGGCCGAAGGCGACGAGGACGAGGTGGGCGCCAACGAACAGCGCGACGTAGCCGAGCGCCAGCTCGAGCGGTCCGGGCTCGAACGCGCCGCTCAGCGCGACGTGCGTGACGATGAACCCGAGCGGGACGAGGAGCAGGGTCGGGAGGAGCAGCCTGAGCTCCACCCCGCGCCAGGCGATTCGCATCAGCGGCGCATCACCGGTCGAGACGCATGCGCACGCGCCCCACGGTCAGCTCATCGCCGAAGCTGAGGGCGACCGGGCGGTCGATGCGATGTCCATTCACGTACGTGCCGTTCGTGCTGCCCTGATCCTCGACGAACCAGCTGCGCCCGCGGAACGTGAGCATCGCGTGCGTCGCGCTCACGAAATCGTCCTCGACGTAGATCGTGTTGTTCACGTTCCGGCCGATCGAGTTGATCGGGCCGAGGGCGATGGTGGTCCCGGCCTGCGGCTCGTCCTCGGGTGACTCGAGCACCGCCAGGCGGCCGATCCCGGACCGGGACGCCAGCTGTGCCTGCTCGGCGCTCCGCAGGTCCTTGAGCAGCGAGCCCGCGAATCGAAGCATCACGAGGTAGAGCAGCGCCACGAATCCGAGCTGGAGCGCCAGCAGCAGGACGCGAAGGATGTCACCGGTCACGCGACGCGCACCTGGAACTCGATCTCGGTGTCCCCGATCCGAATGACGTCGCCGGGCCCGAGCGCGATCTGGCTGACCGGCTGCCCGTTCACCGTCGACCCGTTGCGGCTGCCGAGGTCCGCGAAGCTGTAGGCGCCATGTTGGAGGCGAAGCTGGCAATGATGCCGACTCACCATCGGGTCGTCGACGATCACGTCGTTGTCGCTTGCACGCCCGATGCCGATGAGGTGGCCCCCGAGGTCGAACTGGACCGGATGGCTGCCACGGGTGCTGACGAGCAGGTATGCCCGGCGGGCGGAGTCGGGCGCATCGGCGCCGCTCGGGCGTTCGAAGATCATCGTGTCGGAGCTGGCCGGCATCGGCGCCGCGTCCTGGATGCGGTCGCCGCGTTCGTCGACCACATTGGCCGCCACGCGGATCTCTCCGCGGCGGGTCTCCGGGTCGGACAGGATCCGGACCCGCGGGCGAGCGACGAGGGAGTATCGCTCGTGGCGGACACGGGACAGGACGCCGTGTGCAAGGTCGTCCTCGAGCGACGCGCGGAAGGACGCGAACGCGGCGAAGTCGGCGGGACTGAGGTGAAGGTCGTACTGGTTCGGGACGATGACGCCGATGTCGCCGTACGTCTTGTTCGTGTCCATCGCCCGCTCGATCCGCTTCGCCAGGCTCACCGGCTGGATCGACGCCCCGAGCCTGCCGGCCGGCGCCTCGAGAAAGCGCTCGAGGAACGACTCGACGCGCGACAGGATGCCCATCGCGGGCGATCCTAGCATGCGGGGTACGAACGGCCGTTCCAATCGGCCCGATGCGCCCATAGGGTCGAACTGGACGTGGTGGCTATACTTCGTGACCCGATCGCGGCCTCCAGGCGATCAGCGGAGACACGAGACCACCATTGGTAGAGACACTCACTGAGTCATTCTGCGAACGGTGCGGGACCCGGTACGAGTTCCGGGCACCGACCCGCCTGAACCCGCTGCGCAAGACGCGGGGGCTCTTTGGTGGCCTGAAGAACTACCTGACCAGCCAGGACGACTTCGGCGACGCCATGGGCGACGCGATGCGCTCCGAGGAGGAACAGCTCGCATCGGCCCAGCTGGAGGCCTTCCACGAGTCGTTCAACTTCTGCATCAACTGCCGCCAGTACACGTGCGTCAACTGCTGGAATGACGACGCGGGTCGCTGCCGCAGCTGCGCCCCGATCCCCGGGACCGATGACCTCGGCGAGCGCCTCGCCGCCTCCTTCGCAGGCAACGGTCCCGCCACCGTGGCTCCCCCCGTCGAAGGCGCGGACGTCACGGAGCTGCCACAGCCGACGATGGCCGAAGCCGACCTCCAGCGCCGTCTCGGCCTCGAGCCGTGGCCGCCGAGCGACATCGTCGAGCCGTTGGCCGGGACGAATGGCCACCCACCGGCCCACTGGCCGTCGGTCGACGATCTCGCTCCAGCCGCCTCGACGGACGGCGGCTGGGAGCCACAGGCGGACGCGCCGGCGTTCGACGCCGAGCCGGAGCCCGAGCCGCAGGTTGCCGAGGTCGAGCCCGAGCCCGAGCCTGTGGTGACCGCGTGGGAGCCGGAGCCGATGGTGGCCGAGGTCGAGCCGGAGCCCGAGCCCGTGGCGGCCGCGTGGGAGCCGGAGCCGATGGTGGCCGAGGTCGACCCCGAGCCGACGATCGCCGAGTTCGGGCAGGAGCCCGAGTGGGAGCCGGTGGCGGCAGAGGCCGAGCCAACCTGGGAAACCGCTGCCGCAGGGACCGAGCCCGAGCCGGCGCCCCGCCCCCAGCGGGTCGTCGCGTGGGACGAGGACGCCGCGTACGACGTGGCACCGCCGAGGGTGGCCGAGGTCGAGCCCGAGCCGGAGCCGGAGCCGATGGTGGCCGAGGTCGAGCCCGAGCCGGAGCCGGAGCCGGAGCCGATGGTGGCCGAGGTCGAGCCCGAGCCGGAGCCGGAGCCGACGGTCGCCGAGCTCGAGCCCGAGCCGGAGCCCCTTGCGCCGGCCCCGCGCATCGCGCCGATCAGCGAGACCATCCTGCGATTCCCGACACGGCCAGAGCCCGAGCCATCGGCGGAGCAGCCGGTGGCCGCCGAAGCGGATTCGCCCGAGCTTGCCGCGCGTCGGGCCCAGCTCGACATGCTCGGCCTGGGCGATTCCGGGCAGGGGGCACTCGAGCCCGACGGTGGGTCAGTGCTCCCCTATCGATCGCGCGGCGCAACGCCGACCCCCGTCGAGCTGGCGGCACTGCGCGCCGGCGGATTCTGGGAGGCCTCCGCGCGGGAGGTTGCGGGTGCGGCCGCCAACATCGGCGTCCAGAACTGCGGCCAGTGCGGCCTGTCGCTGTCGGCGACCGCGCGCTTCTGCCGACGCTGCGGGACGCGCCAGGCACAGCCCGCCTGACCGGACCCTTGGGCGTCAGCTCGAGGCGTCGCCCGAAGCCCTCGGCGCCTTCGCGCCGTCCGACCCACCGTTCGCCACTGGCTTCGCATCGGTGACCGCCGCGTCCGCCTTCGAGGTGGGGGCGGGCGAGCTCGCGCCGGCCGAAGGCGACGATCCGGCCGCGCGTGAGTCGGTGCGATAGAACCCGGAGCCCTTGAAGATGATGCCTGCGGGGTAAAGCACCCGCCGCAGCGCACCGCCACAGATCTCGCAGACGGACGGACCGTCCTCGGTCATGGCATGGATCACTTCGGTGACAGCGCCACAGGAGCGACACTGATAGTCGTATGTCGGCACGGAGCCGAGATCATGGCATCGGGATCGGGTCGCTGCAACGCGACCGCCCGCCGCCGGGTCTGGGTCAGGCCTCGGTCGGTCGAGTCCCGAAGCGCGTCCACCACTTTCGCCCCGCCTTCGCGGCGGCCGGGGCGGTGGCAGGACCATCCGGCTCGATGACGAGCCGAGCGACCCGGTGGAGGTCGTCCGAGATCTTCTCGCGCGGGAACTTGGTCACGATCGGCTTCCCCTCGTTGGAGGCGATGACGGCCTTCGGTCCGCTGCTCACAACGGTCGCAGAGATCGGCAGGCCGAGCGCGGTCGCCATGTCGGCCATCCGAATTCCGTGGTTCGCGCGATTCACGACCACGCGGATCACGTTGCCCAGGCCGAGCTCGCGAGCAAGCTCGAGGAACTGCGAGCTGTTCCGCACGGCTCCGACCTCGGGCGTTACGACGAGGAAGATCTCGTTCGCCACCGCGAGCATCGCCATGGTGCGATCGTCGTACCCGGGATGGTTGTC
>DASVEQ010000160.1:0-2729 GCA_036380455.1 Candidatus Limnocylindria bacterium | reverse complement strand
ATCCGTCGGCTCGGCGCCAATCCTGGCAGCAATGATTCTCGGTGGCCCTCTAGCCGCCGCGGTTGTTTCTCTCATCGGAACAACCGACGAGCGCGAGGTGCGTGGTCGAGTCCCTTGGTACGGGACCCTCTATAACCACTCGGCGGCAGCCGCATCAGCAGGCATCGCCGGCATCGTCTTCGACCTATCGGTTCGCGCATTCGGTGGCAATGCGCCTGCCGAATTCCTCCTCGCGCTTGCAGCGAGCGCCGTGTTCCTAGCGCTGACTTGGGTCCTTGCGGTCGTGGCGGTCGCAGCTAGGACCGGGGATGCGATGCGGACGATTTGGGCACAGGACGTGTCAGGCGTGGCAGCAAACCTGATTGGGCTGGCGCCGTTGGCGTGGTTGATGGCCCAGGTGTTCCAGTTGCCGGGCGGCGTGGGGTGGTGGGCGACGCCGCTGTTCATCGTGCCGCTGTTCACGACGCGGCTGGCCTACGCGCGGTACGTCGAAACACGGGAGCTCTTCGAGCAGACAATCGAGGCGCTCGCCAAGGCGGTGGACGCCCGCGACCCGTACACGCGGAACCACTCGAGCCGGGTGAGCCACATCGCCGAGGCGATGTGCCGGGTGATGCGGCTGCCGGAGCACGAGATCGAGAAGATCAAGTGGGCCGGGCTGCTGCACGACATCGGCAAGATCGGCATCCGCGACAACATCCTTCTGAAGGAGGGGCCGCTCGACAAGCGCGAGCGGATCCTCATGAACCAGCACCCGACCATCGGGGCGGAGATCGTGGCGCCCGCCACCCAGCTGAGCGAGGAGGCTCCGCTGATCAAGGCGCACCACGAGTGGTTCAACGGCTCCGGCTACCCGGACGGCGTCGAGGCGCTCGACATTCCGCTGGGATCGCGCATTCTCACCATCGCCGATGCCTACGAGGCGATGACGAGCTCCCGCCCCTACCGCAAGACGCCGCTGAGTCACGAGCAGGCGATCGACCAGCTCGAGAAGTTCACCGGCATCCAGTTCGACCCCGACATCGTGCCCATCCTCGTGAACCTCGACCGCTCGATCCTGGACCGGCCACCGGACCGGCCCGACGAGCTGCCGACGATGCTGCACCGCGACGACTCGCGGGACGACGACGAGGGCACGGCAGCGGCAGGGACGCCGAGGCCAGCCCTGGCCTCGGACGATGTTTCTTAGCACCATCCTCCTGGCGCTCATCGTGGGCGCCATCGCCGGGGGAGGACTTCCGAGGCTCGCCGACCTTCGGCTGCGCTGGACGATCCTGCTCGTCGTCGCGCTGGGCCTCCGGATCGCGGCCGGGCTGTCGCGGGAGACCGGCATCGGCGCGGACATCCCGGTCGGCTGGGCCTACCTGGCCGCCTACGGCCTGATCTTCGCCTGGCTCTGGCAGAACTGGCGGGTGCCGGGGCTGCAGATCGCGGCGGTCGGCATCGGCGCGAACATGGCCGCGGTCCTGGTGAACGCCGGCCAGATGCCGATCTGGTCGGCCGCCTTCTCCGCCGCCGGCTTCGCAGAGTCGGAGATCGCGAACGACCCGTTCCACTTCATCCTGCGGGCGGAGTCGGTCGGCCAGTTCGTGGCCCGCGGCGGGCTGTTCGGCGACGTCATCCCGCTGCCGCTGCCGATCATCCGCGACGTGGTGAGCCTGGGCGACCTGCTGCTGGCGCTCGGCATCTTCTGGGCGATCGTCTACTCGATGACCCGGGCCGATGCGCCCGCACGCTCCGCGCTGGCCTTCGGCTCCAGCACCCTCCTCCGCCCGGCCACCGCCGCGACCGGCACCTCCGGCAGCACGTACGCCGATCCGGCCCGCATCCCGGCGGAGATGACCGAGGCGCAGGCCGATGCCGCCGGCGTCCGGCGCCAGTCGCCGTACCTGCGGCTCGTGCGGAACCGGAACTTCTCGCTCCTGTGGGTCGGGCAGCTCGTCAGCCTGTTCGGCGAGCGGATCCACACCGTGGCCCTGGGCTTCCTCGTCTACAACGCCACGAACGGATCGGCGCTCGAGGTCGGCCTGACGTTCGCCGCGACCGCCATCCCGAACGTCGTGCTCGGCCCGCTGGCCGGCACCCTCGTCGACCGCTGGAACCGCCGCACGACGATGGCCATCTGCGACGTCGTGCGCGCCGCGCTGCTCCTGGCCGTCCCGCTCGTGATCCGGATCGACGTGGCGCTGGTGTACGTCATGGCGTTCCTCATCGCCACGGTGACGCTCCTGTTCCGGCCGGCGAAGACCGCGGTCATCCCGGCGGTCGTGGAGGAGCGCGATCTCGTCACCGCGAACTCGATGTCCTCGGTCGCCGATACCGCCGCCGACCTCGTGGGGCTGCCGCTGGCCGGCATCCTCATCGGCGGGGCGCTGCTCGGCTCGCTGGAGATCGCGTTCGTCCTCGGCGCCAGCACCTACCTCGTCAGCGCGGTCCTCATCTGGGCCATGGAGGTCCCGCGACAGGAGCTGATCGATGCGCCGATGCGCCTGCGCTCCATCTGGGCCGAGATGGCCGAGGGCTGGAACTTCCTGCGCCGCCAGCCCCAGCTGTTCAGCAACACGGTCGTCTCGACGGTCGCCCAGCTGGCCGTGGGCGCGGAGATCGTCGCCACGATCCCGTACACCCAGGAGGTGCTCGGCACCTCGTCGAGCTTCCCGGCGGAGACCGTCTACGCGCTCCTGCTCAGTGCCATCGCCCTCGGCAGCGTGGTCGGCGGGATCGGGGTG
>DASVEQ010000159.1:0-5937 GCA_036380455.1 Candidatus Limnocylindria bacterium | reverse complement strand
GCTTCACCCCGAACCCGACGTACGAAGAGGTGTGCAGCGGCAGGACCGGCCACGCCGAGACGGTGCGTATCGTGTTCGACCCCGCACGCATCGGCTACGACCAGCTGCTCAAGCTGTTCTGGGAGGCCCATGACCCAACCCAGGGAATGCGGCAGGGCAACGACGTCGGCACGCAGTACCGCTCGGCGATCTTCACGCACACCGATGCGCAGCGCGCCGCCGCCGAGGCGTCACGCGAGATGTACCAGCGCGAACTGACGAAGGCCGGTTACGGGCAGATCGCGACGGAGATCCGCCCGGCCGACACCTTCTACTTCGCCGAGGAATACCACCAGCAGTACCTTGCCAAGGTCCCGAACGGCTACTGCCCGGTGCACGCAACCGGGGTGAAGCCTCCCTCGTAGCCCACGGCCGTGACGATCACGCCGGGCTGCTGCCAGTAGAGCTTCTCCTCGCCCCAGAAGCACCCGAGGGCGAACTCGGCGATCTCGCTGCCATCGGGGTACGGCGGCTTCAGTGGCGCGCCGTTGACGTGGTGGGTTGTGGACGTGGGGATGGCCTGGTCCCGACCGGGAAGCGCATCGGCGGGGTCAGGCAAGGTGGAGGGTCTGCCGAATCCGAACATGCTCGAAGTCTACGCCCGCATCGTTTCGATCTCGTGACGGGCCGATATGGTTCCCTCGATCGATCGGCGCTTCTTCACCGGAGTCATGATCCGGGCGGGCTTCCATCGCTGTATCGGCGCCATCGCAGCGTCAGGTGCGCCGCAGGGCGCGCTTCGCGCGTGACCGACGCCGATGGATCGGTCAAACGCCGCCTTGGCAGGTCCTCCGGTGAACATCCGCCGATCCATCCGCACCAAAGCGGTCTCGGGCTGGCAAGTGTCGCCCGCACGGGACCGATGATCAGCCCACGGGTGCCGCGCTCGTCATCCAGCCGGGCTCCGGCTCGCCGAACTCGCTGACCAGAAAGTCGCGCGATGCCTCGACCTGGCGCCGCGGCTCGTCGAGCGAGGCGGACAGCCGGAAGTCGTCCTTCACCACCCGCCCGTCCACGAACACGGTGCGCACGTTCGAGATGTCGGCCGCACAGACCACCGCACCGACCGGGTCGATGACGGGGGAGACGTTGACCGCCTTCGTGTCGATGATCACCAGGTCGGCCTTCTTGCCCGGCGTGATCGAGCCGGTGCGGTCGGCGATGCCGGCCACCTTCGCGCCGTCGATCGTCGCCCAGCGCAGGACCTGGCGCGCGTCGATGAGGTCGGGTGTGGGAGTGTTGCCGTCCAGGTCCTCGTCCCACGTCTGCTGGTGACGCCGGGCTCGCTCCGAGGCGAAGACGGCGTGCATCTGGGTGAACTGGTCCGACGAGGCTGTCGTCGCCACGTCGGACGAGAGGCCGACCGGGATGCCCATCTTCGTGGCCGTCGCGGCGGGAGCCCAGCCGTGGCCCATCTGCATCTCGATCTGGGGCGCCAGCGAGACGTTGCCGCCGGAGTCGGCGACCATCTGCCACTCGTCGTCCATCAGGTGCGACGAGTGGATGTACGTCGTGTTCGGATAGAGGAGGTCCATCTCCTTCAGCTTGCGGAGCTGCATCTTCGTGTAGCCGAAGCGGTCCATCGCCACGTGCACCGTGATGTTGATCCCCAGCTCCTTCGCCAGCTCCCACTCGAAGCGAACGACGTCCTCCTTGCAGAAGTTCGTCCCGCGCGTGGCGAGCGCCATGGTGACGATGCCCTGGTCGTCGGACAGCTCCTGCGACCGGATGCGCCGGGCCTCCTCGCCGTTGATCCGCTCGACACTGCCGGCCCAGTCCGGGCCGAACCACCAGTCCTGGATCGAGGTGTTCGGAAAGCCGAAGGCGAACACCGACCGGATGCCGGACTCGCGCAGGCCCCGGATGGCCGCATCGGCGTGGTCGGCGGTGTTCATGATGTGCGACCAGTCGACGAGGGTCGTGATCCCAGCGTTCAGGCACTCCAGGGACCCCCACAGGTTCGCGGCGTATACGTCGTCGGGGCGGTACTTCGGGGCGAACTTGTCGAGGATGGCGCCGAAGTACGCGCCGAGCGTGTAGTCCGGGGCCGAGGTCCGGATCGAGGTCTCCCAGGTGTGCCGATGCGTGTCGACGAACCCGGGGATGACGATGTCTCCATCGGCGTCGATCACCCGCGCGCCCTCGGCGTCGAGGCCGCGGCCGACGCCAGCGATGCGGTCTCCCTCGATCAGGACATCGGCGCCCGCCATCTCGCCCAGCGAGTCGTCCTGGGTGAGCACGGTGGCGTTCCGGATGAGAGTTCGCTCTGTCACGGGTTCGATCCCTTTCTGCTGAACGGATTCCGGTTCAACTCGGCACAGCGGCGGGAGGCGATCAGTCGGCGCGGCCCTCCCCGGCGAGTGCCCGGAGGTGGCTCGCGACCTGCGAGAAGTCGCGATCGCCGCCGACATGCGCTGCCGCCTCGGCGATGAGCGTGGCATTGGCCGTCGCCTGCGCCACCGGCACGCCCAGCCGATCCGCGAAGGCGGTGATGAGCTCGAGGTCCTTGGTGGCGAGGTCGAGCGAGAACCCGATGGGGGCGGTCTCCGGCTCGACGAAGGACTGTCGCTTGTATCCGACGAACGGGGCTCCCGCGGCGCTGCTGGCGATGATCTCGTGCGCCAGCGCCCGGTCGATGCCGGCCCGCTCGGCCATGACCAACGCCTCGCTCACCGCATTATTGAGGGCGAAGATCACGGCGTTAACCGCCAGCTTCATGGCCGAGCCGGACCCGAGCGGCCCCACGTGATACACGGTCTTCGCCAGTCGGTCGAAGACCGGGCGCGCACGCTCCAGGTCGGCCGCCTCGCCCCCGACCATGATCGTCAGGTCACCGGACTCCGCGAGCTGGGTGCTGCCCGACACCGGGGCGTCGAGGATGCCGATCGCGTGCGCGCGGGCGCGTTCCGCATAGGGCTGGAGCGTGTCCGGCGGGACCGTGCTCATGTCCACGAGCACCGATTCGTCACCGGCGTTGGCCACGAGTCCGTCGTCGCCGCCCCACACCGCGGCCACGGCCCTTCCATCGGCGAGCATCGTGATGCAGACATCGGCCGCGGCCGCCTCGGCGGGGGACTCGACGAGGCGCGCGCCGAGCTCGTCGGCCAGCGGTCGCGCCTTGTCCGGCGTTCGGTTGTAGAGCAGGAGCTCGCCATCCCCGCGCGCGAGGGCACGGGCCATGGCCGAGCCCATCCGCCCGGTGCCGACCACCGCGATCCTCATCGGCTCGCCTCGAGCGTGGTGCGGATGGTCGACGCGATCCGCTCCGGGGACGGCATCTGCGCGTCCTCGAGGACCGGGTTCGCCGCGAGCGGAACGTGCGGCGTGGTGATCCGGACCACCGGACCGTCGAGCGCGTAGATCGCTTCCTCGGCGGCGATCGAGACGACCTCGGCCCCCCAGCCGCACAGCCGCGGGTTCTCCTCGACCGTGAACAGGTGCGCCGTTTTCTCGATCGACGCGAGGACGGTGCTCATGTCCAGGGGCACGAGCGAGCGCAGGTCGATCACCTCCAGATCGATGCCTTCGGACGCCAATGCCTCGGCGGCGGCCAGCGCTCGCGGCACCATGGCCGCCAGGGCCACGACGGTGGCGTCCGAGCCGGAGCGGCGCACGCGACCACGTCCAAGCTCCTCGACCAGCTCGCCATCGGGGACGTCGTCCTTGTCGGCGAACAGCGCCTTGTGCTCGCACACGATCACCGGGTCGGGGTCCCGGATGGCGGCCGCCATCAGCCCGACCATCTCGGCGGGCGTCGACGGCGCGACGACCTTGAGACCCGGGATGGCCATTGCCCAGTTCTCGATGCTCTGGCTGTGCTGCGCCCCGAACCGCAGGCCCCCGCCGTTGGCGGTGCGAATGACCAGCGGGAGGCTCACCTGCCCGTCCGTCATGTAGCGCGTCTTCGCGATCTGGTTGGCGACCATGTCCCAGGCGACGCCGAAGAAGTCGCTGAACATGAGCTCCGCGACCGGCCGCAAGCCGGTCATCGCGGCTCCCATCGCCGCGCCGATGATGGCCTGCTCGCTGATCGGCGTATCGCGCACCCGATCGGGACCGAAGCGTTCCAGCAGGCCCTCGGTCGTCTTGAAGACGCCGCCCGCCGCGCCGATGTCCTCCCCAAGCATTACGACGTTCGGGTCGCGCTCCATCTCCTGGCCGATGCCGCGCGCCACCGCCTGCCGATAGGTCAGCTCCGCCATGCCGAGCCTCCATCGGCCCACACCTGGGTGGTCGCCGTGGCCGGATCCGGCTCGGGCGCCTCGCGGGCCGCCCGCTCGGCCTCGGCGACTGCGGCCTTGGTCTCCGCCTCGATGCGGGCGATCTCCTCCTCGGCGATGCCCGCCTTGAGCAGCACCGCGCGCTGCGCGGGGATCGGATCGCGCGCCAGCCAGGCCTTGACTTCCTCATCGGGGCGGTACGTGCCCGGATCGGCACGCGAGTGGCCACCGTGGCGGTACGTCACCGCCTCCACCAGCGACGGGCCGTCGCCGCGTCGCGCGCGGTCGACGGTCAGGCGCGCCATCGCGTGCACGGCCTCGACGTCATTGCCGTCGACCACGAGGTCCTCGAGGCCGTAGGCCGCCGCCCGGTCCGCCGCCGGCCGCTCGACCGCGGTCACCGATCGGATCGGCGTGTACTCCATGTACTGGTTGTTCTCGCACACGAACACGACCGGGGCCTTCCACACCACGGCGAGGTTCAGCGCCTCGTGGAAGGCGCCGATGTTCGTGGTGCCATCGCCGAAGAAGCAGACCGCCACCTGGTCCGTCCCGCGGTACTGCGCCGACCAGGCCGCGCCGACGGCGATCGGCAGGTGCGCACCGACGATGGCGTACGAGCCCATCGCTCCGTGCTCGACGCTGGTCAGGTGCATCGAGCCGCCCTTGCCGCCCATGAGCGCGCCCTGCCTGCCCACCAGCTCGAGCAGGATCGGCGTCATCGAGACCCCGCGAGCCAGGGTGTGGTTGTGGCCGCGATAGGTGCAGAACGTGTAGTCGTCGGCCCGCATGGCGGTGCCGAAGCCCGCGGCGACCGCCTCCTGGCCGATGCCGAGGTGGGTGGTGCCACGCACCAGGCCGGCGAGGAACAGCTCGTGGGTCCGCTGCTCGAACAGGCGGCACTCGAGCATGGTGCGATACATCCGCAGTCGGAGGTCGCGGTCGAGGCCGGCGGCCGATGCCGCCGCATCGGTCGTGTCAGTACTCATTGGCGACGAACAGCTCCTGCGACGGGAAGCGGGTGATGACCTGCGGGCCCTCGGCGGTGATGACCACCTCCTCCTCGATCCGTGCCGCCGAGAAGCCGTCCTTGGCCGGGCAGTAGGTCTCGAGCGCGATGACCATGCCTTCCTTGAGCTCGATCGGGTTGGTGAGCGAGTTGAGACGGCTGATGATCGGCCGCTCGTGGAGGAAGAGGCCGACGCCGTGGCCGAACTGGAGGCCGAAGCACTCCATCTCGGAGTCGAAGCCGAACTCCTCGGCCTTCGGCCACACTGCCGCCACCTGGTCCGTGGTGATGCCCGGCTCCATGAGCTCGATCGACGCGTCGATCCACTCCCGCGCCTGCTTGTACGCATCGCGTTGCGCGTCGGACGCCCTTCCGACCACGAACGTGCGGTAGTAGCAGGTCTTGTAACCAACGTAGGTCTGGATGATGTCGAAGAAAGCCTGATCGCCGGGGCGGATGAGTCGGTCGCTGAAAACGTGGGGATGGGGTGAGCATCGCTCGCCCGAGACGGCATTGATGTTGTCGACGTGCTCACTGCCCATGTCGAACAGTGCCTTGGTGACCTCGGCGACGAGCTGGCTCTCGCGAATGCCCGGCTTGAGCTTCTCGGCGATGAGCTGGTACGCCCCGTCGACCATGGCGCAGGCAATGTTGAGGAGCATGATCTCG
>DASVEQ010000158.1:0-29343 GCA_036380455.1 Candidatus Limnocylindria bacterium | reverse complement strand
GCGTAGCCCGCCAGGAACGCATCGGTCACTTCGTACAGGTCGGTCCGGTCGCGGAGGAGCGACTGCAGGGTGGCGGGCACGTCAAGGATCAGCGCGGTGTGCGCCATGTCGCCGAAGTCGATGATGCCGGTGACGCGATGCCTGTCGTCGAGGAGCAGGTTGTCGAGCGTCACGTCGTTGTGGATGACCTGCGACCGAAGGCGGGGGAGCACGGGGACGACGTTCCTGTCGAACCGCTCCAGTACTTGCCCCAGGAGCTTCCGTCGCTCCGGACGTTCATCCACTGTCACGCGGCGCGCAAGCTCGGGCAGGTGCTGCTGGTCCCACCAGATCGTGCGGCCGGCCGCCGGGTGGAAGAACCCGCGCAGAGCCATGCCGATGCGGCCCACCACCTTCCCGATGTGCGTGATGGCGGCCGCGTCCAGTTCCGTCGGGGCGGCGGTGCGCCCCGGCAGGAGCGGTAGCAGGCGGACGAGGTGCGTGGCGCCACCCACCTCGACAGTGGTTACAGTGGACCCGTTGCGCGAATGCCGCGCCACGGGAACGGGCAGAGTGGGATCGACGGTCGCGATCCGCTCGACAGCGGCCACCTCCATCTCGACGACCGCCGGGTCCTCCGCGGCATTCGAGACCTTCAGCACCCAGGCGGCGCCGGACGCATCGGTCAGACGGAAGTTCTGGTCGCGCTCGCTGACCAGTGGCTCGGCGGTTGCGTGGAGGCCGTACCGCTCGCGCGCGATCTCCTCCGCGTCGCGGCCGCTGAGGGACGGGGGTGCGGCGTCGAGGACGTCGGCGGTGGCCATCGCCCCCGATCGTAGCGGGCGCAGGCACCACCCGGCTGCGTGGCGGGGAGCGTGCGTACCGTGCACTGCCCGCACGGGCCGCGAGACCGCCAGATCACGCTGGTGCCGATGCTAGGTGGCGTCACACCGGGACCGGGCGTCGGCGCAGGACGGATTCACGCTCGACGAGTGCCAGGGACGACCTCGGTGAGGCGCTCTGCGCCACCTTCCGTCGCTCGCATCGGAATCTGGTGCCGTCGTAGCCGAAATGGGCTTCGTCACGTCGTTGGCAGCGGACTCCGGTGCCGCCGGCCGAGAACGGGATCGGCCAACGCTCCCGAATCGGACGATATCCCGATATCGACGCATCACGGGGACGGCGGAACGACAAAGGCCCCACGCTGAGCGCGCGATCGGCGCGCAGCCGGCACATCTCCCACGTATTGCACCGAGGGAGGCGCGTTATCCGATGCCAGGAGCCCCGAGTCGGACACTGTGCCGATCTCGGCTCCCAATCCACCTCGCGAACGTGGATCGCCGGAGCCGCACCGCCAAGCCGCAGCTATTTCGTACCGGTGTCGTGGGTCGAGCCTGCGCTAGAATCGGCAACCGTCACCCGCGACCGGCCTGCTTCCGCCCTTGACCGATGGGCGCGCAGAGGCGCCGGAGCCGCGACCATAGCAGGAGGCACTCAGCGCACCTGATGGCCAGCCAGAACCCGGTGGCGGAGGCTCCGAACATCTGGGCGGTCGCCCAGTCCCAGTTCGACCACGCCGCCGACAAGCTCGACCTCGACGACGGGATGCGTCGCGTGCTGCGGGTCCCGCAGCGGGAGCTCACCGTGAACTTCCCGGTCACCATGGACGACGGCAGCGTGTCGGTCTTCACTGGCCACCGCGTCCAGCACAACGTGAGCCGGGGCCCGGGCAAGGGCGGAATCCGCTACCACCAGGACGTGACGCTCGACGAGGTGCGCGCCCTGGCGATGTGGATGAGCTGGAAATGCGCGGTGGTGAACATCCCGTACGGTGGGGCGAAGGGCGGGGTCATCGTCGATCCGAAGAAGCTCTCCATCCGCGAGGTCGAGGGCCTGACCCGGCGCTTCACGACCGAGATCAGCGTGCTCATCGGTCCAGAGCGCGATATCCCGGCGCCGGACGTGAACACGAACGCGCAGACCATGGCCTGGATCATGGACACCTACTCCATGCACCACGGCTACACGATCGCCGGCGTGGTGACCGGCAAGCCGATCGCGGTCGGTGGCTCGCTCGGCCGCAACGAGGCGACGGCGCGCGGCGCGGTGTTCACGCTCCAGCAATGGGCGAAGGCGAAGAACGAGCCGCTCGAGGGCGCACGGGTCGCGATCCAGGGCTACGGCAATGCCGGCTCGATTGCCGCGACCCTGTTGGCCGCCGAGGGCTCGAAGATCGTCGCCGTCAGCGATTCGAGCGGCGGCATCCACAATCCCGCCGGCCTCGATCCGGGAAAGGTGGGCTCCTGGAAGCAGGAGCACGGAACCGTGGTCGGCTTCCCCGGCTCGACCGAGGTGACGAACCGGGAGATCCTCGAGGTCGAGTGCGACATCCTGGTCCCCGCAGCGCTCGAGAACCAGATCACGAAGCACAACGCCGATCGGGTCCGGGCCAGGGTCATCGCGGAGGCGGCGAACGGGCCGACGACCCCGGAGGCGGACGCGATCCTTCACGACCGGGGCGTCTTCCTCATCCCCGACATCCTGTGCAACGCCGGCGGTGTGACCGTCAGCTACTTCGAGTGGGTCCAGGACATGCAGAGCTTCTTCTGGACCGAGAATCGCATCAACGAGAGCCTCAGGGAGATCATGGACCAGGCCTTCGCGGCGGTCCATGCCATGAGCGAGCGTCACGAGGTCGACATGCGGACCGCGGCCTACATGGTGGCCGTCGCCCGAGTGGCGGAGGCGACCACGTTGCGCGGCCTCTATCCGTAAGCCCAGCCCGGACCGATGCGGGCGCCGCGCCCGTGACGCATCGGCCGAGTACCAGCCAGGAGGTCCACTCCCATGCTCGACCACGAAGAGCGGTTCCTGTTCCGGGAGGAGATCCATAACCTGGCGAACGCCCTCGCCGATCCCGGCCAGCTCGACAACGTCGAGGATCTGCTCGCCGAGGTGACGACCAGCCCCCGCTTCGACGCCGACGTCTTCACCCTCGAGCGCTCCCTCCAGGTGATGCTGGGCGCACGGGCCGGCTCGACACTCGTCGGGCTGCTGACCGTGGACCGCGGCGTGTTCGAGGAGCTCGGCGAGATGGGCCTCACCACCGAGGTCCAGGAGCGGCTCGTGAGCTGGCGCGCCCGCTTCGGCCTGGTCATCGACAACGCGCTGAATTTCCTCAACAACCCGGACGGCATCCAGGGCCACAACTTCGGCACCCAGATCCTCCACACCGACTCGGGACTCACCCTCCAGGGGCGCCTGACGCTCGTCCGCTACAACAACGAGCCCCAGTTCTTCATCGCCGATGTCGACGTGCTGCTCAGCGTTGCGGCCGACATGCTCGAGCGGCTCGGCGAGCACCTCGAGCCCGACATGCTCGACGCGGAGCTGGTCACCCGGCTGCGCGAGGGCGTCGACCTCGTCGAGCGCAAGACGAAGTCCCGCAGCTGACCTCTGACCCGGTGTGACGGTCCCGCCCGCGCCCTCGCGGTCTTGAACGGTCCGTCGCGATTCGTCACCTGCCGATCACAGCCGCCTTGGGCGAGCGCGCCGGCTCCTCGACCCCGGCAATCGACAGTCCAACTCGTCACATTCCAACCAGACCCCGATTCGGCCAGCAGCGCGGCACGCCTGGGGGCTCCGCGACTGCCTGAGGCGATCCTGGTTGGCAGGTGGCGGAAACGCGCGTCCCGAATGTCGCCTCCGCGCGGGCACCTACACTGCCGCGGTGAGCACGGCCAAGAGCGTCTTCCTGGCGGCCACCGGCCAGAACCGCGGCAAGACGACGACGAGCCTCGGCCTGCTCGCCGCGATCCGCGACAGGGATCTTCGCCTGGGCTTCGTGAAGCCGGTCGGCCAGCGCTATCTCGTGGTCGACGGCACGCGCGCCGACGAGGACGCGGTCCTGATGCGGTCGGTGTTCGACCTCCCCGACGTGCTCAACGACATGAGCCCGGTCACCCTGCCGCGTCACTTCACCACCGACTACATCATGGGACGCATCCAGGACGACCTCGGCGCCCAGGTCACCGACGCGTACGGCCGGGTGGCGGCCGAAAAGGACGTGGTGGTCATCGAGGGGACCGGCCATGCGGGCGTGGGGGCGGTTGTCGGCCTGTCGAACGCGCGCGCCGCGGCCATGCTCGAGAGCCCGGTGATCATCGTGAGCGAGGGCGGCATCGGCCGGCCGATCGACGAGATCGTGCTCAACCACGCGCTGTTCGCCGCGCAGGGCGTCGAGGTGCTCGGTGCGGTGGTGAACAAGGTGGACGTGGAGTCGCATCCGCAGCTGCCCGAGGTCCTCGAGCGCGGGCTGGCGCAGCACGGCATTCCGCTCCTCGGCTGCATCCCGTTCTCCGAGTTCCTGGCCAATCCCTCGCTCGAGCTGATCGTCACGCACCTGGATGGCGAGCTCTTGGCCGGGGAGGCGACACCGGGGGCCACCATCGGATGGGTGGCGATCGGTGCCATGCAGGCCCGCCACGCGGTTGAGCTGCTGCGAGCGCGAACGCTGCTCATCACGCCCGGGGACCGCGACGATCTCGTCCGGGCGGCCGTCGAGGCGAACCGGGAGGCGGCGGTCCCGCGTGTGATCGGCCTCATCCTGACCGGCGGCTTCCGCCCGCCGGATCCCGTGCTCGCTGACCTGCGGGAGGCCGGGATCTTCGCCTACCTGGTCGGGACCGATACGTACCGCACCGCCCAGGCGGTCGACGAGATCCTCGTGAAGACGCACGCATCGGACGTCGAGAAGATCGACACGATCATCGAGCTGGTGGGCGGGGCGCTCGACGTCGATCGTCTGCTCGGGCGGCTCTAGACCCGATCGCGTGCTGTCTGCCACGCGTCGTGCAGCGCCATCTGACGAAGGGAGGCCGGACGTGGGCACCCGCCGGCCTCCCATGCACCTGCAACGAAGCGCGGCCGTGGGTGGCCGCCGTCGCGGTGACAGGCCGCATTCTACGAGCGGGGTCGTGTCCTGCACTAGTACTTTCGTGACCGCGGTCGGATGCTCAGGCGACGTCCCATGCGAGCGGCATGTTGTCGGTCAGCCGAGCGCGGCCAATCCACACGGCGAGCAGCGCCAGAGCGGGTCCCGACACCCGCTGGAGCTCCACGAGCGAGGACGCATCGGCCACGCTCACGTAGTCGATCCGCGCGCGCGACTCCCGGGAGAGGACGTCGGTCATTCGCCAGCGCAGCACCTCGGCGCTGCGCTCCCCGGCCTCGTACGCCTCCTTGGCGGCCGTGAGCGCCGAGTACAGGCAGGTTGCCGCATGCCGCTCCTCGATGCCGAGCAGGGCGTTGGCACTCGAGATCGCCAGCCCATCGTCGTCGCGGACCGTGGGGCACACGACGAGCTCGACGTTCATGAACAGGTCGCGGAGCATGCGGCGCACGATCACGACCTGCTGAGCATGGCGCTGCCCCATGTAGAAGCGGGCGGGTCCCACGAGGTGGAGGAGCTTCAGCATGACCGTCGTCAGCCCGTCGAGATGCCCCGGACGCGACGCGCCCTCCAGCTGTCGGGTCAGCCCTTCGACGGTGACGCGTGTCGTGTCGTCGGGCGGGTAGAGGGTGGACACGTCGGGGAAGAAGGCGATGTCGACGCTGGCATGCTCGAGGAGCGCGAGCTCGCGCACCTGGTCCCGGCCGGCGGAGGTCGGCTCGTCGAGCGCCCGGAAGGCGCCGGGGTTGACGAAGCTCGAGACGACGACGCATCCGTTCTCCTCGCGCGCGCGATTCACGAGCGAGAGCTGGCCGTCGTGGAGCATGCCCATGGTCGGCACGAAGCCGACGCTGTCGCCCGCCATCCGTCGATCGAGGATCGCGTCGCGCAGCTCGTCCGCGTGGTGGACGACGATCACGACCGGCGGCGCCGCCGGGTGGTCGTGGCCGATGCCGCCTCGGCGGCCTGGCGATGGCGATCCGCGATGAGGTCCCACAGCCGCTCCGCCACCTGGCGCTTCGGGAGCATCGGCCAGTCGGTGATCGGGCCCTCGGCTCCGAAGACCGTGACCTTGTTCTCGTCCGAGCCGATCGCGTCGAACGGGCCGCCGACCACGTTGCCGACGATGAGGTCGAGACCCTTGTCGCGCAGCTTGGCGGCGGCGTTGGCCTCGAGGTCGTCCGACTCGGCCGCGAAGCCGATGAGGAACGGACGGACGTCGTCGGGCATCTCGCCGACCTCGGCGACGATGTCCGGGTTCGGCACGAGCTCGATCTGGAGCGTCTCGCCGGAGCGCTTGATCTTCCGCTGGCTGGCGCGCGCCGGGGCGAAGTCGGCGACCGCCGCGGCCATGACGAGGATGTCGGCGTTCGGAGCGGCCCGCAACACCGCTTCCCGCATTGCCTGCGCGGTGGTGGCGTTCAGGACCGTCACGCCGCGAGGCGCGGTGACGCTCATGGCGCCCGCGATGAGGGTGACGGCCGCCCCGCGATCCCGCGCGGCCTCGGCGATGGCCGCGCCCATCTTCCCGGACGATCGGTTGCCGATGAAGCGCACGGGGTCGAGCGGCTCGCGCGTGCCGCCGGCGCTGACCACGACGTGCAGGCCCTCGAGATCCCCGGACCGGGCGAACAGGTGCTCGACCGCCTCGACGATCGTGGCCGGCTCGGCGAGCCGGCCGATGCCGGTCAGGCCGGAGGCGAGCTCGCCGACCTCCGGCTCCACGACCAGGTAGCCGAACTCGCGGAGGGTGGCGACGTTGCGCTGGGTGGCCGGGTGTGTCCACATGCCGGCGTCCATCGCCGGGGCGACGACGACCGGGGCTCGGCTGGCGCACGCGATGGCCGTCACGGCGTCGCCCACCAGGCCGGCCGCCAGCTCGCCGATGAGGTTGGCCGTCGCCGGCGCGAGGACGATCGCATCGGCGGCTTCCGCCAGCTCGATGTGGGCGATCTGCTGGTCGGCGTCGAGCTCGAACACGTCGTCGAGCACCGGCCGATGGGTGAGGCTCTCGAAGGTGAGCGTCCCGACGAACCGGGTCGCGGCGGCGGTCATCGCCACGTCGATCACCGCCCCGCGCTCCGCGAGCAGCCGGACCAGCGTCACGGCCTTGTAGGCCGCGATGCTGCCGGAGACGCCGACGACGATGCGACGACCCGCGAGGGCACCGGCGGGGTCGGTCATCGCTCCGTCACCCGGGCCGCGGCGCGGTCCCGGTCGCGGAGGCCCTGCCACGCGTAGCGGATGCCACGTAGCGTGAGGTCGGGCTCGACGGCGTCGATGCCGGGCACCTCGCGCAGCCACGGCTGGTGCGTGTACCCGCCGGTGGCGATCACCGTCACCCGGCTCTCGGCGGGCGAGCGCTCGAGGAGCTCGCCGCGCAGGGCGGTCAGCAGGCCGCTGACGAGGCCGATGTAGCCGAGGACGGCGCCGGACTGCATGGCGTGGACGGTATTCGTGCCGATCGCCGACGGCGGCCGGCGGAGCTCGATTCGGGGCAGCTTCGACGCGCGGCCGACGAGCGCCTCGAGGCTGAGACCCATGCCCGGGGCGATCGCGCCGCCGATGTACGCGCCATCGGCATCGACGAGGTCGAAGTTCGTGGATGTCCCGAGATCGATGACGATGGCCGGCCCGCCGAACTCGGTCCGCGCGGCGAGCGCATTCGCCAGCCGATCGGCTCCCGCCTCCGACGGCCGGTCGATGCGGATCTCGAGGATGCCGTCGAGCGAGGCGGCGTCCACCATGGCCGGCTCGACGCCGATCCGCTCGCTCGCCAATCGCTCCCAGGTCTCGGTGAGCGGCGGCACCACGCTCGCGAGGGCGATGGCGTCCAGCTCGTCGAGCCGGTGGGCATCGAGCGCCAGCAGGCCGCTGAGCATGGCGGCGACCTCGTCCGCGGTGGCGTTCGCCCGCGTGATCGCGCGCCACGACCGCGTCAGACGATCATCCTCGAAGAGCCCGATCGTGACGTTCGTATTGCCGATGTCGGCCGCCAGCAGCTTCATCGGGCCGTATCGTAGCAGCCGGTTCCCAGGGCCCCGGGGCGCGCGGCTCCGGTGCTAGACTCGCCGACGATCCGCAGCGAACGAGCCGATGTCCGAGGCGCGCGCCAAGCTCTACATCAACACCGGAGTCGTCACCGCCAAGAGCGACATCTACAACATCCTGCGGCCGCTCCTGAAGCAGACCGTGTCGTACACCTACTACCGCGGCACGCGCGTCGAGTCGAGCGGCACCGGGTGGGTCGAGCGGATCGTGGTGGATCATCCCGAGGTGGCGTCCTACTTCACGCCGCTGGCCATCTGCGTCAATCTCGACTCGTTCGAATACCTCCAGTTCGACACGACCAGCGAGCAGCTGCTCGTCTACACCCTGACGATCGGCAACGAGCGCGTCGTTCTCGAGTTCGCGGCCAGCGGCGCTCCGCGCCTCGGCGTCGAGCCGGAGACCGAGGCCGAGCGACACGCCGGCCGGCCGCTGCCGCGCAACGCCGAGGAGCTGGCGCGCGACCTGCGCTTCATCCAGATGGAGCTCCTGATGTCGGCCGACACGGACGGCGCCGACGGCGAGCGTTCGGACGAGGACGAGGAAGGCGCGTGACCGTCACGCCGGTTCGCGCCAGGAACCGCCTTCCCGCGATCGCGGCGCATCGGCGCACCGTGCTGCCCAGCGGCCTGCGGGTGGTGACCCAGGAGATGGCGGCCGCGCGCTCGGTCAGCGTGGCGATCTTCGTTCCGGTCGGCTCTCGTCACGAGGACGACGAGCACGCCGGGCTGTCGCACTTTCTCGAGCACCTCGTGTTCAAGGGCACGCGCGGCTACCCGGAGGCGGGGACACTCTCCCAGCGCGTGGAGGGCGTGGGTGGCAGCGTGAATGCCAGCACGGACCGTGAGCTCACCGTGTACAGCTCGAAGGTGCCGGCGGGCCAGGCCGGCGTTGCGCTCGAGGCCGTCAGCGAGCTGGCGCTGCACCCGATGCTCCGCGCCGCCGACCTCCGAGCCGAGAAGCCGGTGATCGTCGACGAGATCCGCATGTACGTCGACTCGCCGTCTGACCACGTGTTCACGATGTTCGACGAGCTGCTGTACGGGAAGCATCCGCTCGGGAGGGAGATCGCGGGGACGATCGGCTCCGTCCGTCGAGCGACGCACGATGCGGTGGTCGACCACTGGCGTTCCGCCTACCGCCCAGGAGGCGTGGTGCTGGCGGTCGCGGGCGCCATCGGCCACGACGAGGTGCTCCGAGCCGCGGCCGAGTGGCACGCGGAGGGGCCGGAGCTCAACGGCCGGCCGCCGCGACGCCCGCCACCGGCGATCGGCGCGCCGATTCCGGCTGAGCCGGGGGCGCTGCGTGTGTCGCATCGGCGGCTGAGCCAGGGGAACCTGTGCATCGGGATGCCCGGCGTCTCCCGCGACGACCCCGATCGCTGGGCCCTGGACCTGCTTGGCGCGATCCTCGGCGACGGGATGGGCAGCCGACTCTTTCTCGAGCTCCGCGAGCGTCGATCCCTGGTGTACGACGTCTCGACATTCAGCGCCATGTACGCCGACGTCGGCACCTTCGGCGTCCATGCCGGCTTCGACCCCGAGGACGCCGAGCGCGTGGTGCGTGCCATCCTCGAGCAGCTCGAGCGCGTCGTCAGCGACCCGGTGCGGCCCGAGGAGCTGGATCGGGCTCGGGCGTACACGCGCGGCCGGCTCGAGCTGCGGATGGAGGACTCGGGCGCCGTCGCCGGCTGGATCGGGACGGGGGAGACGCTGCTGCCCCGGATTCTCACCGTCGACGAGGTGATCGAGCAGCTGGACGCCGTGACGATCGACGACCTGCTGCGCGTCGCGCGCCGGTTGCTGGCGCCCTCGGAGGCGCGCGTCGCGGTGCTCGGCCCGTTTCGCTCGCGATCCCGCTTCGAGCGAGCCCTGCGCGCATGAGCGCGGACGACGAGGCCGCCCCTGTCGCCGACCCGGTCGAGGAGGAGCCGCTTCCCGACGTCGAGGAGACGGACGAGGACGGAGGGCGGCACGTCATCGACCTCGTTCCTGACGAGCTGAGCCTGGCGCGGGCGCAGCTGGACGCGGGGCTGGCGGGACTGGCGGAGGGGACGATCCGCCGCCGTCTGGCCTGGCTCGAGGCAGACGGCGTGGCCATGGATGACGAGACCGACGCGCTCCGCGCGCTCCTCGCGCAGGCGCTGTGGCGGCAGGGGCGCCCGGTCGCCGCGCGCCAGGCGATCGACGGGATCCGGTCGAATAGCCCGCAGCGGCGGCTGCCGACGACGATGCTCGTCGAGGCCGAAGCACTCGCGGCCGCCGGCGAGCCGGACCGCGCGGCCGGGGCAATGGAACGCGTGGTGGAGGCCATCGGCGTGGACGCCGCATTCGAGCTCCAGGCCGGCCTGCCGAGCCGCCTCGTCTGGCCGCTGCCGAGCGAGCTCCGGGCGCAGCCGGTCCGGGCGGCGCGCGCCCCGTGGTCCCCGCCGGGCCCTCGCAAGGTCGACGAACCGCCGGACGACGAGCGGATCGCCGCCGGACGGTTGCGGCTCGAGGAGGCGCGAGTGTCGTACGTGGCGGGCAACCTGGCGAAGGGCGACGGCGAGATGTCGATCGCCGTGCGGCTCGACGCGGGCCTGGCCGCGGACGGCGTCGCCATCCTGGAGCCGACCCTCGGTCGTCAGCCGCCCGCGGAGCGTCTGCTACTCTACGGCGACCTGCTCCGCGCCGCGGGACGCGAGGTCGAGGCCGCCGAGGCCTACGACCGGGCCGCCGGCCAGCGGAGCTGATCGCCTCCCGCAACCTGGAGCAGCATCGTCATGCAGCGCACCCTCGTCCTCGCCAAGCCCGACGCCGTGCAGCGCGGCCTCGTCGGCGAGATCATCGGCCGCTTCGAGCGCAAGGGCCTCAAGGTCGTGGGCCTCCGGTTCCTCTCCGTGCCGACCGAGATGGCCGAGGAGCACTATGCCGTTCACGCCGGCAAGCACTTCTACGACGGCTTGGTGGAGTTCATCACCTCCGGCCCGGTGGCCGCCGTTGCCCTCGAGGGACCGGACGCGATCGCCGTGGTGCGGAAGATGGTCGGCAAGACGATGCCGAACGAGGCGGAGCCCGGGACGATCCGCGGCGACCTCGGTATCAGCGGTCTTCGGAACCTCATCCACGCCTCGGACGCGCCCGAGACCGCCGAGGCGGAGCTGTCGCTCTGGTTCGGCGCCGATGCGCTGGTGGACTACGGTCGCGAGATCGACGCCTGGATCGTGGCGGAGGAACCAGCCCGTGCCTGACCCGCATTGGTGAGCGCGTTCTTCCCGTCACGGCCGCGACCGGTGCCGTTCGGCCTCATGAATCGGCGAATGTTTCGCCGGAGGTCGTCATCTGGTCCGTTCCGGTGAACCATCGGCACATTCATCGTTGGAACCGCGCTCGCGAACAGTCTCGTGTGACATCCGTGCCGATCAATGCTCAGGGGAGGGCGCCCACCACCGACCACGGACCGGCGTCGCTGCTCTCGAGGGCGGGGTACTCGGGCCGCTCGATGAGCCCGATCCGCTCGAGCGGGAAGTAGCGGAGCCAGGCGCGGCCGAGGATCAGGTCCTCCGTGATCGGCCCGAAGGCGCGCGAATCCTGGCTATGCGGCCGGTTGTCACCCATGACGAAGTACGAGCCATCGGGCACCACCCATTCGCGGGTCCCCTCGCCATCCCGAGGGATCGTGGCGGCCGTCGATCCATCCGCCTCACGGACGACGTACGGCTCCTCGATGCGCACCGGGCTCTCGCCGGGCCGGGTCACGAACACACGGCCGTTCTCGAGCGACACGGTGTCGCCAGGCAGACCGATGATCCGCTTGATGAACGGGATGCCCTCGGTCGCGAGGCCGGACTCGGAGGGCGGGTTGAAGACCACCACGTCGCCGTACTCGTAGCCGTTGAAGCGGGTCGTCAGCTTGTCGATGAGGATGTACTCGCCGTCCACGATCGTCGGCACCATCGAGCTCTGCTGGACCTCGAACGGCTGCGCCACGAAGTTGTGGATCACGAGGTAGATGAGCAGGGTCAGGACGAGCGTCTCGACGACCTCGAACGCGCATCCCAGGGCTCGGCGCGAACCGGCGCGCTCGCTGGTGGCGGGCGCGCCGGAGGAGTCGGGATCGTCGGCGACGTAGGTCATGGGCCCTGGCGTGCGGGTGGGCGGCGGCGACAGGATAGCGCACGTCGGGCCGGTAGACTCCGAGCACGACATGGGCACCCTCATCCTCGTCCGTCACTCGATCACCGCCGCCTCGGCGGCCGGCCGCAACCTGGGTCGTCGCACCGACCCGCCGCTGGCCGATGAAGGCGTCGAACTCGCCGATCGCCTCGGTGCGGCGCTGGCCGCCGAGCTCATCGAGCTGCCGCACGACGAGGTCCGTCTCC
This sequence comes from Candidatus Limnocylindria bacterium, assembly GCA_036380455.1. Lineage (GTDB taxonomy): Bacteria > Chloroflexota > Limnocylindria > QHBO01 > QHBO01 > JACDBZ01. Next base: position 17,005 of record DASVEQ010000158.1, on the reverse strand, counting down.
TGACCAGCCCCGCGCAGCGCTGCCGCCAGACCGCGGCAGCCATCGGCGCGGCGCTCGGGATTCCCGCCGCAGGGGAGGAGGTCGAACCGGGATTGATGGAGATCGACTACGGCGCCTGGGACGGGCTGACGGCCGAGGAGTGCCGGGCACGCGACCCGGAGCTACGGGCCGCCTGGGAGGCCGACCCATACCTGACCCGTTGCCCGCGCGGAGAGAGCGGCGAGGACGTCGCGCGCAGATCGAACGCGATCTTCGGCCCGGTCGAGGCCTGGCTCGCCGCGGACCGTGCGCGGTGCGCCGTCGTCGTGGCCCACAACCACGTGAACCGCGTGCGGCTGTGCGCACTCTTCGGCTGGCCGATGCGCGAGTACCGGGAACGCCTCGCGCAGGATCCGGCGGGCTACAGCCTGATCGGGTTCGGCGGCGGGACGCCGGTCGTGCGCCGGGTGAATGCCGCTCCCGGGCTGTCGGACGGGGCGTCGGAGCCCGCAACCCTATAATCGGCAGTCCTGCACGCCGAGGTTCCATGTCGATCGAGCTCAGCCAGCAGATCCAGCCGACGCTCACCACCAAGGTGACGCCGAAGCAGATCGCGGCGAACTACATCCTCCAGATGAGCTCCGTCGAGCTCCAGGAGGCGATCGCCCAGGAGCTGGACGAGAACCCGGCGCTCGAGATGCAGGAGCTGCCGACCTGTCCGATCTGCGGCAGCCCGATCGCCGGCAACTACTGCACCGACTGCATGCCGCGCAAGGGCGAGGCGGACGACCCGGCCCGCTTGAGCTCGGACGACCTGCCCGGCGACGGCCAGACCCGCCTCCGTGACGAGGATGACGAGTTCGACCCGATCGCCCGCGCCGAAGCTGACTTCACCCTCGAGGACCACCTGACCTGGAACCTCCATGCCCAGCTGCCGTCGACGCTGCACCACGTGGCCGACCACGTCATCGGCGCGCTCGACTCGAACGGCTTCCTCACCGAGACCGACGCGGAGATCAGCGCCTCCACCGGCGCGGGGATCGCCGACGTGGAGCAGGTGCTGGCCGCCATGAAGGGCCTCGAGCCGATCGGCATCGGATCACGATCGATCACCGAGTCGCTGCTGGCGCAGATCGAGTACCTCCGCGAGCAGGGGGAGATGGAGGTCCCGCCGTTCGCGGAGGTCGTGGTCGGCGAGCACCTCGGCGACCTCGGGGAGCGGCGCTTCCGCGAGGTGGCGGCCGCCATCGGCGCATCGCAGCGCGAGGTGACCGCCGTCTGGGACTTCGTGAAGTCGAACCTCAACCCGTACCCGACCTCCGCGTTCACCGCCGCGGTCAGTGGCGACGGCGTCCGGCCGCTCATCCGGCCGGACGTGCTGATCCGCGACATCGACGGCGAGCTCGTGGCGGAGGTGGTCGAGTCACGCCGCTTCAGCCTGACCGTGGCGCCGATCTACTCGAGCCTGAGCGCCAAGCTCCGCAGCGATGAGACGACCGAGGACGAGAAGCAGCACGTCCGCCAGTACGTGGGTCGCGCGAAGTTCTTCATCGACAACATCAACCGGCGCCGTGCGACGATCCAGCGCATCGCCGAGTGCCTGATCGAGCGGCAGCGCGACTACCTCGTCAGCGGCGTGCAGCATCTCGTGCCGCTGACCCGCGCCGAGGTGGGGGAGCTGATCGGCATGCACGAGTCGACGGTCAGCCGCGCCACCGCCGAGAAGTACGTGATGATCCCGTCCGGGGAGGTCGTGCCGTTCAGCCACTTCTTCACCGCCTCCCTGGGCGTGAAGGACCAGATCAAGCGGATGATCGAGGCCGAGGATCCGAAGCACCCGCTCTCCGACCAGGAGATCACCGACGCCCTCGGCGGCGAGGGGATCGCCCTCGCGCGGCGGACCGTCGCGAAGTATCGCGACGAGCTGCAGATCCTGCCAGCCCGCCTCCGACATCGCTGACCCGCGCCCATGCGCGCGGTGATCCTCCGCAGCCTGGTCGTCATCGGTGCCGGGGCGCTCGTGCTCGCCGGCGTGCTCTACGTGGCGAGCACGGTCGACGCCCGCGCGCCGGAGGTTCTCTCGATCGGCGTCACCCAGACGGTCGGCGGCGACGCCGAGCTGGCGCTCATCACCACGAGCATCGAGATCGCGTTCAGCGAGACGGTCGACGCCGATGCCGCCGCGGCCGCCCTTCGCATCGAGCCGGAGGTGGAGGGTGCCGCCAGCTGGAGCGGCAGCACGATGATCTTCACACCGACCGATCCGCTGGCGCTGGAATCCTCGTACACCGTCTCGCTCGGCCCCGGCATCCAGGACCTGGCCGGCAACGAGATGGCGGAACTCCCGCCGCCGTTCACGTTCGCCACGGCGGGACGTCCAACGATCGCCGAGACGGACCCGGTCGACGGCGCAACCGAGGTCGCGGTCGACGCGCCGATCTCCGTTCGCTTCTCGACGCTCATGGACACCGCCTCGGTCGAGGGTGGCCTGCGCATCGAGCCGGCGTTCGCGCACGAGCTCCGCTGGAGCGAGGAGGTCCTCGAGATCGTCCCGGCCGAGCCGCTCGAGCCCGACCGCGACTACGAGGTCGTCATCGACGCCGATGCCGCCGACGTTGCCGGCGTCGAGCTCGGTGAGGCGGTCGCGCTTCGCTTCCGGACCGTCGCCCCGGGCCTGACGGTCGAGGCCCTCGTCCCGGCCGACGGAGTCGACGGGATCGCGCCGGCCACCGTCATCGCGATCGTGTTCGATCGGCCGATCGACCCCGACTCGGCCGAGGACGGCCTGTTCGTGGTCACGCCCGAGGTTGCAGGCACCCTGGAGGTCACCGCCCTGCCCGGGGAGGAGCTGTCCGAGGACGGGTCCGGACGCGTCCTGCGCTTCACGCCGTCCGGTCCGCTACCGCCGACCACGACCTTCGCGGTCGAGCTCGCCCCCGGGGTCTCCGGCGCGAGCGGACGGGGTCTCGCGGAGCCCGTGACGTGGAGCTTCACGACCGGCGCGCCCCCGACCACCGTCTCGAACCAGATCACGTTCGTGTCCGACCGATCGGGGATCGCGAACGTCTGGGCCATGAACCCGGACGGCACGGCGCAGCGCCAGCTCAGCGCCGAGATGGCGCCGATCCTCGACTACGCGGTCGCCCCCGACGGCAGTTCGCTCGTCGTCGCCGATGGTCGCCGCCTCGTCTTCTTCCGTGCCGACGGCTCGGATCGGCGCGTCCTGACCGGCGACGACCACTGGGAGCTGGACCCAACGTACTCGCCCAGCGGCGCCCTCCTGCTCTTCGCCCGGGTCGATGCGGCCACCGGCCGCGGGCTCGGCCTCTGGTCGTGGGAGGTCGGCGGCGGGGACGCGGCAGCCGTGGAGCTGCCGCGAGACGTCCGCGAGTCACCCGCCCCGAGCGCGAGCGGTGAGCCGTCTCTCCTGTTGCGCGCCCCGCGCTTCTCGCCCGACGGGCAGGCGCTCGCCTTCGTCGACGCGGCCGGTGCGGTGGGGATCCTCGAGCTGCCGGGGCAGCGCCTGACGCGCGTGGCGTTCCAGGCATCGGCACCACCGCGCTGGCTGCCCGACAGCGGGGAGCTGCTCCTCACCGGCCAGGCGGACGGGGACGGCGCTTCCGCCCCCCTCGAGGTTCCGGCCGGCCCGCTGGAGCCGGATGCCGATGCCGAGGTGTACCGCCTCGCCCGCTCGGGCACGAGCGCCACCGATTCCCTGCTGCCGCGGGGTTGGCGGGTCATCGCCGTTGCGACGGACGGCACCATCGCCTACGCCGACGGCCAGGGCCATCTCGGGACGACCGGCGTGCTGGCGGCCGCCACGGATCCGGACCTGGTCCGCGACGCCGCCGTGGCGGCGGGCGCGTTCGCGCCGGGTGAAGCGGCCATGGTGATCGTGGTCGACGTCGAGGACGGGGTCGGCAGCCTCGAGCTCCTCGATCTCGAGACGGGGCGGCGCACGATGCTGGCACCGGACGGCTCGCAGCCTCGCTGGCTCCCGTAGCGGCAACCCTGCTAGAATCCGGCCGCCATCGCCGGCGGGCTTCATGACGTCTCCCTCCGCCGGCGCTTCGCGTGTGTTCATACCCGGTCCGCTCGTGCCCCGCCATGGCCGCCGGACCCCACTGGAGGACTGATGGAGCTTCTCACCTGGGTGGTCCCGGTCGCGGGGATCGTGGCCGTCCTGTTCGCCCTGTATCTCGCCCGCGACGTGATGTCGCGCGACACCGGGACGCCCGAGATGGTGGCGGTCGGTGACACGATTCGCGAGGGCGCTGACGCGTTCGTCAAGCGCCAGTACACGACGATCGGCCTGCTCGCCCTGGTCGGCGCGGTCATCATCACGGTGGTCATCGCGCTGGTCGAGACACGCGAGGTGGCCGACGTTCCGGACCTGGCCGGCGCACCGATCGGGATCATGACCGGCATCGCCTTCCTCGTCGGCGCGGCCTGCTCCATGGCCTCCGGGATCATCGGCATGTTCGTGAGCGTCCGATCCAACGTGCGCACCGCCGCGGCGGCGCGCACCAGCCTCGTCGGCGCGGTCCAGGTCGCCATGCGCGGCGGCGCGGTCTCCGGCTTCCTCGTCGTGGCGCTCTCGCTGCTCGGCGTGTGGGGCATCTTCATGGCCTACCAGTCGCTCATCGGCGATGTGACCGTCGCCGAGGCACCGTTCCTCATCGTGGGCTTCGGATTCGGCGCGTCGTTCGTCGCCCTCTTCGCCCAGCTCGGCGGCGGCATCTACACGAAGGCCGCCGACGTCGGATCCGACCTCGTGGGCAAGGTGGAGGCCGGCATCCCCGAGGACGATCCGCGCAACGCTGGCGTCATCGCCGACCTCGTCGGTGACAACGTGGGCGACTGCGCCGGCCGTGGCGCCGACCTCTTCGAGTCCACGGCCGCCGAGAACATCGGCGCCATGATCCTCGGGGTCGCCGCCTTCGCCATCGCGGAAGCCGCTGGCTGGCCGAACCCCGAGGCATGGATCTTTTTCCCGCTCGTCGTGCGTGCCTTCGGCCTGCTCGCGACGATCGTCGCGATGTTCTTCATCCGCGGGTCCGAGACCGAGAACCCGATGAACATCCTCAACCGCGGCTACTGGGTCACGACGATCCTGTCCGTCGCCGGTCTCGGGCTCACCACCTACCTGATGATGGACACCGGCGGTACGACCTCGAACGGCCTGCCGGTCTGGCTGTGGTTCTTCTTCGCCGGGGTCGTCGGCCTCGCGACGAGCGTGGTGTTCGTCTACATCACCCAGTACTACACCGCCGGCACGTTTCGCCCGGTGCGCGAGATCGCCGAAGCCAGCAAGACCGGCCCGGCCACGAACATCATCAGCGGCACGGCGGTCGGCTTCGAGACGACCTTCGTGACCGCCATCTCGATCGGCGTCGCGCTCCTCGCCAGCCACTGGCTGGGTGCGCAGGCCGGGCTCGTCAACGCGGCGGGCCATGACGTCGGCGGCATCTTCGGCACCGCGGTCGCGACCATGGGCATGCTGATGACCACCGCCTACATCCTGGCCATGGACACGTTCGGCCCGATCACCGACAACGCCGGCGGCGTGGCCGAGTTCAGCCGCTCCGAGGCGAAGACGCGCGAGATCACCGACCGCCTCGACGCGGTCGGCAACACGACCAAGGCGCTCACCAAGGGCTACGCCATCGCGTCCGCCTCGCTGGCGGCCTTCCTTCTGTTCAGCGCCTACATCGACAAGGTCAACCTCATCATCGGCAACCAGATCGATGCGGGCCGAACCGACATCGAGCTTCTGACCGCCGTCAACCTCGCGGACGTCAGCGTCTTCGTGGCGGCCCTCATCGGCGCCATGCTGGTCTACTTCTTCAGCAGCCTCGCCATCCGTGCGGTCGGCAAGACGGCGCAGTCGATCATCGTCGAGGTGCGGCGCCAGTTCCGGGAGATGCCCGGGATCATGGACTACAGCCAGCGCCCCGACTACGCGCGCGTCGTCGACATCACGACGCGAGCCGCGCTCCGCGAGATGGTGGCGCCGGGCCTCGTGGCCGTGGCGACCCCGATCATCGTCGGCCTGCTGCTCGGCTACCAGGCCGTGGCGGGCATGCTCATGGTCGGCACGATCGCGGGCGTCCTGCTGGCCACCGTGCTGAACAACGGCGGCGGGGCGTGGGACAACGCGAAGAAGTACATCGAGTCGGGAAACCTGAAGGATGACGAGGGCAACGTCCTCGGCAAGAAAACCGATGCCCACGCCGCCGCCGTCGTCGGCGACACCGTCGGCGATCCCTTCAAGGACACCGCCGGGCCCTCGCTCCACGTCCTCGTGAAGCTGCTGGCGACGATCACCCTGGTGCTCGCCCCGCTCTTCATCCGGTAGACCGGTCGGGCGCCGGGGATCACAGGACCCTCGGCGCCGCACCTCATGGACATCGTCCTCCAGGCCGCCCTGATCGGCCTCCTCCAGGGGCTGACCGAGTTCATCCCGATCAGCTCCTCGGCGCACCTCGAGCTCGCCCCGTGGATCGCCGGATGGGAGACCGATGGGCTGATCGGCAGCCTGGCGTTCGACGTCTTCCTCCACCTCGGCACGCTCGTGGCCCTGCTCGTGTACTTCTTCCGCGACTGGCGGCGCTACGTCGGCGCGTGGGTCGCCAGCGTGCGCGAGCGGCGCGTCGGCGGGGACCCGGATCGAAGGATCGCCTGGCTGCTGATCGCGGCCAGCATCCCGGCGGGGATCATCGGATTCGCGCTGGAGGGCGCGATCGAGGAGGCCTTCCACGGGGACAACGACCTCGCGCGGCTGGCGATCGCGGCGTTCCTGGTGGTTGGCGCCACCGCGCTCTACCTCGCCGACCGCCTCGGCAGCCGACGGCGGGAGCTCGACGACATGACCGCGCCCACGGCGCTGGCCATCGGCGTCAGCCAGGCGCTCGCGCTCCTGCCGGGCATCAGCCGATCGGGCGCGACGATCACCGCCGGCCTGGCGCTCGGCCTGACCCGTGAGGCGGCCGCGCGCTTCAGCTTCCTGCTCGCCACGCCGATCACCCTCGGCGCCGGCCTCTACGGCTCGCGGCGCCTGTTCGAGGCGTCGCTGAGCGGCATGGAGTGGGCCGCCATCGCCGTTGGCTTCACAGTGGCCGCCATCTCCGGGCTCGTGGCCATCGGCTTCCTGCTGTCGTGGCTGCGGCGTCGGTCGGTTGCGGTCTTCAGCCTCTACCGCGTGGCCTTCGCCGCGGTGATCGTCGTCCTGGTGCTCGTGGGCCGTTGAGGCGCGCCTCCGGCCTCACTCCCGACTGGGACACCGATCCACCACACGGACATTTCGGGGCCAAATTGGCCCCAGGGACCGCCTCCCCGATCACGGGACGAGACACATGGAGCGCGCGCACGCTGGTACCGGGCGTGAGGCAGGCCATTGTCCGAGTCGGGCGGTGCCGACGCGGATCACGGGTCGGAACCGGCACATCCGGCGGGATTCCGGGCCGATCCGAGGAATCGTTGCGCTCGTGTCGCAGGATCTTTGACTTCCGCACGTCCCGGACCTACAATCTGGCGGCCGTCGGCACCGCCGCGGCACGCCTGGCCCGCATCCAACTGGGGTTTGGGGGTACGGCCAGCTTCAGGAGACGCCGCCGCCGAGTCGTCGGACCGGAGACGGGCCTGGAGCATTTTTTGTTATCGGAGCAGCGGAACCATCGTCCGGCCACACCCCACGGCCGACGAGCCTCCACCGCGAGGCGCCGCAGGAGGACGAGGGGGCCTGACACGAACATGAATACCAAGCCTGTCTACCTCACGGCCGAGGGCCTCACGAAGCTCAAGGCCGAACTGAACGAGCTCATCACCGTCGACCGCCCGCGGATCGCCGCGCGCATCCACGAGGCGAAGCTCGACGGCGACCTGTCCGAGAACGCCGAGTACGAGGACGCCAAGCAGGAGCAGTCGTTCCTGGAGGGCCGCATCGCGACGCTCGAGGCGCAGCTCCGCAACGCCGCCGTCATCGAGAAGACGAACGGCGACGCGGTCAGCCTCGGCTCGAAGGTCGTCATCAAGGGCTCCGACGGGGAGGAAACGTTCACGATCGTCGGCGCGGCCGAGGCCGCACCGCGCGAGGGACGGATCAGCAACGAGTCGCCGGTCGGCGCCGCCCTCATGGGCCGCAAGAAGGGCGACACGGTCACCGTCAACGCGCCGTCGGGACCCATCGAGTACACGCTCGTCCGCATCGGCTAGGAGCCGATCGTGTTCTGGGCTGACGAGCTCGCGGCGTCGGCCTCCGGCCGCCAGGTCGTCAACGACTCGAAGACGCCTTCCGGCACCGTCCACGTCGGCAGCCTGCGTGGTCCGGTGGTGGTCGACACGATCGCCCGGGCCCTCCGCGCCGCCGACCGCGAGGTGGAGCTGCGCTACGGCGTCGACGACCTCGACCCGATGGACGCGCAGGCGCTCCTGACGCCCGACGCCATCGACCGGTTCATGGGCATCCCGCTGGCGCACGTGCCGGACCCGGCCGGCGGCTGTCATGCCTCGTACGCGCGCCATTTCGCGGGCGTCTTCATCGACACCTTCGACGGGCTCGGCATCCGTCCCGACACGTACTACTGGATGAGCGAGGTCTATGGGTCCGGCGCGATGGACCCCTACATCCGGCGCGCACTGGACGGAGCCGCGACCGTCCGCGAGATCTATCGGCGCGTGGCGAACGTCAACCATCCCGAGGACTGGCACCCGCTGTTCGTGATCTGCGAGAACTGTGGGCGGATCGGAACGACGATCGTCACCGGGTGGGATCCCGACGCGGGCACGGTCCGATACGCGTGCCGGGCGGACCTCGTCCACTGGGCGACAGGCTGCGGCCACGCCGGCGAGACGTCGCCGTTCGGTGGCCGCGCCAAGCTTCCGTACAACGTGGACTGGCCGGCGAAGTGGGACCTCTTCGGCGTCACCATCGAGCCCGCCGGCAAGGACCTGTCGACCAGGGGAGGCTCGCGAGACCGATCCGACGCGATCGCGCGCGAGGTGTTCGGCAACGAGCCGCCGATGAACCTGCCGTACGAGTTCCTGAACATCGGCGGGAAGAAGATGTCGACGTCGAAGGGCCTGGGTGCCGCCGCGACGCAGATCGCGGACGTCATTCCGCCGGAGCAGCTCCGGCTCCTCTTCCTGCGGCCGAGGCCAAACACGGCGATCGAGTTCGACCCCGACGGCACCGATGCCATCCCGCGCCTCTTCGACGAGTCGGACCGCCTGGCCTCGGCCACCGCCGGCCGCGAGGTGCGCGGTGAGCTGCCGCCCGACCACGGGCGCGTGTTCACGTACAGCCTCGTCGAGCCCGGCGCCGACGTCGCCGCCGAGGCGGCCGCCTACCGCCCCGCCTTCAGCCACCTGGCCCTGCTGGAGCAGATCCCCGGCGTCGACGTCGTCGAGCGGGTGATCGCCGAGAAGGGTGACCCGCTCACACCGCGCGAGGCGGAGATCCTCGCCGAGCGGCGTGCCGCGGCGCGTGCCTGGCTGGCGACGTACGCGCCGGATGCGGCCCGCATCGCCGTGCGGGAGCGCCTTCCCGACGAGGCCTCATCCCTGACCGATGCCCAGCGCGAGTACCTCGCCGCCCTGGCGCGGGCCGAGTCGCCGACCTCCGGCGAGACGTGGCAGGCACTGATGTTCGGCACTGCCAAGGAGCGCGGCCTCTCCGCGGGTGACGCGTTCCGCGCCGTGTACCTCGCATTCCTCGGCCGCCAGAACGGGCCGCGCGCCGGGTGGCTGCTGGCGTCGCTCGACCCGGACTTCGTGGCGAACCGCCTTCGCGAGGCCGCCACGGCCGGAGCGCCGGCATGAGCGTCGGCCTCCATCGGCTCCGCGACGAGCCGGACCTCCTCCGGCGCGGCGCGGTCGACAAGGGCGAGGATCCCGCGGTGGTCGATCGAGCGATCGAGCTCGACGAGCGGCGCCGAGCGCTGGTCGCCGAGGGCGATGCCCTCAAGGGAGAGAGGAATGCCGAATCGAAGCGCATCGGCGAGGCCATCCGGGGCGGCGCCGACCCGAATGGGCCAGAGGTGGCCGAGCTGATGGCCGCCTCCACGAAGGCGGGGGAGCGCATCGGCGCGATCGACGCCGATCTGGCGTCGGTCGAGGCCGAGCTCGATGACGCGATGCTGCGCATCCCGAACCCCGCGGACCCGGACGTCCCGGTCGGCGGGGAGGAGGCGAACGCCACCGTTCGAGCCTGGGGCGAGCCGATGCCGAAGGAGCATCGGCGCCCGCACTGGGAGCTCGCCGAGGAGTTGGGTCTCATCGATCTCGCCCGCGGGGCGAAGGTCAGCGGCTCCGGGTTCCCCGTATACACCGGCGATGGATCGGCCCTCCAGCGCGCGCTCATCAGCTGGTTCCTCGACGTGCACACCCGCGAGCACGGCATGACCGAGGTCTGGCCGCCGGCCGTCGTCAATGCCGCAAGCGCCACCGGCACCGGGCAGATTCCCGACAAGGAGGACCAGATGTACGTCGTCACCCGCGACGACCTCTACCTGGTGCCGACCGCGGAGGTGCCGGTCACGAACCTCCACCGCGACGAGATCCTCGACGTCGGTGCGTTGCCGATCCGCTACGCCGCCTACTCGCCCTGCTTCCGCCGCGAGGCCGGCGCCGCCGGCCGTGATACGCGCGGCATCCTGCGGGTCCACCAGTTCGACAAGGTCGAGATGGTGAGCTTCGTCGCCCCCGGCGAGTCGGAGGCCGAGCTCGAATGGCTGACCGAGCGAGCGGAGGTCCTCCTCCAGCGCCTGGGCCTGGCGTACCGGGTGCTCCTGATGAGCACGCGCGAGATGGGCTTCGTCCAGGCTCGCAAGTACGATCTCGAGGTCTGGGCCCCGGGTGTCGAACGCTGGCTCGAGGTCAGCAGCGTCAGCAGTTTCCGCGACTACCAGGCCCGTCGCATGGCGATCCGGCACCGCGCCGAGGCCGGCGCGAAGCCGGAGCTCGTGCACACCCTGAACGGCTCGGGGCTCGCTCTGCCTCGGACGCTGGCCGCAATCATCGAAACGCACCAGCAGCCGGACGGATCGATCCTCGTGCCCGAGCCGCTGCGACCGTATCTCGGCGGCCGCGACCGGATCGGTTCCGACTAGCGCTCCGGATCCACGGGGTCGCCCTCGCAGGTCCAGCGAAGGGTCCCCGACAGATCTAGCGGGCCGGCCGCAGTGAGGCCGAGCCCGACGTCCTTCTCGACCAGCCCGGCGAAGGTCATCGATCCCGCTCGCTGGTCGCCGGTCGCGGTGAGCTCGCTCGACGGGTGCGTCGCCACGGCTCGCTCGCTGGATCCCTCCTCACCGGTGAACGGCCCCGCATCGCCGACGATGACGAGCAGGCTCCAGCCGTCACTTCGTGATTCGGCTCCGTAGTCCCACATGTCGCCTCGCGCCATCGCGACCTGGATCGGATCCCGCTCTTCCAGCCGCTGATCGCCAATCTGGAGCCGGAGGTTTGGGTCGGCGGTGATCTCGAAGTTGTCGCCATCCGGCGTGAGCTGGCAGGTCGCAGGCCCGGTGATCACGGCCGCATCGGCCGGTTCGCTCAGCTCGATCGTGATCGTCCCTTCGATCACGGTGACCGGCGGCCGAGACGGACCGAGGTTCTGGCCGAGGATTACGCCGATGCCGAACGCAAGGAGCCCGAAAGCCAGCGGGCGGACCGGCCGCCAGCGACTGGCCCACGCGAGCGCTCCCACGAGCAGCAGTAAGATCGCGCCGGCGGTGACGACGATTCCGGACGACGGATGCCACATGCGCCAGTCGAGGTAGGCACCGATTGCGGCGCCGGCCACTGCCAGCACACCGAGGGCGAGGATGCCGAGCATCGGCGAACGGGATGCGGTTTGCGGTGCCGTGGCGGTCATCGGTCGCTCCTGTGGGGGCTGAGGTCGTCGTCTGTGCGCATGGTGTCGCAGCCTGCCTGCGGCCGGACTGCGGCGCCGGTGATCGACTCACGGCCGGTGCGCGTACGGTGACCACGATGTCCGTTCCCGCACTCGTCGCCACGTTCGGGGGCACGGCGCTCACCGCGGCGGCGGCCGGGATCGCCGCCTGGATCACGCTGGCGTTCTTCGGCCGAGCCCGAAACGTCCGCGGCTGCGGGCGACGATCACCCCGCCGATGCACAGGGCGCCGCCGGCGAAGGCGAGCGCGGGCGGCACCTCGTTCAGCATCAGCCACGCGAGGCCGATGGCGACCGGCGGCACGAGGTAGGTCGTGCTTCCCAAGCGCCCGGCGCTCGTCCGGTTCAACGCGAAGGCCCAGGTCGTGAAGGCGATGGCGGTCGGGAAGATCCCGAGGTAGACGATCCAGGCGATCGCATCGGGTGGCGCGCTGCCGAGCTCCTCGATCAGCAGGGGACCGGACGGGAGCGTGACCGCGGCCCCGATCGCGCAGGCGATGGCCGTCACGCTCAGCGCCGGGACCCGCGCGAGCGCGGGCTTCTGAACCGTGACGCCGATGGCGTACGCCATCGCCGCGATGAGGCAGAGCGCCACGCCCAGCGGGGCGTTCTCCTGACCGGCCTCGCCGCCGCTGGCAACGCCGATGATCAGCGCACCGGCGAAGGCGATCGCCGAGCCGGCGACCAGCCGTGGCGGGAATCCCTCGCTCAGGAACAGGCCCGCGAACAGCGCGATCAGGATCGGCCCGACGTTGACGAGCATCGCGGCGGTGCCGGCGTCGACCAGCCCTTCGCCAGCGTTCAGGGCGATGAAGTAGCCGCCGAACCACACGACGCCCGAGACGGCAATCAGCGTCCAGTCCCGCCGACGCGTCGGCAGAGCCGGGCGCCGGATGCCCACGATGACGGCGAGCGCCAGCGCGGCCACGAGCAACCGCCCGAGCGCGAACGAGCCGGGCGAGAGGTCGTCGGCCACCGCGCGGATGCCGACGAAGGCCGATGCCCACAGCGCGACCGTCAGCAGGGCGGCTCCCAGTGCCAGCCAATCGACCTCGTCGGTGCGGGGCGGCGCGGCGGCCGTGCCCGTGGCGGTCGTCTCGGTCATCTGCTTCCTCCGTCGTGGCGCTACCGGAGGAAACGACCCGCGGCGGCTCGGCGTGAGATCTCGAAACCGATACGATAGCGGTCGGCCGGAGGGGTGGCAGAGTGGACGAATGCAGCGGTCTTGAAAACCGCCGTGGTGCAAGCCACCGTGGGTTCGAATCCCACCCCCTCCGCCAGCATTGAATCCGGGCGGCATGCGGCCCGCGTCTCGTTTGCACCCGCGGATGTCCGCCGGGAGCTGGTGGATGCCATCGATGCCTGGGAGCGGCGGTCCGGCCCGACGTGACCGAGGGCCCGCCGTTCGGCAGGGCTCTCGGAGGATCACTGTCCTCAGAAGCGATCGCAGGTGCAGGCCGCCGTGCGGCGGGCGGTCGGGCTCCACCAGTGATCGGGGCAGCCGCCGACGATCTGGCGCATCATCGAGCGCTTCTCGTACCAGGTCGCCGGGCGCGTCTCGGCGCCGCCCTGCAGCAGGCGAAGGCTGGGGGTGGCCAATGCCGGCAGCGCCAGCGCATTGATGCTCATCGGTCTCGGGCTCCGTCATGCGTGGGCGGGGTCACTTGATGCGCCGATGGTGGCGAATCCAGACCCACGCGACGATGCGCAGCCGTCGCAGGCGGTCGCCGACAAGCGACGGGCGCAGACCTACGTCATTCGCCGATGCGGCCCTGAGCCTGACCGGCGCGGGAGCCAGCGGCCGACGTGCCGCCCGTGGCACGCATGGGCCAGCGGCGCAGCCACGCCTGCGCGGAACGTGCCTCAGCGGCACAGGCACGCCAAAGGCAGGGCCGCGCAGGGTTCGTGCGGTGTGCAGCCGCCGCACATCCCGCCGGCCAGCGCCGGCATCGTTGGCCGATGTGTGCCGTGCGCGCACACGCGCGGCGGAGAGAGTCGCGTTTGAGCGACGTCGGCAGATTCTGGTGCGCCCAGAGTCAGGCCCCGAGCCCTGGCACCTCGTGGTGGAGTCGGCAGCGCGCCTCGTAGGTCTCGTCGCCCATGCCGCCAATGACGATCAGCGGCGAGTCCGCCGGGGCCGGCCGGCCGCCGATCAGCCGCTGGGTGCGGGTCGCCGGCTCCCCGCACGCGACGCAGATGGCGGTGAGCTTCGTGACCTGGTCGGCCAGCGCCAGGAGGCGGGGCATGGTGCCGAACGGGATGCCGCGAAAGTCGCGGTCGAGCCCGGTGACGACCACCTGCTTGCCGAGCTCGGCGAGGCGCTCGACGACCTCGGGTAGCCGCTCGTCGAAGAACTGACCCTCCTCGATGGCCACGATGTCCGCGTCCGACACCGCGGCCTCGATCTCGGTCGAGTCGTCGACGGTGATGGCGTGGTGCTGCGCGCCGGAGCGCGAGACCACCGTCACCCGATCGGTCCGCGTGTCGAGGCGCGGCTTGACGAGGATCACGCGCCGCCCGGCGATCGAGAAGCGGCGGAGCAGTCGGAGCATCTCGTCGGTCTTCCCGCAGAACATGCAGCCGGCGATCACGTGGACCCAGCCGTGGACGTAGAACATCGCTCCGCCGAGTCTACGCAAGCTACGGCTCCGCGGTGGCCGTCATGCGCCGATCGGCGTCGCGGCCCTGCTAGCCCTCCAGGCTGGCGACGAGCACCGGGTCGGAGGTCGGCGCGTCGACCCGTCCGGACTCCACCGTGACGGCGAAGGTCGTCGCCGATCCGAGCTCGCGCTCGAGGGTCGCGAAGGCCACGCCCTCGGTGTCGGTGAGGGTGCCGACCGCCACAGGCTCGCCCTCCGGACCGATGAGCCACAGCGCGTAGAGCTGGTCCGCGGGCAGGGCGGCCAGGGCGTCGGCGAGGAAGATCGCCTGGCCATCGGTCTCGAGCACCCAGCCCGATCCGGCGCTGCCGGCTACCGCGTAGGCCGCGTCGGCGGAGGCGACGGCGCGCAACGCCTCGTCGCGTTCGGCGAGCTGTCGGTTCAGGTCGAGGTTCCAGGCCCCCAGCCCGACCGCGGCCGCCAGCCCCACCGCCGCCAGCGCCATGGGCAGCGGCCGGAGCTGCCACCACGGCCGACGGGGCTCGGCGCGGACCGGGGCGTTGACCGGCGCCCGCCGGCGGTGATCCTGCGGGGTGGCGGCCACCGTGGCCATCAGCCTCGCGCGGAGGGCCGGAGACGGCTCCATCGGCGGCAGCGCCGCCGGCAGCAGGCCCGCGGCCCCGATCAGCTCGCGGGCGTCGGCATGCGGCTGGTCGCAGGTCGCGAGGTGCTCGCTCATCGCCCGCTCCTCGTCGGGCGGGACGGCGCCCAGCGCGTAGGACGCCGCCAGCTCGTCGAGCCGCTCGCAGGTCATCGGCCGCTCTCCTCGCTGAGAATCGGCTCGCTCGCTGCCAACGGTGCACCGCTGGATCCCTGGAGCGCCTCGCGGAGCTTGGCGAGGGCGAGGCGCAGGCGTCCGTTCGCGGTTCCGGGGGGCACGCCGGTCAGCTCGGCCACCTCGCGGTAGGTGTATCCCTCGAAGTAGGCGAGCTCCACCGCGTGGCGCTGCTCGTCGGGGAGGGACGCGAGCGCGGCCTGGATCTCGGAGCCGGACGCTCGGGCCAGCGCCGCCTCCCAGGTCGGGTTCGGGCCGGTGCGCAGCAGCGACCGCTCGTCGGCGTCGTCGAGGTCGATGCGGGGACGTCGCGCCCGGACGCGGTCGATGGCGCGGTTGCGGACCACGGTCATGAGCCAGGCGCGCAGCGATCCGCGCTCCGCCTCGAAGCGGTCGATCTTCCGCCACACGGCCACGAATGCCTCGTGCACGACGTCCTCCGCCTCCTCTCGACTCCCGACTACGCGAAGCGCCGTGGCGAGGGCCGTCGACGCATACCGGTCGTACAGCTCGCCGAGCGCCTCGGTCTGGCCGAGCCCGATCCGTTCGGCCAGCCGAGCGTCGACGCCACCCTCGTCGTTCACGCCTCGCTCATGCTGGAAACGTCGCGGCGGCGCCGGCGCATCATCAGCTCAGTCGCCGACGACGGCGAGCCATTCCTCCGGCACCCCGAGCTCGGCGGCCAGGGCGGCGCGGAGCGCGTCCGTGGCTGGGGCGCTGCCGGTGAGCAGCTTCACGGTCGCGGCGGTGGACGCGAGGAACGCGCCCTGGCCGTTCGCGACCGTCCCGCCCTGCTCCCTCGCCTGCTCCATCAGCGGCGTCGCCGCGGCCGTCAGCACCAGGTCGAGCACGAATCGCTCGACCGGCAGCAGCTCGGTCGGGATCGGCGACTCACCCTCCTCCATGCCGATGCCGCTGGCGTTGATGAGCAGTTCGGCACGTGCCAGCTCGGCCTCGATGATCGCGTCGTGCCACGGGCGCGCACGGAGCTCCATGTGACGGGCGCTGCGCGAGAAGTGGCTCACCAGCGACTCCGCCTTGTGGAGGTGCCGGTTCAGGACGGCGACGTGCTGGAACCCCCCGCCGATGAGGACGGCCACCGCCGCCCGCGCACCGCCGCCGGCCCCGAGGACCACCGCGTTCTTCGGCCATTTGCCCTTCACGCGCGGCAGGATCGACTCGAGCCCGTGGCGGATGCCGTCGGCATCGGTGTTGTGGCCGCGCAGGCGCCCTTCGTCGCGGACGAAGACGTTCACTGCGCCGCTGATCCGGGCGTCGTCGGAGAGCGCATCGGAGAGCGGGGGAGCCTTCTCCTTGTGGGGCGACGCGACGAGGGCGCCGGCGAAATCCTCGCCGTCCTTCACCTCGCGGAGCGCATCGGCCAGCTGGTGTGGACGCCGCTCCCAGGCCTCGGTCTCGAGGGCCGATCCGACGGCAGCGAGCGCCGCCCGCAGCACGCCCTCATGTGGCGTCTGGGTGAGCGGATAGCCGATGATCGGAAGTCGGGTGGCAGGCATCTCGGACACGCTACGGGTTCGGTGTGGGTTCAAGGTGGAACGGGTGCGCGGAGCCAGGGACATCCTTCTCCGCGGTGGACCTCCATCCTAGCATCGGCGTCCGTTCGGCCCGAACCCACTCTGCGTCCTGCACATTGGACGATCTGCACCGGAGCGGCTCT
>DASVEQ010000157.1:0-7751 GCA_036380455.1 Candidatus Limnocylindria bacterium | reverse complement strand
CATGGCCTCCAGCAGCTCCACGCCGCCGGCGACGTTCGTGCGGTAGTACAGGCCCGGATCGACCATCGACTCGCCGACGAGGGATCGGGCCGCACAGTGGAGGACGGCATCGACCCCGTCGGCCAGGATGGACTGCAGACGAGCACGGTCGGCGAGGTCACCGATCACCAGGTCGGCGCCGTCAGGGACGGCTGCCCGGTGCCCGCTCGACAGGTTGTCGTAGACGACGACCTGGTGGCCTCCCTCCACGAACCGCTCGACGCTCGTCGAGCCCACGTAGCCGGCACCACCGACGACGAGCAGCCTCAATCCACGTTCCTCCGCCGCATCAGCGTGCCGCCGCGGGAGCCGGCACGGTCGGGTCGCTGGCGGCGAACAGGCGGGCGAGGACCGCGGTCAGGCGTGTGGAGATCCGCGTCGCCCCGGCCCTCGTCGCTTCCTCGACCTGGTCCATCGTGCGGAATCGTCCGGCGGCCTTCACGCCGATCCGGGGACCCACGCTGTCGCGCAGCACGCGGGTGCGCGCCACCGTGGCGGTGGCCGTTGCCTGGCCCGGGCCGGTGACCACGTAGTCGGCGCCGGCGCGCTCGGCGAGACGGCAGGCCCGGCGGACGAGCTCCTCGGTCAGGGCGACATCCGGCTCCATGATCACGCCGGCGGCAGCCAGCGCCGAGTGCGCCATGTCGACCACGGCGAGCATATCGTTGAAGACGATCTCGTCGTCACCTGACGCCAGGGCCCCACCGTTGAGCACGAAGTCGATCTGCGTCGCGCCCTGCTCGAGGGCTTTCGACGCCTCGAACGCCTTCACGCTCAGCACCTGGCTGCCGTGCGGAAAGCCGATGACCGTTCCCAGCGTGACCCGCGAGCGCCCCAGCTGGCGCTTCGCGGCCTTCACGAGCCAAGGGTTGACGGTCAGGGACGCGAGCTCGTGCTCGGAGGCGAGCGCCACCGCCGCCTCGAGGTCGTCGAGCGACGCGGTGGGTTGGGTCAGCCGGTGCTCGAGCCGGACGGCCCGACGCGCGCTGGCGGTCATCGGAGCGCGGTCCCTCCGCTCGGTTGCAGCGATCGATGATGGCGATCCAGACATGGTCCGGACGGCCGATTGTAGCAGCGTCCCCTTCGCTGTCTGCCGGCGAGGGGGGACCGATACGGCGTGCCGGTGCGTGGCGTCACCGCTGGCCCGCCATCTCGCGGGCAAGGGCCAGGAGCGTCGCACGCTGGTTGCGGCCCGGATCGTCGAGCACCGACTCCATCAGACGGTCGAGGAGGGCACCGACGGATGGGCCCGGTGGCAGCCCCAACTCCGCCTGCAGGTCGTGGCCGTCGACCGCCAGACGGCGGCCGATGAGCAGCTCCGGTTGCTGCTCGAGCTCCGCGTCGATCCGTCGCTCGAGCTCGCGCTGGTGGCGCTCCCCCTCCTCGGCGACGCCGGACGCCCGGTCATCGGCCCGGCGCAGGGCGAAGAGGAGCTCGCGGTCGATGGTGTCCAGGCGGCGGATGAACCGACGAACGGCCGCATCGGTCCAGGCCGGCTCGTAGGCATACATGTGGTGCTCGATGACTGCCGCGATCCGATCGACCCGTGATCGCGCGACGTGGAGGCGGTCGAGGACGCGGCGCGCGAGCCGGGCGCCGACCTCCTCGTGCCCGAAGAAGTGCCCGTCGGCCAGGGTCGTCGCCTTGCCGATGTCGTGGAGGAGGGCGGCGAGCCGGGTGTCACCGGGGGCGTCCGGGGGCACGGCGTCCACCGCCGCGAACGTGTGGTCGAGGGCGTCACCCGGAACGGCCTTCGCCTGCGGGATGCCGCGGAGGGCGGCCACCTCCGGGAGAATCACCGCCAACAGGCCGAGTCGCTCCAGCATGGCGAGCCCGCGCGACGGCGCGTCAGGGATGCCGAGGATGCGGGAGAGCTCGTCACGGATCCGCTCACCGGAGACGCCGGCGACCGTCGGGGCGAGCTCGCGCACAGCAGCTTCGGTCTCCGGTTCGAGCGAGAGGTCGAAGCGAGCGGCCAGGCGAGCGGCGCGGATCAGGCGGAGAGCGTCTTCGCCGAAGCGGGCACGAGGATCGCCGACCGTGCGGAGGATGCGGCGACGGAGGTCGGCCACGCCTCCGGTCGGGTCGACGAGGCGGCCGCGGCGGGCGGCGAGGTCGATCGGGATCCAGGCGATGGCGTTGATCGTGAAGTCGCGACGGCCGAGGTCCTCCGCAAGCGACACCCCGAAGCGCACCTCATCCGGCCGCCGGGCGTCCCGGTAGCCGCCCTCCGCGCGGAACGAGGTGACCTCGACCGGCGGCAGGCCACGGACCGTCACCGTGCCGAAGCGGTTCTCCCAGGCGCTGTCGGCGAACAGTGCCGCGACCTCCTCCGGCGACGCTGAGGTCGCGGCGTCCCAGTCCCAGGTGCCGTGGGGCAGGCCGAGGAGATGATCGCGAACGGCACCGCCAACCAGCACCGCCTCGTGCCCGGCGTCGATGAGTGTCGCGAGCACGCGCTCGACGTCGGCGGGAAGCTCGGGGTAGGTCAGCTGGGCGGGCTCGTGCGCCACGGGCCCTCCGTCAGCTCGCGGGTGGCGACGGTGGCCGGCTGATCGGCTCCAGGAAGAGGTAGGTGCGCCAGGCGCCGTTACGCTCGTCGGCGAGATACGAGCCGAACAGGTAGCGGAGGTCGGCGCGCGGTGCCCGGGGCTCGCGCTTCAGGTGCATGCGCGCCTCGGACAGCGTCTTGCCACCCTTCCGGTGGTTGCAGCCGCGGCACGCGGCCACGAGGTTCTCCCACTCGTGGCGGCCACCCCGGTGCTTCGGCATGACGTGGTCGATGGTCAGGTCGCGGCTGGTGGTGCCGCAGTACTGGCACGTGTGCCGGTCGCGCACGAACACCTCGCGGCGGCTGAGCTTCACGCGGGGTTGCGGACGCTTCACGTGGTACTGGAGGCGAATCACCGACGGCGCCGGGATCTCGATCGTCGGGGTGCGGATCAGCTGATGGTTCTTCGCCAGCAGCTCGGCTTTCGCCGCCCCGAGCAGCCGGAAGGCGCGCCTGATGTCGCAGACGTTGAGCGGTTCGTAGTTCTGGTTCAGGACCAGGACAGCTGCGTTGATCATCGTTCGTGCGCCTTCCTACGCGCGATCATACCAATGGCCACGAGGCGCGTGATTTCGACGAACCGAGCATCGATCGGCGAATCGTGCACGCCGGGCGGCGCCGCGGCGCGGTTTCGCGCACGGATCGGCGATCGGCTCACCGGAGCAGCGCTCCCAGACCCCTCGCGCGTCAGACTCGCCGATTCGTCGTCGGATCCGCACGCCACGACGTGCTGGTGTGAACGAATCGCGCATCGATCGGCGCCAAGGAGTCCGAGGTGGTCCGAACGCCCTGCGGGGGTAGAATGCGGGCCTGAACCCCGAGCGCGCGCAGGGCGCCGCATCGGTGCTGCGCAAGGAACACGAATGACCACCATCGAACGAAGTACCTGGGCCACGAAGGTCGGGCTGGCCCGCATGCTCGCGGGCGGCGTGATCATGGACGTCGTGACCGCGGACCAGGCGAAGATCGCCGAGGAGGCGGGCGCCGTCGCGGTCATGGCGCTTGAGCGCGTGCCGTCGGACATCCGCAAGTTCGGCGGTGTGGCGCGCATGAGCGACCCGAAGCTCATCTCCGAGATCAAGGAGGCGGTGAGCATCCCGGTCATGGCGAAGTGCCGCATCGGCCACTTCGCCGAGGCCCAGATCCTCGAGGCGCTCGAGGTCGACTACATCGACGAGTCCGAGGTGCTCACGCCGGCCGACGAGGAGCACCACATCGACAAGCACCGGTTCCGCGTGCCGTTCGTGTGTGGCTGCCGCGATCTCGGCGAGGCGCTGCGGCGCATCGGTGAGGGGGCGGCCATGATCCGGACGAAGGGCGAGGCGGGGACCGGCGACATCGTGGAGGCCGTGCGCCACATGCGCGCCGTCCAGAAGGGGATCCGCCAGCTGCAGTCGATGCGCCCCGACGAGCTGTTCGCTGCGGCCAAGGAGCTGCGCGCGCCGTACGAGGTGGTGAAGCAGACCGCCGAGCTCGGCGAGCTCCCGGTCCCCAACTTCTGTGCCGGCGGCGTCGCCACGCCAGCCGACGCGTCCCTCATGCGCCAACTCGGCGCCCAGGCCGTGTTCGTGGGATCCGGGATCTTCAAGAGCGGGAGCCCGGAGCGCTACGCCAGGGCGATCGTCAAGGCCGCCACCCACTACGACAACCCCGAGATCCTCGTCGAGGTCAGCACCGGACTCGGCGAGCCGATGCGCGGACAGTCGTCGGGCGAGATTCCCCCCGAGGAGCGCCTGGCCGTCCGCGGCTGGTAGGGGACGATCCGGTGGACGACCGCGAGGCCCGCCGTCCGCGGATCGGGGTGCTCGCCCTGCAGGGCGCCGTCCGCGAGCACGTCGCCGCCATCCGCGACGTCGGCGGCGACCCCGTCGAGGTGCGCCTCCCGCGCGACCTCGTCGATCTCGACGCCCTGATCCTGCCGGGCGGCGAGTCGACCACCATGCGCCGGCTCATCGACGCGTATGGCCTGCGCGAGCCGATCGCGGCGCTCGCCCGGCGCGGAGCGCCGATGCTCGGGACCTGCGCCGGCATGATCCTGCTCGCGGAGCGGATGGCCGACGACGAGGAGCCGGTCTTCGGTCTCCTCGACCTCGAGGTCCGTCGCAACGGCTACGGCCGCCAGCTCGACAGCTTCGAGGCGGACCTCGACATGCCCGCGCTCGGCGAAGCGCCGCTGCACGGCATCTTCATCCGCGCGCCGATGGTCACCTCGGTGGGTCCGCGCGTCGAGGTGTTGGCACGCGACCCCGACGGGCATCCGGTCGCCGTCCGCCAGGGTCGTGTGCTGGCCACCGCCTTCCACCCCGAGCTGACCGCCGACCGGCGGATGCATCGGCTGCTGGCGGCGCTCGTCGCGGAGGAAGCGACGAACCCCGCGTGATCGACGCCGAGCGGACGATCCGCACCGCACGCCTCACCGACCGGCAGGCGCTGGCCGACCTCTCGCGGCGCGTCCACACCTCGACCGACGCGCATCGCCGCAGCCTCGGAGTGCCGGCCCCGACGTCGGAGTCGCCACGCATCAGCCTTTCGGCGCTCATTCCCTCCTGGCTGCCGCTGCGAGCGCCGTCGGTTCACCTCGTGGCCGAGGTCGACGGGGAGCTCGTCGGAAGCTGCCGGGCGGTCGAGGAGCCGCACCGCGAGGACTGGGTGATCACCGAGCTCGACGCCGCGGCCAGCCCGATGGCCGGCGAGGTGCGCTGGGCGCTGCTCGGAGCGCTTGTCGACGAGGCGGAGCGTCACGATGTCTCGCGCATCCACGCCGCCTGCGCCGACGTGCGCGAGAACCTCGAGCTGTTCGGACAGGCACGCTTCATGGCATACGCGCAGGAGGAGATCTGGTGGCGGCCGCCGGAGGCGGTGCGCGGCCCGCGGTCCTGGCTCCGCCAGCTGGTGAGCCGCGACCGGAGCGGCCGGACCCCCCGCGACGGCGCCCCGGACCTGCCGGAGCTGCAGGCGGCCGGCGCACCGGACGCGTGGCACCTCTTCGATCTGTGGACCCACAGCACGCCACCGGCCATCGCGCGCATCGAGGGCTACAACGCGGCGGACTGGGAGTCGGTCGGCAACGAGGCGATCGTGCCCCGCTCCGCTCTCAACCCGATCCTCCACTTCAGCGAGGTGAACGCCTGGCTGCTCCCGTCGGAGCAGCGCTCCGGCGGATTCGTGCAGCACGGCGCCTGCCGCGGGGGTCCGCATTACCTTCGCTTCCTGGTGCGCGAGGGAACCGATGGCGCGCGCTTCCTGCGCGCCGCACTCCTCCGCGTCGGCACCGAGGGGATCGGTGCGGGGATCCTGTCTCCGGTGCGAACATATGAGACGACGGGCATGCGCGCTGCAGAAGCGACCGGCTTCGAGCCGATCGGCCGCGTGACGCTCCTTGTGCGCGAGGTGCGAGCGCAGGTCCGCCAACCGGCGATGATGCCGGTGACGACCCGGTGACGAGGACACGAGAGGGGCAGGCACGCATGGCACGCCGCGAGACCACTGACGACCTCGACGCCCTGATGGAGGCGTTGCCGCCCGAGATCTGCGATCGGCTGCGCGGCCTCGCGAACCGGACCGACCTGCTCGAAGTGGTGATGGACCTGGGCCGCCGGCCGGAGGCTCGCTTCACGACCGGCGAGGAGGACCTCCTCGACCGCGAGATCACCGATGCCGACATCGCGCACGTCATCGACCACATCGGCGTCTTCGGCGATGACAACCGGGCCGGGATCGAGCGCACCCTCCACCGCATCAGCGCCATTCGCAATCGCTCCGGCAAGGTCGTCGGCCTCACCTGCCGCATCGGCCGCGCGGTGTTCGGGACGATCGACATCATCCGCGACATCGTGGATGCCGGGCAGTCCGTGCTGCTCCTCGGCCGCCCGGGCGTCGGCAAGACGACGATGCTCCGCGAGGTCGCCCGCGTCCTGGCCGATGATCTCGGCAAGCGGGTGATCGTCGTCGATACCTCCAACGAGATCGCGGGCGACGGCGACATCCCGCACCCCGGCATCGGCGACGCGCGGCGAATGCAGGTCCGCACCCCGACCGAGCAGCACGGTGTGATGATCGAGGCGGTCGAGAACCATATGCCCGAGGTCATCGTCATCGACGAGATCGGCACCGAGCTCGAGGCCGGGGCGGCGCGCACCATCGCCGAGCGCGGCGTGCAGCTGGTCGGCACGGCGCATGGCAACACCCTCGACAACCTGATGCTGAACCCGACGTTGTCGGACCTCGTCGGCGGCATCCAGCCGGTGACCCTCGGCGACGAGGAGGCGCGCCGGCGGGGCACGCAGAAGACGGTCCTGGAGCGCAAGGCGCCGCCGACCTTCGACGTGCTGGTGGAGATCGTCGAGCGCGACAGCGTCATCGTCCACCGCAACGTGGCCGAGACGGTCGACGCCATCCTCCGCGGTCACATGGTTCCGCCCGAGGCGCGCTACCGCGACGACGGCGGTGAGCTGAAGGCGCAGACGAAGTACGACTACCGCATCAGCGAGACGCCGGCCGGGAACCCGACCTTTGCCCCGCTCGAGCCGACCGGCGGCTTCGGCGCCTTCGGCCGTTCCGGACGTGGTGGCGGCAACCGCTACGAGCGTGGGCTGCGACCGCTCCCCGGTGGCAACGGCCCGGCGTCGGGCACCTTCGGTGGCGAGTCAGCGAGCGCCGGCCGCGGTCAGCGCACGATGCCCGGTGAACGCCTGTCCGGCGCGACGGCGCCGACGGAGCGCGACGCCCGACTCGAGCTCGAGCAGGCGCTGGCCGAGATGGACGACGAGGCCTCGGTGAACCGTCCGATCGGAGCGCAGCGCCCGGCCTCGCAGCGGGCGCAGGGCGCGCGGCCGATGAGCGTCTTCGCCTTCGGCGTCAGCCGCAAGCGCCTCGAACAGGCGGTCCGCGAGCTGGGCGTGCCGGTCACCGTGGCGCGCGACCTCGAAGAGGCCGATGCGGTCGTCACGCTCCGGAACTACTACAAGCGCAAGCCGGCGGCGCTGCGCGACGCGGAGTCGAACGGCGTGCCGATCTATGTGCTGAAGACGAACACGATCCTGCAGATGGAGAACATGCTGGCCAGCCTGTTCGACCTGGAAGCCGATCCCCAGGAGGCGGCCCTCCGCGAGACGGCCGAGGCGATCGGCCTGGTCCAGGCTTCCGGGCGGCCGGTGGAGCT